>JBEKJU010000168.1:0-10944 GCA_050011095.1 Syntrophorhabdales bacterium
TCAGATGGCGAAGGATTTTTGGCCGATCGGCGAGGCGCGGAAAGGCCAAATGTACTGGATGTACATGACCTTTTCGCAACGAAGCGGGCGGACAAAAGGACGAGCCAGATGGCCCATTTATTGTCTGACGAGCCCTAAGGGCGGCGGTAACGGATGGAGACGGCGGCCGGGCGCTACAGCGAGATAAAGGACATACACATAAAGGTGTGCCTCGAAAGGGATGTGGAATCAGCCCTCTCTACGGGTCTTGAGAAGGTCCGTCTGGCAGGGGGCATCCCGAACTTTGCGAGGGACGCCATGGAGACGTCTACAGCGTTCCTCGGCAGGACCCTCTCGCTTCCCCTTCTCATCGCACCTATCACGGGCGGGGGCAGGCTATCTATGCACATCAACAGGAATCTCGCGATGGCCGCCGAACACTGCCGGATAGCCATGGCCCTAGGATCCGCGCGGCCCATGCTGGAGAAAAGGGCGGACGCGGAATCGTACCTGGTGAGGGAGTGGGCGCCGACGATCCCGCTGCTCGCGAACCTCGGGCTTGTCCACGCGCGGAGGGGTAGGGACTATCTCATGGAGGCGGTCGAATCCATCCACGCGGATGGAATCATGCTCTATGTAAACCCCCTGCACGAGATCCTCCAGACCGATGGAGAAACGGATTTCAGCGGGGCCCTCGATGCCCTGGAGAATGCGCTTCAGGACTTCCCCTACCCGGTATTTCTGAAGGAAGTCGGCGCCGGCCTTCCGGAGTCGGTCGTCCGGTGGGCGGCGGCAAGGAAGATCGCCGGAGTCGATGTAGCGGGTCTTGGCGGCACGAGCTGGCCGAGGATTGAAGGGTACATACAGGACAAGGATTACGGAATCTACGAAAATATCGGCACGTGCACGAGAGACGCGATCATCGCCGCGGCTGGACTGCTCGCGGAGGGACAGCATCTCATCGCGGGAGGAGGCATCAGGTCAGGCATTGACATGGCAAAGGCCTTCGCCCTCGGTGCGACCCTTACCTCCATGGCGCTCCCTTTCCTGAGATGGTCCAAATGGTCCGCGGAGAAGGTGATCGAAGGGGTCGAGAGGCTCAAAGAAGAGCTTCTCGTCAGCCTTTGGTGCAGCGGATCGAGGACAATAGGCGAGCTGAGAGACAGGATCGCTCCGGAGCCGGGCTGCTGAAGGAGTCGCCGGGTCAGCCCGTCCCCTTTTTCGCCTGTTTTTTCTCTTGAAATAATTCCCCTTCCTGGTCCATGATAAGAAAGCGCGAGTGACTGAACCGAAGGTGCAGCGAATTCCCGAGTTACAGGAGGATTCCCATGGGTGTGGTGACAGAAGCCTTTCATGACGGTGTGTATCACCTGACCTTGAACAGACCCGACAAGAAGAACGCCATGAGCGAGGAGCTTCTGGAGGCCCTCTACCACTCGCTCCAAAGGGCGGAAAAGGAGGCCGCGCCGATTGTCGTGATCAGGGGCGCGGGAAAGACCTTTTGTTCGGGGGGTGATGTGATCGAGTTCAAGGACAGCGAGGAGCCCGGCATCAAGATAGATGCCATGGCTGATTTTCTCAACAGGGGCATCACCCTCATACGCACCATGCCGGCCATCGTCATCGCCGTGGTCGAGGGCCTGGCTTTCGGCGCGGGCCTCAGCCTCTCCTGCGCGTGTGATTTCACCTTGGCTGAGGAAAAGGCAGTGATGAACATGGCCTACAGGCGGATAGGACTGACGCCGGACGGCGGAGGAAGCATCTTTCTTTCGCGTCTCGTCGGCATGAAGCGGTTCAGCGAACTCTATTTCCTCTCCCGTAACATCGGCATGGAAGAGGCAAGACAGATGGGAATCGTCAATTTCGTCGTCGGCGAGGGGGAACTCGAAGCGAGACTGGCAGCCCTCATCGAGGATTTGTTGGCCCTTCCTTTTGAAACGACCAGAAAGCTGAAGGAATTGGTGAACCTCTCCCTCCTCGGGGGATTGGGGCCCCATCTGGACAGGGAGAGGCTGTACGTGTCTCAGTTCTCCGCGGAGCCCGAGTTCCAGGAGCGACTCAAGAGGCTCTTCAAGAAGGGGTCATAGTGGGGATGTAGTGTGGGGGAAGAGATATGACGATTAGCGAGCAGGCAGCGCCTCCTTGGGGAAGGTGGTTTGTCCTGCATGATGAGGGCGCGTTCAAGGTTAAGCGGATCGAGGTATTTCCCGGCAAGCGCCTGAGCTATCAGAAGCACCTCAAAAGGGAGGAGCACTGGTATGTGGTAAGGGGGCAGGCGCGGATCACGAGAGACGGACAGGAATACACCCTTGAAGTGGGCGGGTCTACGGACATAGCCAGGGAGGCGCTCCACAGAATCGAGAACGTGGGGGACGATCTGCTGGTCCTCATAGAGGTGCAGAGGGGCGACTATCTCGGGGAGGATGACATTATTCGGATCGAGGACGACTTTGAACGTATGGGGTAGGGCTGGCCGGGTGCCCGGGACCTTCCGTGGTCGGTGGCGCCCGGCGGCATGGCGCAACACCGGGCGCGTCAGGCCATACGCACGGACACACTTTTCGTGACATTTTTGTAGTGCAGCGAGAGAGACACATTTTTTTGTTGACATTGTTGTCCGACTGTTCTAGATTGTAATTTAATCAGTAAAATTGCAAACAAAGGGTGGGAACACGGGATAGGTTTGATACCCCGACGCCCCCCCGTGCATTGTAGCCCGCTTTAGACCGGGGCAACTGTTTTCATATGAGAATCGTCTACACGAACCTGAAAGAAAACGACGCCGGAGTGAAGAGAAGCGTGAGACAGCTCCGCGTTGAATTCAACACGCGGGATGGACGATCCGTTTCTCAGCAGCCTTCAGTAGAGGCGTGCCGGCCCGCAACCGATCAACGGAACGAGGAATATGGGGTCCCAGGGCCCGAGACCCCGGAAACCACGGTCCCATCCTGCATTCAGCAGAATGCCCCTGTGGCCGAGGGCATGGGCGCGTTCAGAAACATGTTCATCAAGAGATTTACGGACAGCCAAGTGGCCGCTCCGGCCGGGAATAAGGGAAACTTCTGCATCACGGTCTGAAGCGGCCCCATGATTAGGGCTCGTCAGAAAATAAATGGGCCATCTGGCTCGTCCTTTTGTCCGCCCGCTTCGTTGCGAAAAGGTCATGTACATCCAGTACATTTGGCCTTTCCGCGCCTCGCCGATCGGCCAAAATTATTTCCTTCCGAGCCCTCACAAATTGGGATGAAATAGCTATATTCTCCCCGAAGAGGGGAGCAGATTCTCCTCAGGGAGACCGCCTTTTTCCGGCTCCTCCAGGGCACGGCGCAGGGCCTCCCACATCTCCCGTTTCGAGACGGGCTTCATGACGAACTCCCTGATGCCGATCCTTTGAATCTCCCTTTGCGAGACGGCGTCGCTGTATCCTGTGCACAGAATGATCGGGACATTGGCCCTTTTCGCGATGATCTTCCTCGCCAGGGTCATTCCCGTCATCTCCGGCATTGTCTGATCGGTGATGATGACGTCGAAGGCCTGAGAATCCTCGTCGAACAGCTTGAGCGCCTCCACACTGCTTGCCTTTGCTACGACGGAGTATCCCAAACGCTCCAGCATCATCTTCTCCGCCTCGATTATGTCGGGTTCGTCGTCAATGAGGAGGATCCTTCCTCTTCCCGGTCCCATCGGCTCCTCACCGCGGGCGCTCTGGAGCGCCGGAGGCTCTTCGACAAGGGGGAGAAAGATATAAAAGACGCTTCCTTTCCCCAATTCGCTCTCGACCTGGATAGTGCCCCTGTGGTCTTCCACGATGCCGTGCACCACGGAGAGCCCGAGCCCGGTTCCTTCACCCGTTTCCTTGGTCGTGAAGAAGGGATCGAAGATCCTCTCCAATGTGGCCGCCCCCATACCCGCCCCCGTATCCCTGACCGATATCCTCACATAGGACCCCGGCTCCATGCCCGGCCGGGGCGGTTCCTCCTGCTGCCGGAAACACACACGCGCCACGCCTATCTCCAGCAGACCCCCGTTTTCCCGCATTGCATAGGCCGCATTCGTGGAAAGGTTCATAAGTACCTGCTGGATCTGGGTTGGATCGGAACGCACGGTCAGTTCCTCGGATGAAAGGTCGTGCCGGATTTCTATGGTGGAGGGGATGGACGCGCGAAGGAGCTTCACCGTCTCCTCCATGACAGGGCCGATTGCAACCGGGTTGTGGGACCGTTCGCCCCTCCGGCTGAAGGTCAGGATCTGTCGCACGAGGTCCCTGCCCCGGCTGGCGGCCCTCAGGACGTTTTCGAGAAAGCGTCTTTCCGGCCGCTCCGCCATGTCGTCGAGGGCCAGTTCGGTGAACCCGATGATGGCGGCGAGGATATTGTTGAAGTCATGAGCTATGCCGCCCGAAAGCGTTCCTATGGCCTCCATCTTCTGTGCCTGCTGAAGCTGCTGCTCGACCCTTTTTTGCTCGGTCATGTCGATGAGGATGCCCCGTGCGCCGACGACCTCCCCATTATCGATAACCGGCGAGAAATAGACGCACGCAGGGAAAAAGCTTCCATCCCTCCTTTCGGCCGCGCCGGAGATGCGCACCGTGCAGCCGTTTTCCATGCTCGTGTCCATGGCGCTTGTGAACCCGGCCCTGTCGCTTTCCGCAATGAGACGGACAAAATCGAGGAAACCGGAAACGTCTGCCCCGGTATAGCCAAAGACCCGAAGGGCCTCTCTGTTGACGAATGTCAGCCTGCCCGATCGATCCGTCTCGAAGACCGTCTGGGGCAGGAACTCGGTAAGGTCCCTGTACCTCCGCTCGCTGGCCTTGAGCGATCGGTAGGACGCTTTCAGCTTCTCCCCCATTGCCGTAAAGGCGGCAGCAAGCCCGGCGATCTCCGAGGGGCCCTTGAGGACTACCGGGTGATCGAAATCGCCTTTGGCAATAATGCTCGCCCCCTCATGCAGTTTTTCCAGGGACTGGACGATAGTGGTGTAGAGATGGTAAAAGGTGAGAAGCACGTTCCCGATGAGCATCACGACGAGGGAGAGGATGATCTGGAACGACCTGCTCTGGACTGCAAGGATCGCATGTTTGCTTTCCTGTACGAGCAGCCCTCCGTCGTGAACCATCCCCTGGGTTTTAGCCATGAGCTGGGCCATCAACCGCTCCTCCGATTCGGCGTAAAGCTCCCTTCTCTCTCCCGAGACCCGGCTGCCCGCCTCCCGATAGCTGCGGATGCACGAGAAGACGATCCCCAGACTGACATTCGTCCTTGTCAACCGGTCCAGAAGAAGCTTTTCCCTCTTGCCTCTCATGGATGCCTCGGTGATCAGCCTCGTCAGGGAGCGGTGCCTGTCCATCCACTGCATTTCCGTGCCGCCCTGTTCCTGCTGCCGCGTGAAGGCGCGGGCGAGCAGGTTGAGCTCGCTTGCCCCGTTTACGATCTGCTGGGCGATGAAGGACTCCTCGGTGGCCCAATCGATTTCCCTCGCCATGAGAACCAACGTCGCGACTATGGTCATGGCGAGGGCGACCAGTACGAAGGCGCTTATCTTCAATTTGACCTTGATGCTCATCATTGTCGCGCCCTCTACCGCGTGTCCCCTAATGGATGATAGTCACCGCGTTCGGCTTCACCCTCTCCAGCCCTTCGAGATAGATGAAGGAATAGTAGTTCGGTATCCTGTCGTAGTCCATGGCCTCTTTCTTCCTGTGCCACCGCGCCTCGTCCTCCATAAGGATAAGGAGGTCCTGGGTAAGACCGACCTCGAGCCTGCTTTTCGGCCACATCCAGGCCATATACTGATCGCTGTAATGAAAACGCCGCTGTATGATCCTTTTCGCCCGCGCCGGATCAAATTCGGCGGATTGCTCCGCCTCTGCCAGCGCGCGCAGCAGCTTTTCGACGGTGCCCCTGTGGCTCGCGATATAGGATCCGGTCGAGATCAGGAGAAAATAGTAATCCTGTCCGCCCTGGCCGTCCCAGACGGTCGCGTTCTTGCCGAGGGCGGTCCTCAGCAAGAACGCGTAGGGTTCCCACAGCATGGCGGCATCGATGGCGCCCTTCATAATATCCAGGGTCGTCTCCGACGGTCTTATGTCGACGATCCGTACCTCACTGTTGAGTATTCCATGAAAGGCGAGGAACGTGGCGAGGAAGAATTCGGAGGAGGTGCCCTGCACGACGCCTATGGTTTTTCCCTCGAGATCGTGAGGGGATTCGATTCCCCTGTCCCGCCTCGCTATTAGGAGGGCGTTGTCGCTCGATACGGAGATGGTCGTGAGGGCCCGCAGATCGTCCCTTACAAATCCTTCAACCGCAAAGCTGAAGTCCGCGGCGGTCGCAAAATCGAGCTTTCCCTCCGCGAGGTCTCGCACGGCGAGGGAACCCGATTCATACTCCTTGAGGGATACATCGAGGCCGTTCTTTGAAAAAAGGTCCAGACCCGAGGCGATATGAACGAGGGCGGCATTGTCGTTTGCGGCGATGCCGAGCGTGATTTTTTCGAGGGGGGGCGGCTTGTGGCGATGAGACCGATTATACGCGCCGAGAATGGCGGCCGTGAGGGCGGCAAGGAGGATGAACCAGAATACGAGAAGCGATTTTCTTTTCGACCCGGATGCCTTTCTGCTGATGGTACTGAAACTAAACCACATCATTGGGGCACGCAGGACTATTCTAACGCTCAGGAGCGCTTATGTAAAGGGCTGACATTATTGGACCCGGCGCACCGGGAGGTATCCGAAAAGGCCCGTGTGCCGCCGAAAAACGACAGGACAGGCGGTCCAACTTCCGGCCGCCCGTAGATTACGATCTTTTTAACGGGGTCCTCTGAATCCGGGGACAAAGGCGTGTTATTATATGTAAGGCGGAAAAGAGCAGCGCGATGCGATCACGGGAGGAGACAGAGGCATGGAGGCGACGACGAGGAGGATTAATCTGGCGCATATAGCCGTCGGCCAGGTGGAAAGGGCATCCGAGCGGCTGCCCCACATCGATCCGGGTATTATCGACAAGATCAAACATACTAGAAGGGAGATCATCGTGCATTTTCCCGTCAAGATGGACGATGGCTCGGTGCGCATCTTTACGGGCTATCGCGTCCAGCACGACGACACACGAGGTCCCTTTAAGGGCGGCCTGCGCTATCATCCGGACGTCGATCTCGACGAGATGCGGGCCCTGGCCATGTTGATGACGTGGAAGGCGGCTGTCGTTAACATCCCCTTCGGAGGGGCGAAGGGAGGGGTCGAGTGCGACCCTGGTGGTATGTCACAGCACGAGATAGAGAACGTGACGCGCCGCTTTACGTGGGAGATATCGCCCTTCATCGGGCCTGAAATGGATATCCCGGCCCCCGACATGGCGACGAATCCGCAGGTGATGGCCTGGATCATGGACACCTTCAGCATCCGAAAGGGGTATTCGGTTCCGGGCGTCGTGACGGGAAAGCCCCTCGAGCTGGGCGGCTCCCGCGGCAGGTTCGAGGCAACCGGCCGGGGCGTCTTTACCGTTGCGGCAAAGGCGGCCAAGCACATCGGGCTGTCCGTGGCGGGGTCCCGCGTCGTGATCCAGGGCGCTGGCAACGTGGGCGGCGCGGCTGCCCGGCAGTTCAGCCGGGCCGGGGCGCTCGTGGTGGGCATTTCCGATATCAGGGGTGGGCTCTACAACCCGCGTGGTCTCGATGTGGAAAAGGCCCTGGACTGCAAGAGGCGGGACAGTTGCTTCGTGAAGGGGGATGTCGACGCGGACGGGATCACGAACGACGAACTGCTCCAGCTGGAGTGCGATATCCTGGTGCCGGCCGCCATCGAGAACCAGATTACGGTCGTCAACGCGCCGAAGCTGCGCTGCAGGATGATCGTCGAGGGGGCGAACGGCCCGACCACCCCCGAGGCGGACTCGATCCTGTCCGACCGGGGCATCTATCTCGTGCCCGACATCCTCGCAAATGCGGGGGGCGTTATCGTCTCCTACTTCGAGTGGGTCCAGAACCTCCAGGAACTGTTCTGGACAGAGACCGAGATAACCGAGCGCCTCAATCGCATCCTCTCCCGGTCCTTCCAGGAGATCCTCGCCATCGCGGACAAAGAGCGGGTTGACATGCGGACGGCAGCCCTCCTGCTCGGCATCGGCCGGGTTGCCGAGGCGACGAAGCTGAGGGGCATATTCCCCTGAAAGGGGGCGCGGGAGGGGCCTTGCGCCCACGGCCCGACCGAAAGCGTGCGCGGATGACGCAGTTTCCGTCTTTTCGCAAGCTTGACACTCCCCGGGCGAACCCATATATTTGTGCTATGGCTGAAGAGAGCGTGATCGTCCGCTGCCCGCACTGCGGCGCCAGGAATCGCATCCCCGCCTCAAGATGGGGCGACGACAGGGCCGTATGTGGACGCTGCAAGTCGGCGCTTGCCGTTTCCAGCCTTTTCCCCGACGGGCCCGTTCCCATATCGGACAGCGCCTTTGCGCGGGAAGTCCTCGGTTTTCCGGGGCCTGTCCTCGTGGAGTTCTTCGCGCCCTGGTGCGGCCATTGCCAGAGGCTCGCGCCGGTCCTGAATGAGCTGGCATCGGAGTACGCCGGCCGCGTGAAGTTTGCCACGGTCAACATCGACGATAATCACCTGATCGCCTCCCAGCAGGGCGTCAACGGGACGCCGACCCTCTTCTTTTACAACCACGGCAGGCTGGCCGATCGGGTGGCGGGCGCACTCCCCAAGGCGGAACTGATGCAGCGCCTTGATCGTCTCACTTCGGGGCACTAATACCGAGTTGCTTATCTTCGCGACATCTTTGTTGTCGCATCAAAGCCCTCCCCGACGTACTACCGACCCGCTTCGCGACACCCGTTTCGTGGGTACCCGCCGCGCCTGCGTAGGCGCATCACAGCCGCTCGGTAACCTGCCGAAGACGAGGGCGGCGCCTATAAATGACCCTGCTGCAAGCAGCAGGGTATCCAAGACAACGAGCGGAGCGAGTCTTTGAGCAGCTGTGTTCGGGGCACCCGCTTGCGGGTCGTGGCTTTGCCCGCAGAGGGGGCGACCGCGGGGTACCCACACAGTGGGTCGCGCGAAGCGGGTGTCCCAATAATTGCCGGCGGAGCGAAGCGGAAAAAGATTCTCCCTGCAGCAAGCCGCAGGGAATCCGCAAGTTGAATGCAACTCGGTATACGCCCCCGATCTTCTTTCAGAGCCCCATGTTGGAGAGGATATAGGCAATGGAATTCACTATCTTGACGAGGTCTGCGTGGGTGCTCTCGAAGCCTTCGATGGAGGAAGTGAGGCCCTTGATCGAGAGATGCATCAACTGCTCGTTCCTCTGACCCCTGGTTGCCTCGTGCATCGACACCTGGGCGAAGCCGGCGATGCTCTCCGCCTGCTCGGGGTCTGTACGCGAAAGTCTTACCACTTCGGCCTTCATGGTCGAAAGGAGCTTCAAAAGTTCCTGCTTGTCCTCTTCCTTGATGGAATCGGCGTTCTTGATCTTTTCCTCGATGGTTTCCAGTGTCTCCGGAATCATGGTGTCACTCCTCATGGGGAATCGCTTATCTTAACCCCATCCTCGTTGTCCCATCAGTGCTCTACCCCCGTTTTCGAAGGAATCGTCCCCGGCGGGCAGGGAGGCGAATCGGGCTATGCCCGGCAAGCGCGGCCGGAGGCGACAAAAATGTTGGTCCCGACGGTCCTCGGAAGGAACGTCAAAAAGCGCCGAGGGGCCTACAGAGCGTGAATTCGTAGGGCTCGACGACGAGTCTTTCGTACACGGGACCGGTCGATCCGCTTGCGAGGGCGAAGGGCGTGGCCAGAAGGCTCACGCCCGTGCCGAGCACCAGGGCGATGAAACTGATGGGACGCACCAGAAGAAGGTCGACAATCATGACCTCTCCGGCCGGGGGCTGGGCAGGGGCCGGCGGGTACGGCGAGCCCGTCGATTCCATGAGAATGGTGCTCTCACTCTCCCCTCCATTCTCTCCGTAGGCCGGAAGGATCGTGCAGAGCAGGAACGAGAGGGCACATAATGCGATCAGTCTTCTTTTCACTGGGCACCTCCTTGCTATTTTGGGCTCGAGTCAGGTCTCTGACACCGACTACGGGGCGTTCGGGACCTGTCCGTTTCGATCACGTCCTTCAACCGGGCCTGGAAGCAGGCCCGCCAACTCCCGCGTGAAGCCCTGGATATCGTGGAAATGGATGGCCTGCCAGCCCTGGCTCATCGCCCGATTGACGTTGGCAAAACCGTCGTCGACGAAAAGGATCTCTTTTGGCTTCCTCCCCAGCCGGTCCGCCGCCTCACGGAAAAGGGCATCCTCCCGCTTGCTCTTCTTCAGATGAAAGGAGTTGAGCACGTGGTCAAAGTGGCGGGAGAAGCCTGTTTCCCGGTCTATCTCATCGAGCCAGTCGGTCTGGTCGCTCAAGATGGCGACGGTGAATCCGAGCGCCTGGAGCCGGTCGACCTCTTCGAGCATATCGTGCCTGATGCGAAAGCGTGTGATGATCTCCTCCCGAAGTTCGGAGTCCGTGCCGTGAATGCCCGTGGCGCGTCTGAGGGCGTCCCAGTATGTCTGCCCTGCCGCGCGGCCCGTCACGTACCCGGTCTCGTAGATGAGTTCGCGGGCGCGCGCAAAGAACAGGTCGGGATCGAGGCCGTTTTTGGCGGCAATAGCGCGCAGGTCCTCCTTGAAGCCCTCATCCGCAATGACGCCGCCGAAATCGAACACGACCGCCTTGATCAATGGAATCGCCTTTCCTGAAACGGTGCGCCTTTCACGCCTTCGGGAATTACAGGTCAATGGTGCGGGAGGCTCAAGGTGAGGCGCTATAGATATTATAACACCGCGCAGGCCGAAGTGAGAGGTTTTTCACCCAGGGCAAACGCATTTGGAAATCATCCACATATAGAGGCTAAGTAGCTTAAATACCTGATGATTTATATTTCTAGACTTCTATGGATAGGTGTGCTATCTACCTGACATCATTGATTT
>JBEKJU010000169.1:0-7871 GCA_050011095.1 Syntrophorhabdales bacterium
AGACGCACTCAGGATTGACATAGGTCGAACACTCTTATAGAGTAAGGGCGGCCGGGGAAGGAGAGCCGGGAGACCGTTCGGATTTAGGTGGACGGAGCGTTCGAGGTGAGTGGATTGGGCACGCCTGTGGGCTCATGTTTACACAATGGACCGGAATCGCTTGCGCGGCGTCCGCCGCCGGGATAGACGCTGACGCTAACGCCGCCCTGGTCAAGCTCTACGAGGATTCGCCCGTGGCCAAGGCTTTGGCTGATAAGGCCGTCGGCATCCTGGTGTTCCCGAACATTGTCAAGGCCGGCTTCATTGTAGGCGCCCATTATGGCGAGGGCGCTCTCCTCCAGCAAGGCAAGACGGTCGGTTACTACAACTCGGTCGCGGGATCATACGGCCTGCAAGCAGGCATTCAAACCTTCGGCTACGTGCTCTTCCTGATGACGAGCCGCGCGGTAGAGTATCTCGAGCGGAGTAGCGGCTGGGAGATTGGCGTCGGCCCGAGCATCGTCATCGTGGACAAGGGTGTCGCCAAGACGCTCACGACCACCACGGCCAAGTCCGACGTCTACGCCTTCATCTTCGACCAGAAGGGCTTGATGGCAGGCCTCGGGCTCCAGGGTTCGAAGATCACCAAAATCTCTAAGTAGTGAGAAGGACCAACCTTGCACTCGAAAGGGGAATAGAACCATGAACAAGATCACCGAAGAGGAAGCCTATGAGATCGGCATAGAGGCGTACACCTACCTCTACCCGCTTGTCCTGATGGACGTGACGCGACGGCAAGCGGTCAACGTAGAAGCAGGAAAGACCTTCGGACGCGGCCCGATGAACACCTTCACGCACGTCCCAACGTTCCCTCCAGCCGACTTCCGCGATGTGGTGCGGCCGAACTTTGACACGCTCTACTCGATAGCCTGGTTAGACCTCACGAAGGAGCCGATGGTGGTCGCGGTTCCGGACACGCAGGGCCGTTACTACATGTTGCCGATGCTCGACATGTGGTCGGACGTATTTGCTTGCCCCGGCAAGCGCACGACGGGTACCGGCGCGAGCCGCTTCGCGGTCGTGCCCGCCGGCCTGGCAGGGTTCGCTTCCCGAAGGCGTCCAGCGCATCGACGCGCCCACGCCCTACGTATGGATCATCGGGCGTACGCAGACCAACGGCCCCAAAGACTACGACGCCGTTCATCAGGTGCAGGGTGGCTACACGATTACGCCCCTGTCACAATTGGACAAGGCTCCGCAGCCGGTCACGGTCACGATCGACCCAACGGTGGACATGAAGACACCCCCAATGATCCAGGTCGATACCATGGCCTCGGGCACGTACTTCGCGTACGCCGCGGAACTCCTAAAAGTCAACCCGCCACACATCACGGACCAACCAATCATTGCGCGGATGCGGTGGATCGGGATCGAGCCTGGAAAGCCCTTCGACCTCGGGAAGACCGATCCCGCCGTCCAGCGTGCGCTGGAACGCACCCCCGCCGAAGCTCTCAGGGCCATGCATGCGAAGCTCCCAACGCTCGCCCGCTTCGTGAACGGCTGGCAGATGAACACCGACACGATGGGTGTGTACGGGAACTACTACCTCAAGCGAGCCATCGTCGCGATGGTCGGTCTCGGCGCCAACCTGCCTGAGGACGCGGTGTATCCGCTGAACGTCGGCGACGCGGACGGCAAGCCGCTGACCGGGGCGAACAAGTACGTGGTGCACTTTGCCAAGAACGAGATCCCGCCCGCAAAGGCCTTCTGGTCGGTGACGCTGTATGACAAGGACGGGTTCCCGTCGCCCAACGACCTGAAGCGGAACGCCATCGGCGATCGCGATGCCCTCAAGTTCAACGCGGATGGTTCTGTGGACCTATATATTCAGCACGCGTCGCCTGGGGCCGAGAAGGAGTCGAACTGGCTGCCGGCACCGACGGAAGACTTCAGCCTGACCATGCGGGTGTATGCACCCAAAGGCGAGGTGCTCGACGGACGCTGGGCACCGCCGGCCGTGAAGAAGGCGCCGTGATCACCTGACCCGAAACGGACAAGTTTACTGAAGTGCCAGCTAACGCCGCCGAACCTCAACGTTAGCTGCTTTGGCGCGGTAATGACGTATCGGAACCCGTTCATTTGTTTCCTAACGATCAGCAAAGTTTTAGGAGGGGTTCGATGTAAATGAAAGAACCGGCCGAAACACTCCGTATCGAACCTCGCTGGCCCGTCGCACTCGCGATACTCACGGTGATTCTCTTGCTGGTTGCGTTACGGGAGCGCGTCAGGGTCTTCCCGATGTGGTTTCCTTACGTAGCCGGTGCCGTGGTGCTGGCGCCGATGGCAGCCGTCACGCTGACTACCGCACGGGCACGGTGGCTGCGTGTCGAGGGCACGATCACGATTCTTTTCATTGTGGCCACGGAGGCCGTAACCCTCGCGAACATGGGGAATCTGATCGGAGCGATGGTACACCGAGCGGGAGAGATCAGCGGCCTCCAGCTTCTCGGGTCCAGCGTTGCGGCATGGGCCACCAACGTGCTCGTGTTCTCGCTGCTCTACTGGAAGATTGATCGCGGCGGGCCTGAATCCCGGGTGAACAACAAGGGCATGAGGCCGGATTGGCTGTTCCCTCAAACGGGGGCCGGGGAGGATGTGCCGTCCGGCTGGCGGCCGACGTTCGTCGACTACCTGTTCCTTGGATTCTCGACGGCGACGGCGTTCAGCCCTACCGATGCCATGCCGCTGACGTCTCGCGCGAAGATGCTGATGATGCTCGAAGGCGCGATCTCTCTCGTGACGATCGTTGTGGTAGCGTCACGGGCGATCAATATTCTTGGTAGTTAGGGGACATGATGAGGAGAAGATGACGACTGCCAATTTCATACCGACGCAGAGCAATTTGTCTGTACTTACATGGTATTTGTTTTAAGTCATAGGAAACGGAACTCGATTGCCTTGCACGCCATTCCTCGGTAACGTAAGGAGTAGATTCTATTCTCCGGCTCTCTCGCGGACAAGGCGGTGAAGGAGAAGACTATGAACTTTGCCTGTCGGTTTGTGGTTGGTGCGTGCGTGCTTCTGTCCGCTCTTGGGGGCTGTGCCCACTACCCAGTGAACGCACGGCTGGAAAAGTATGATCCGGACTACGGCTACAGGGGCAAGAACCTGCACGACCCGGAAAGACTCGACGATATGCTGCTGATGCTCACCTTCTCCGGCGGCGGCACGCGCGCTGCAGCCTTCTCCTACGGCGTGCTCGAGGCCTTGCGGGATACGGAGGTTGCGGTAAAGGGAAAGAAATACCGTATGATCGACATGGTCGATGGCATCTCCGGCGTGTCAGGCGGTAGCTTCACCGCAGCCTATTATGGCCTCTTCGGCGACCGGATCTTTGAAGACTTCGAGCGGAAGTTCCTGAAGAAGAACATCCAGGGCGCCTTCAGCACCGGCATTCTCTTCAACCCCTACAACTGGGCTAGGCTTTTCTCGCCGTACTTTAACCGCAGTGAAGTGGCGGAGGAGTACTACGGCAAATATGTCTTCGAAGGGGCCACCTTCGGTGACATATTTAAGAGAAAGGGTCCCATGATCTTTATAAATGCGACCGACATGGTCTATGGGACGCGCTTCCCATTTACGCAGGAGGCCTTTGACCTCATCTGTTCCGACCTCTCAAGTTTTCCCGTGGCGCGAGCCTGTACTGCCTCGTCAGCAGTACCGATTCTGCTCAGCCCCATTACCCTGAAGAGCTATGCAGGCACCTGCGGTTTCACCATGTCGAAAGCCCTTGAGGAAGCCCTCAATGCCCGCAGTCTGCCGAACAGGCAGTTCGACCTGGCCAATAACCTCCTCCCCTTCCTTGACGCACAAAAGACACCTTACATCCACCTCGTAGATGGAGGGGTTGCCGACAACCTGGGCGTGCGAGCTCTAATCGAGAAAGTAATCGCTGCCGGAGACGCTTACACCACGCTGAAATATGCCGGGATTGAGGACGTCCATAAGATCGTCTTTGTCGTGGTGAATGCAGAGACGGCGATCGACCCCAAGCTGAATTTGCTGGGCTCCATTCCCGGATTCGGGGCCATGCTTAATTCTTACTCGTCCATCGCAATCGCACGGTACAACACTGAGACGATAGCGCTCCTCAGGGAGAGCTTCCCTAGGTGGGCGGACGAGATCCGCAGAGGCAGGTGTCCCCCGAGGCAGATCTCAAAAGAGCCGGGTTCGTGCGGCGACATAGAGTTCTATCTTGTGGAAGTAGAATTCGAGGCGCTGCAAGACGAGACAGATCGCACCTACTTCGAGCGGCTCCCCACCTCGTTCAAGCTGGAGCCGGATCAGGTGGACAAACTGCGCGACGCGGCCCGCCGCATACTGACAGAGTCGCCGGAGTTCCAACGCTTGCTGAAGGATCTGAAGTAGAGTCAGATGGACATCCAAGATCCCTTCTACTGACATCGGACTCGTGCGCTATTTGAGGCGGCAATCATCAATTCTTTGCCGCCATGCTTATGCTCTCTTTGTGGAAGTCGCATTCGCGTCCACCAAACAAGAACAAAAAGACCCCGGGAAGAGCCTTCAATAAAAGGCTCTTCCCGGGGTCTGAGACTACCTCTATTCTGTTTTGTAATTGATCGGAATGGCCATCTTCTCGCGTTTCGCCTTTACCCTCGGATCGGCCTGCCCCTCTTTGAGGATGTGGTCGACTCCGGTTACGGCCATCCGTAGGAATATTCCCGGCGTGAAGATCAGCCCTTCGTTGGCTTTCGCGGGGTGGACGGCATAGGCGATCTCGCCTACCGTCCGTGTTTCCTCTTTGCCAAGCTGGTACGTATGCCCCAGGCAGTATTCCTCGTTGTCCAGATGCTTCCGGTTCATCTTCGGACAGTACTCCGGCGGCGGAAGGACGTCGTGGTTGTCGATGATCGCCTTGGAATGGACGAAGAACATCATGGACGAGCTTGAAAGCTCCTCTATCGGACAATCCACTGGCACCCTCCTCGAGGCTCCCAGTCTTCGCGTCTCTTCAAGGAAGTCGCACGGGTACTTGTAGAATTGCGCTCCTACCCAGAAGACGAGGTGGGCGACGCCATCTCTCCGGATGAGCTGCGGCGCTCTAAAGGGTGCGCCGTCGTAGGGGATGGGAGGATCGATCATCATCACCTCCAGAGGAACGCCGTGAGGACCTAACTCGGACATGACGTAGACCCCTCCCGCCTTTCTTTTACCGCAGCCCCTTATCATGAATCACCTCCGAGCGATGCCTCGTACTGTCGAACGAGGTCAAGGGCCGTTTTCAACAGACTTTCGTCTCCCCGCACCTGATATACTGATGCGAGGATGCCCTCCATCTGGTCCCTGATGATCCTGAGATTCGGTCTCATCGCCACGGGCATCTCGAAGAGGTCCTCTTGCTCCAGGAGCGCGTCCAGCTTGTTCGACCTGCACGCCGCCTGGATGTCGGCGGAAGTGAGCCTTTCCATGGCCGACAACCTTTCCTGCTCCTTTTCGGGAAGGGATGCGATCCGCTTCGCCTGGGAGGCCGTTACCGTACCCGCTTTGAGCCTGTGGAACATCTCGGGGATCAGCCCCGTGAGCTTGAGCCTCTGTTTCATGACCTGAAGGGGAAAGCCCAGCTTCTCCGATGCCTCCTTGATCGTCCACTTGTTCAAGGCAAGGACATTTTGCAAGGCCTCGGCTTCGAATCCCGGATTGGCCGTCCTCATCATGTTCTCCGCCGCCGCGAATATCCATACGGTCCCTTCCGGCACATCCTTATCGAACACCATGGCCGGCACGGACCTGCCTTGTTTCTTCGCGGAGAGCACGCGTCTCCTTCCTCCGACGACCCTGAGGGTCCCCTTCGCCGTCTTCTGAAGGAGCACGGTCTGCAGTATCCCCAGGGCTTCTATGGAGTTTGAGAGCTTGCCGACCGCCCTCTGCGCGATCTCGTAGTCGATGTCGATGTCTTCCACCCGAACGAGCCTCAATTCAAAGGGCGGCTGCATGTCGAAGAGCATCGTCTCTCGCACTGGTGGCCTCGCGGCGCCATCTTTCGCCCTCGTCGCCCCTCCCTGTGGCTCGTAGTCGGGGCAGCAGGCGCATATGAAGCCCTTCGCGTTCGGGTCAAGGGACGCGACGCTGATGCATTCCGCATAGTGTCTACAATCCTGGTTTCTTCCATTTATCGCCTGTTCCACCGTCATATAGTCATGGACAATATGAGGGCGGACTCCGGCGTCCATCTGACGCGCGGTGTTCATGTTGTCTCCTTATGTTGGGGTGTTGTTAGAAAAGGGCGAACTGAACCGGCCTGCCTGCGGCGATTTTGTCTAAATCGCCATAGGTGACCTCCACAATGGACTTCTTCTTTCTCTTGCCATCGAGGAAAGTGACCTTCACCGTGACGTTGTCCGTCACCGACGTGAGACCCTGGGTCTCCGGAACGCTGAAGACTCTTTCCTTTCCGCCGATGCCAAGCTGGGCTTCGATCTCCTTTTTCCGGAACCTTGCCCATGCCTTCTCTGCCGCGGTGTTCGCCGTACCTTCGAGCAGAGCCTTTCCAAGCTCCTGCATGATTGATCCTTCACCCGACGAGTAGTCGGCGAGGCCTTCGGGCAGTTCCCCCTCGACGAGGAGCGCCGCCTCGAGTTTTTTCGCGATGAGGGCGAGGGCGACATCCTGCATGGTGTCGCGATACACCCCGAAATAGACCCTCACCGGCTTCCTCTGGCCGATGCGCCAGCTTCTTCTCGCCCCCTGGCGCAGCGTGAATATGTTGTATCCGCTCTGAAAGAAATAGATTGAGGGAAAGTCATAAAGATCGAGACCTTCCTTTACGAGCTCCACATTCGCGATGAGGACGTCGAACTCGCACGAGTGCGTCTTGAGCCACTCCTCGCGCTTTTTCGGAGCGACCGATCTGTCGAGCACCCCTGCTCTTATCCTGTGCGTCTCGAGCACTTCCTTGATGCGGGGCCGGATGTCTCTCACCCCGGAGAAGACCACGTAGCAGAGCACCTTTCGCCCTTCCTTCTTTTCCTTTTTCGCGATCGCGACAAGATCTTCTTCCTTTGGAAAAAGCCCATTCTCCGGGAGCTCGATCTTCGGCGCATCGATCACCTCCAGCATCTGGCCCGCCTTCCGGTCCACGATCTGGATCTCCTCAGGATACGCCGCGCACGAATCAGGATAGAATAGAAGCGCCTGGAGCATGGCGCCGAGCGCCTTGGTCTTGTAAGCCTTGACGGCTCTCTTGAGCCTTGCCTGGAGCATGCCGTACTCCGTGAGCTGGGCGCCCGTCATCGTGTAATTGAGAACGATCTCCTCGTACGGGGGCAGGCCGTCGATCACATCGGCAAGACGGATAAAGACCGACTTGTCGAGAAGATACTTTCCGATGGCCACGGGCGATACGCCCGGCCGCCGCCGTACCATATCCTTTTTCTTGTGTCCCCGTCCCCGTCGGGTGTCCTCTTCCTCGATCTTCCTCACCTCCTCGATTGTGCCGTAAGTGGCAAGGAACTTGTTCGACGACATGTTGTCGAAGCCGTCGGCAATGAGTTGCCTCGGGTCCATCCTGAAGAGAAGCGCGAAGAGATCGTCCGCGTATCCCCCGTTGAGCGTGCCCGTGAGGCACGCCGTGTAGGGGATCGCGGAAAGCAGGCTGCCCACATCGCCCTTCCCTGAAGGGTGCCTTCCGCCTTGTGTCGGGTAGCCAGGTAGTGTTGCCACTACCCAGCCCCCTAAGAACCGTACGTGAAAGTTTCCCCTCATACGGCTCAAGCCTATCAAAGCTGTCGCCTGTTCATGCGGCAGCCGGTTTCGCAACAGAGTAGCCTTGGCTGTGAATCTGTTTGTGACATGTCTCGTGCACCAGTAGCAGG
>JBEKJU010000170.1:0-7860 GCA_050011095.1 Syntrophorhabdales bacterium
GACCAGTTGTTTGAGTGGAAGGCGAGGAGGCCCGGCGATGGTTCCACGTTCGATGTGGAGGTGTGCCTATCCAAGCTATCTTTGCCTCAGGGAGACTTTGTCCTCGCTAGCTGTAGGGATATTACTCAACGTAAGGGTATTGAAAAACTGTTGATAAAGGAAAGAGAAGTTTTCTTTTCCGTGATGAATGACAATCCTCACGGAATTGCTTTGTTTGATAATAGCGGGAGCTTCGTTTACTTTAACCCTGAATTTACCGCCATCACAGGGTATACCCTTGAAGACGTCCCCACCGGTCGGGAATGGGTTCGGAAGGCTTACCCCGATCCCGAGTACAGAGCGAAGGTTCTTGAATTTTGGCGAAGCGACAGATTACCGGAAGGCAGGGGCAAAGATGTCGAGTGGAGGATAGCATGCAAGAACGGACAGAACAAGGATGTCGAGTTCCGGGTAACATATCTGGGGGATAAGAGCCTGGTCGTGTTGACCGACACCACAGCGCGCAACCGGGCGGAGGAAGAAGTACGGGCAGAAAAACAAAAATTCCAGGTTCTGTCTGAAAGCTCCCCTGTGGGCATGTTGATGGCTGGAGCAGATGATCGCGTTAAATATGTAAATCCAAAATTCATAGAATTGTTCGGCTATGATCTTATCGACATACCAGATCTTAAAAATTGGTTTATGCGGGTATATCCCGAGCCGTCATACCGGCGCCGGGCCTTATCACAAAGATTACATGATCTGAATTCCGTAAGACCCGGGGAAGGACGGCCCTACGTAAGAAAAGTGACTTGCAGGGACGGCACGCTGAAGTACATCAACTTCATCCCAGTGACGCTGGAAACCGGAGAGATACTCATAACTTGTGAGGATATAACAAAAAGCAAGGAAGCCGAGGACAAGATAAGAGAACGAAATCTGGAGTTGGAAGTTCTTAATGACATAATCGCATCGGTGAGCAGCTCGCTCCATCTGCCCGAGATATTGGAGACCCTAAAGAAGGTATTTGTCGGAAAACTAAAAATTCCTGTGGGGGGCATTTTCTTCTACGAGGAACTCGGCAACAGGCTAAATGGCGAAATATGCTGGGGTATACCCGACGCCATGAAGACTGATTTTGAGACCTTCGCGGCAAGCAGATACAGCTCGGAAACCATTGTTTGTGAAAATGAAGTAACTCTTGCGAAGAGGCATCCGCATTTTCGGCCATCAAACGATTTGTTAGTGCACAGATTCCTTAACAACTGGCACAGATATCTCTGTGCCCCACTTTCCGCAAAGGGTGAGATCCAGGGCATGATACTGCTCATCGATAAAGCGCCCGGTATACTCCGTGACGATCAGATACCCTTCTTCAGGACCATGGTACAACAGATCGGGGTTGCCATACAGAATGCCCGCCTTTTCAGTCAGGTGCGTCAGTCACATACAGAAATGAAGGCACTTTCTCTTCGCTTGGTGCGTGTGCAGGAGGCCGAACTTCGACACGTTGCCCGCGAACTTCATGATGAGATCGGGCAGTTGCTCACCGTGCTCAGGCTGGCCCTGGAAATGGCTTTGCAGTCTCCGGGGGACCAGACGGCACGTGTGCTGGAAGCAAAATCGCATGCAAATACCCTCACAGGCCTGGTTCGTCAACTATCTCGTAACCTTCGCCCGTCGATGCTTGACGATTTAGGCCTTCTTCCCACGCTCCCGTGGCTGTTTGAGCGTTTCTCGACCCAGACAAATGTCAGGGTTGTCTTCGAGCATTCAAGAATCGACAATAAGCGTTTTCCCCAGGAGACGGAAACAGCTGTGTACAGAGTGGCACAAGAAGCTTTGACAAATGCCGCTCGCCATGCCAAAGTAGACTCGGTTACGGTGCGCTTATGGTCTAATGACAAAATCCTCGGGATACAAATTGAGGATCGTGGCGTTGGCTTTGACTTCCAGGCCACATTGAAGACAGGGGATTCTAGCGGTCTCAACGGAATGCGCGAAAGGGTAATGTTGCTGGGGGGACGATTTACTGTCGAGACCAGTCCGGGGTCAGGCACTCGCCTTACAGCGGAACTGCCGACAGATACAGAGAGCATACAATGATTAAGAATATCAGCATTATTCTTGCGGATGATCACCATATTGTGAGACAGGGTTTTAAGTCTCTGCTCGAGAATCAAAAGGGTTTTTCCGTAATTGCCGAGGCCGGTGACGGCCCCCAGGCGGTGAAAGCTACAACGCGCTTAAAACCGGATGTGCTGGTGCTTGATGTGATGATGCCCGGCCTCAACGGGCTTGAAGTTGCCAGGCAAGTCAGTAAGCTTTCACCGCACACAAAGGTGATTATCCTCTCAATGTATACGGATGAACCTTACGTGATCGAGGCACTGCAAAACGGGGCATGCGGATATGTCCTCAAAGAATCGGATATGTCCGATCTGATCAAAGCAATTCATGAAGTGACCGCAGGTCGCCACTACCTTAGTTCTCCTCTTTCCGAGATGGCAATAGCAGCTTACAAGGAGAAGACAAGGGGAGTTTCTCTTGATTTGTATAACACATTGACTACGCGGGAGAGAGAAGTTCTTCAGCTTGTTGTCGAAGGTCACACGAGCGCCGAAATTGCAGCCAAGCTTTTCATAAGCACGCGAACGGTCGAGTCTCACAGGGCAAACACGATGGAGAAGCTCTCTGTGAGGTCGCGCGATGACCTTATCAAATACGCCTTGAAAAAGGGTTTATACCGAAAATAATCCCTACAAGCTTCGCTCACCAAGTCGGAGAATCAAAATTCCGGTGGTCCGCCTGTTTTGTGCCCGTGAGTTGACGGGTATAGGTCAATATTAGGCCCATCATCTCGGTCAAATTAAAGTCCGTAGGCCCCTAGTAACAAAATCCGTAGCGCTACGGATAGACCCGATCCATCCCTCCATGTAAGAATGCAAACAAGAATTTGTGATGCGGCTTTCTTCCATTAGCGGTCGGTAATGGAAGGGAACAACGATTCCGGACAATTTAGCCGCATAAAGAGAAGGAGGAGGGAGTATGGGGGAAAAGTCTGTCTATTCATCGTATCGTTGGGCAATGCTGTTATCAGCGTGTCTCGCGATCATGTCGATCTATATTGACATGATCGCCATCGCCCCAATACTGGGTGATGTTGCAAAGGGTCTTCAGGTCGATATGGGGGCGGCAACAAACCTGATGATGGGTTTTGTGCTGGCCACCGCATGTGTGCTCATCTGGGGCGGTGTCGTGGTCGATAAGTTCGGCATGACCGCTGCAACCGTGCTCGGACTGCTTTGTGCTACTGTTCCTGCTACTTTTATGCCGTTGATAGGACAAAGCTATGGGGTCGTAATGCTCGCCCGATTGATTCAGGGCGCATCGGTAGGGTTTATCTTCGCAATAATCGGACCCACCGTGGTGTTATGGTTCCCCCCTAGGGAACATGGTCTTGCAGGTGGGATTATAATTGCGTTCATTTCCGTCGGTTCTGCCCTGGGGGGTCTGGTTTCGCCAATGATCCTGAGCAGCGGGGTTTCCTGGCAAGGTGTCGTTTCCATCCTTTCCTTGCTCGGATGGGTCTCTATCCTGCTCGCATTGATCATTACGAGACGGCCGCCCTCACCTGAAGTGCTAAAGGGACTTATGCAGGTCATGCAGCCATCTGCCGGGCAAATAACTTTCGGAAAAGCCTTCCGCCTGCCCATGACCTGGATCGGGGCATTCGTCGTGTTCTTTAACACGTGGAACCTCTATTGTTTCCTGAACCTTGTTCCACCCTATATAGCGGCGCCTGCCCCCATGGGCGTGGGGTTGGGTCCTGTTATGGCAGGCAAACTCGCTTTGGCGGGCACCATTGTAGGCATCATATCAACCATAGCCGGCGGATCGTTTTTTGATAAAGTTGCGAAAGGAAATCAGAAACTTGCCGTTATTATCGGGTTCGTCCTCACGGGTCTATTTGCCTTTCCTTTGGCTCTGCCATCGGTGTACGGCAACATGGGTTTATTCATTGTATGTCTCATACTCGTGGGATGGGGCTTCAATTTTATGGGAGCATCTCTCAATGGGTTTATCGCTATGAATTACCCCCCAAGCATTGTGGGCAGGATGGTAGGCTGGTGGTTCGGTTTTGGGACCTTTGGAGGGGCATTGGGTCTTTATGTCGGGGGAAAAACCATCGGCGCTACGGGGAGTTTTAAAACCGCAATCATACTGCTCTCCATCTCAGCGTGTGTCGGACTATTTCTCGATTTTTTCCTGAAGCCGAGTAAAAGCTAAACAACAAGGAAAGGAGGAAACTATAATGAAAATGAAAGCAGCAGTATGCAGGGAATACAAGAAACCTATCGCCATTGAGGAAGCCAATCTCGCCCCGCCAAAGGCAAACGAGGTCCTGGTCAAAACAAAATTTACCGGCTACTGTCACTCGGACTTTGCCGCCGTGGAGGGATGGCTAGGATTTCCCGTACCGATAGTGATCGGCCACGAAGCAGCGGGCATAGTCGAAGAGGTAGGCCCCGGCGTCACCTCGCTCAAGAAAGGGGACCGCGTGGTCGCGACCTGGATGGTCCCCTGCGGCAAGTGTGAAATGTGCGTAAGCGGTCGCAGCCACATCTGCACGCACTGTCATACAGTCCAGCCCCAAGGGAATCTCGCTGATGGAACGTCCCGCCTTACCGATGCAAAGGGCGAAAGGCTCAACCACCAGATTTATGTTTCCGGATTTGCTGAATACATGGTCCTTCCTGAAGGAGGGGCTATCAAAGTGCCCGATGCCTTACCACTTGACCAGGCCTGCTTCCTGGGCTGCTGCATGCCGACGGGGTTCGGGGCAGTCTATAATGTGGCCCAGGTAAAACCGGGGGATTCCGTTGCGATCTTCGGGATGGGAGGTGTAGGTCTCAATGTCGTCCAGGGTGCAAAGCTGAGGAGCGCCTACCCCATCATCGGTGTGGACCTGAAAGGCGGTAAGGAGGTCAAAGCAAAGGAGTTCGGCGCAACGCACTTCATAGACAGCAGCAAGGAAGACCCGGTGCCAAAAATCCAGCAGTTGACCGGCGGCGGGGCCAAGTTCTGCTTCGAGGTCATTGGAGACCCCGGTGCTATTGTGCAGGCGTACTGGTCTCTGGGCATTGGCGGTAATTTGATTCAAGTTGGTATTCCATCGATCGAGACCACGACGCCACTGCCGCTTACCCTTACGCCACCTCACAACAGAAACATTCTGGGAACCCTTTATGGAAATGTGAGAACGCACTATGACCTGCCGAGGTTCATGGACATGATCATAAGAGGGGATTACATCGGCATGGATAAACTCATCAGTAAAAGATTCAAGCTTGAAGAGATCAACGATGTACATAGAGCGATGACCAATCATGAAATTGTGGGTCGGTGGGTCTGCGAATTCGATTAATAGTCAGAGAAAGGTCTGATAGGACGCAGGTAGTTGCCGGCCTCACAGTAATAATGCCCCCCACTCTCCTGATATAGATAACGGGGAAGCCGGCTATAAGCCGGTTTCCCCCCGGCAGTACCGGATTTTGTAGTGAGAAGGAGAAAGTAGATGAAAGACAAGGACCAGAAAGAAATGCAGGTAAGAGAAGAAAAACAGATCGCAGCCGACAGGATGGATATCCTGGAGGAGATCGAAGTGGAAGATCTCACCGTGGACGGCATCTGTGGAGTCTATTAAGCGCGAAGCGGATGGGCAGGAGAAGGCGGCAGAGAACAGGCGTTATGCTCTGCCGCCCGGTGTGAGGGTCAGAAGAGAAGGCTTTGGCCTTCTCTTCTATAACAGCAAGGACGCGAAACTGACCTTTGTCAGATCAGGGGTTTTGCTAGAGGTCTCGGTGGATCCAATGAAACATTACAGGCTGACCGCGACCCGCGAGGCTGCAGAAAGAGAGAGAGCTTTCAATCTCTTGAGGGCATTGGTGAGGAAGGGCCTCATTCATGAAGCATGAATCAGCATATAAGGAGCTGTTAAAAGCACCGGTCAACGTAACCTGGGAGATAACCGACCGGTGTAATTTAGAATGCCTCCACTGCCTTTCGGCAGACCTCATGGAAAAAGGCCATGGGGAACTCGGTTTCGATGAGTGCGTAAGGTTCATTGACGAGCTTGACCGGATGGAAGTATTCCAGATCAATTTCGGGGGAGGAGAACCATTTCTCAGGGCGGATTTCCTCGACATACTCCACTATGCCCATAGCAGGGGAATCACCACCTGTGTGAGCACCAATGGAACACTGCTCGACAGGACGTTGGTGGGGAAACTGCAGGAAATGGACCTCCTCTACCTCCAGGTGAGCCTCGATGGTGCGACCCGGGAGACGAATGACCGCATCAGGGGAGAGGGGTCCTACGATCTCATCATGTTCGGGATAGAGCTCCTTGCCCGTTATCGGATTCCCAATTTTAGCATAAACACCGTGGTGACCCGTATCAATTTCAGGGAGATCAAGGAACTCTACGAGCTTGCTCACACGTACGGCGCAAAAACAAGACTCTCCCGGTTCAGGCCGTCCGGCAACGGGAAAAGGGCATGGGGGCTCCTTCGTCTCGATCGACATCAACTTCTTGAGCTCTCACTGTTCCTCGAGTCCCACAAAGACGTCCTGACGGGAGATTCCTTCTTTTCCATTGCCTCGGAAGCCCGGCGTGACCTGGGGCTCAATATGTGCGGTGCGGCAAAAATAACCTTAAGCGTCACACCTGACGGGAGAATATATCCCTGCGCCTTCCTCCAGGACGAGAGGTTCTTGGCAGGAAACGTCACCACCGACGCACTTGACGTAATCTGGCATGGCTCGCCGGTATTTCAAAACATGAGGAGCATTGCCGTTGAATCATGCCAAAGATGTGCACGGTTTTCGCTCTGTCATGGAGGATGTCCGGCAGTCGCATATTATCTCACCGATTCACTACACTTTCACGACCCTGAGTGCCTGTTCAACCTCCAGCATGTATACGCCATGCAGGTATAGAGACCAAATAGTGAGGGAAATGAAAGATGTCATCGCAATTTAGATTCCTTTTTTCACCATTAAAAATCGGCAGAGTCACGGTGCCGAACCGGGTATCCTTTTCTGCGCACCTCACGAACTTTGCCGAGGATTGTCTCCCTTCGGAGAGACACGTCTACTACCTAGCCACAAGGGCTCGTGGGGGCACCGGATTAATCATCACGGAAGAACAGTCGGTCCATCCCACCGACCGGGCCTATGAAAAGCTCGTGGAGGCCTTCAGGCCCGAGGTAATACCCGGCTATAAAAAGATCACGCGGGCAGTGCATGAGTACGAGACAAAGATATTCGCCCAACTAAACCATAACGGCCAGCAGTGTAGCGGCGCCTTATCAAAGTTGCCGGTATGGGCTCCCTCCCCAGTTCCCGATGTCCTGTTCAGGGAAATTCCGAAGCAGATGGAGATAGAGGACATTCATGAGGTCATTCAATATTTCTGCAAATCCGCAATTCACGTCCGTGAAGGAGGGTTCGACGGGATAGAGCTCCAGTACGGGCACAGCTCCCTCGCCAGGCAGTTTATGTCCCCCCTCACCAACTTCCGCACCGACGAATACGGCGGGAGCTTCGAAAACCGCATGCGCTTTCCCCTTGAGGTTCTTGCTGCAGTGAGAAAGACCGTGGGAGACGAGTATAGCCTCGGAGTACGCCTCTGCGCGGATGAAATGCTCCCCTGGGGAGGCATAACCTTGAGCGATGCGAAGGAGATCGCGAAGGTCCTCGAGGCGTCGGGCACCATAGACTTCATGGATCTCTCCCTTTCTACCTTCTACAACCTCTACCTCGTGGGCGGCACCATGCATATGCCTCTCGGGTACGCAATCCCGTTGGCCGCAGGGA
>JBEKJU010000171.1:0-7844 GCA_050011095.1 Syntrophorhabdales bacterium
CAATAGAGGTCCAGGACTCCGCTTACCCCTATCACGACTGGAACGAGCGGATCAACGCGGAATGCTACGCACCGAACACAGCCTCCCGTATTATCGGCGGCGACGGCGCCATCCTCGACATCGTCAACAACTACTCGAAGATCAGCTTCAACTTCGGTCCCACCTTACTGAGCTGGATGGAGCGCTACGCACCGGACGCCTACCAGGCGGTAATCGAGGCGGATCGCCAGAGCAGGGAACGATTTTCGGGCCACGGCTCCGGCATGGCGCAGGCATATAGCCACATGATCATGCCCCTCGCGAACAGCAGGGACAAATACACCCAGGTCTATTGGGGCATCAAGGATTTTCAGAAGAGGTTCGCAAGGGAGCCGGAGGGGATGTGGCTGCCGGAGACCGCCGTTGATCTGGAGACCCTCGATATCATGGCGCAGCTGGGCATAAAGTTCACCGTCCTCGCCCCGCGTCAGGCGAGGCGCGTACGGGACATCGATAAAGCGGATGCATGGGAAAATACGGAAGACGCCCGGATCGACCCGACCATGGCGTATGCGTGCGACCTGCCTTCCGGCCGCACGATCAGCCTTTTCTTTTACGACGGTCCGATCTCGCAGGGTATTGCCTTCGAGGGTCTGCTCAAAAGCGGGGAGGGGCTCGCCAATCGGCTCCTCGGCGCCTTCAGCGACGGGAGGAACCGGGACCAGCTCGTCCATATCGCCACCGACGGTGAGACGTATGGCCATCATCAGCGGTTCGGCGACATGGCCCTCGCCTACGCCCTCCACTACGTCGAGGCGAACGGCCTTGCGAAGGTCACGAACTATGGCGAGTATCTCGAAAGGCATGCGCCCACCCGTCTTGTGGAGATTTACGAGAATTCCTCATGGAGCTGCGTCCACGGCGTCGAACGGTGGCGGGAGAATTGCGGCTGCAACTCGGGGATGCACCCCGGCTGGCACCAGATGTGGCGGAGGCCCCTTCGCGAGGCCCTCGACGTCTTACGGGACCGGTGCATTCCCCTCTTCGAGACTGAGGCGTCCACGTATCTGTTGGACCCCTGGCAGGCGCGAAACGATTATGTCGACGTCATCAACGACCGCTCGCCCGATCATGTGAGGGCGTATCTTCGGGCCCACTCGAACCACGGCCTGACCGAGCAGGAAGAGGAGCGGACGCTCAAACTGCTCGGGATGCAGCGTTGCGCCATGCTCATGTACACGAGCTGCGGGTGGTTCTTTGACGAGATCTCGGGCCTGGAGACAACACAGGTCCTCCAGTACGCCTCCCGCCTGATCCAGCTCGCCGGCGATATCGACAAGAATGCCGTCCTCGAACCCGATTTCCTTGCCGCCCTTTCAAAGGCGCCGAGCAACGTCGTGGAAAACGGCGCCAGGGTCTACGAGCTCCACGTGAAACCGGCGCGGGTCGATATCCTGAGGGTTGCCGCGCACTATGTCATCTCCTCCCTCTTCATCGAATACCCCGGCAAATCGAGGAACGTCTATTCCTACACGGTCGAGGACGAGGAGTACGACCGGCTTGTGGCGGGTCCCAGGCGGCTCGCGATAGGCAAGACGCATCTCCGCGCCAATCTCACCTGGGAAAGGGCGAAGGTCACCTTCGCGGCGCTCGTCTTCGGCGATACCAGCGTCACGGCGGGCTTGCACCACTACGAGTCCGACGAGGCGTTCGATGACATGTGCGGGAAGATACGGGCCGCCTTCGAAAAGGGGGATATACCGGAGACCATCAGGATTGTCGATCAACATTTTCCCGCCCCCTACATCTATTCCCTCTGGCACCTCTTCCTCGATCAGCAAAGAAAGGTCGTACACGAGATACTGAAGCCGAAGTATGAGCAGATCCAGGATCTCTACCGTGGCGTCTACGAGGGCAACTACGGGATCATGGACTTCCTGCGCTCCCTCGGCAACCCGCTCCCGAAATCGCTCTTTTACGCGGCGGGCACAACGCTCGATCTCGGTCTTGCCCACATCTTTGACTCCGACTTCAGCATCGATCGGTTGCAGCAACTGGTGAACGACGCCAGGAAATGGTCCGTCACCCTGGATAAGGACGGACTTGCCCTCGCCGCCGTGTCCTGGATCGACGCTCAGATGAAGGAACTCGTCACGAAGCCCGAGGACCCCGCATCGATACTCTTCGTGGAGAAAACAAAGGATGTCCTCCACATACTGAGCGAGCTGCCCCTCGAGATTCACCCGTGGAGGGCGCAGAACATGTATTTCGAGCTGCGGAAGCGTTTTCACGGCAGGATGGAGGAGAAGGCCGAAAAGGGCGATGATGAGGCGAAGCGATGGGTCACGTCCTTCAACGAGCTCGGGGGCCTCTTCGGCATCAAGATATGATGCCGGGAGGGATATATACGAGGCAGTGGATCATCCGCACGTTTTCACCCAGCATCGAAGCACCTCGGCCACACTCCATGCCTGGGCCACGCAGCCGTGGGGATGAAAGGGGGGGTCCGCATCGAAGATCTCCCCGATGGTGCCGACGCACTTGTCATCCAGGTGGGAGCTGAAGCCCTCCAGGAAACGCCGTGCGCCGGGCCTGTCGTCCGGGTGCAGCTTGAGCCAGGCGTCCACAAAGGGACCGAGGAGCCATACCCAGACGGTCCCCTGATGATACGCCGCATCGCGTGCCCGGATATCGCCATAATACCGCGGCTTGTAGTCGGGGTGGCCCGGCGCGAGCGAGCGAAGGCCGACCGGTGTTAGGAGACGGGCGCGGGCCGCCTCGACTACCGCCTCCCACCGGTCCCGCGCAAGCACCGGATGGTGGAGGGAGATGGCGAGTATCTGGTTTGGCCGGCAGGCCGGGTCATTGCCCTTTTCTCCATCGACGACGTCGTAGAGATACCCCCCTTCTTCGTACCAGAAGCGGTCGTTGAAGGACCGGAAGACCCGGTCGGCCCATTCGGTAAGCTCGCCTGTCTTACCGTCCCCCTCCTCTTGCTCTATCCACCCGGAGAGGAGACGAAGCGCATTGTACCACAACGCGTTTATCTCAACCGGTTTGCCCCGGCGCGGGGTGACCACCCAATCATCCACCTTCGCGTCCATCCAGGTGAGCTGATAGCCCTCCTGGCCTTCACGCAGGAGGCCGTCCTTCGGGTCAACGCCTATGTTGAAACTGGTGCCCCTGTGGTGATGGTCGACGATGCTCTTCAGCTTCGGCAGGAGGAGCCTCAGCGTACCCCTGTCGCCCGTCCACAACAGGTAACGGTCCAGGGCGTGAAAGAACCAGAGCGTCGCATCGGCCGTATTGTAGAGGGCATCCTTTCCTCCCTCGGGGAACATGTTGGGGATGAGCCCGTCGCGCAGATAGTAGCCGAAGGCCCGGAGGATTGAGGCGGCGTCGTTCGGTCTCCCCGTGACGAGGGTCAGGCCCTCAAGGCTTATCATCGTGTCCCTGCCCCAATCGGTAAACCAGTGGTATCCGGCGATGACGGTCTTCATTTCAAATCCCGACGCGCGCGCCCTGATCTCGTCCTGCACACGGCCCGCCGGTGCGATGACGAACTGATCGGCCGCGTAGACAAGCTCCGCTCCGAATCCAGCCCTGGCCTCGGGAATGGCCGAGGCGAGAAGGAGCCTCCGCCGTTCGCGCTCCGCGGCCGACGCCTCTACGGGCGTGAGGGCGAATACCACCTCCCACGATTCCGTCGAGGCCACCAGCGTGGCGTCTCCGCCTTCGTGCAGGGGGACGTCGAAATATCCGGGGCTCCAGAGGCTGCCGCTCGCCTCATACCCCCTCCTTTCCTCCACGGGGTAGAGAACCGGCTCGATCTTTTTCCGGTCCACGATGAGCGCCCCGTCCCGCCCGTAGAGAAAGAGCCTGAGTATGGGCAGGTTCTGGTCCGAAGAAATCTCGTAGCCCTCCTCGGTGATCTTCACTGCGTAGGGGCCCCCGACCGATGTATCCACGGCGGCGTCATGGGGACGGAAGTGGACCGCCGGGCGGAGCTTTAGACGAACCTTTCCCGGACCGGAGATGAAACGGTAGGTGATATGGGTCGTGTTCTGGTGATGGGGAAGAACGATCCGCTTTTCCAGAAAAACGCCCTTGACCTCGTATTTCCATACGGGAAGGCCCCCGTCGAGAGAGAACTCGGCTATATGGCCGATCTCATCGGGGGCATGGTGGTCCACGGCCAGGCGGCTCACGGTCCCGTCCTCGAAGAGGAGTTCCTCCGTGAGCCGGTTGAGCATCACCATGCGTCCAAGGGGCGCGGGCAGGGCGGCAATGAGGAGGCCGTGATATCTCCTCGTCGACATGGCCACTACCCCTCCCGAGGCGTACCCTCCGAGCCCGTTCGTGACCAGCCATTCCCTCGAACGCAGGGGTTCCCCTTCCAAGTCGCTCAATGCCGGTTGTGAAACGGTTCGGACGAGATCATCCATGGCCTGGCGCGCGCCATCCTTCCAGCCGCGGAGCAAATGCCATGGCCGACCTTCCGGGGATTCTCCAGACCGCCTCCGTCTCCATGGAAGGGGTGCCCCATCCGCCGTACCGGTAATCCTCACTGCTCAGGATGATGTCCCAGTATCTTTCTTTCGGGGGGGCAAGCAACGGTTCGGAGACCGGGGCGAGGCGTAGGTCCGCCCCGAAATTGACCGTCAGCAGACGGTCGTCCCCGGCGGGGCCGAAGAACCGCAGGACAAACGCCTCCTTTCCTAGGACGGCCCCGTCCACCGCCCCCCGCTCCTGCGCGCGGAATACGGGGTCTTCCCGCCTCAATTTCAGAAGGTCCCCATGGAGGGCGTACGCCTCGTGATGGCCCTTCCTTTCGGAAAGATCGAGCTTGCACCGGAGAAACGTGGAGAGGCTTCCCGAATCGGGGAGATGCGTCTGAAAGCAGGGATCGGTGAGGCTCGGAAACTGGGACAGGAAATCGATCCTCCCCTTGTGGATATCCGCTGAAAGCTGCTCCGGTAGGTCGGCGAAGTACAAAAAGGGTGCGGAGGCGGCGAACTCCTGTCCCATGAAGAGCATGGGAGTCCCGGGAGCGAGCAGGAGGAGGACCGTCATGGTCCTGACGAGGGCGGGGGCTGCCAGCTGATGTATCCTTTGGCCGCAGCACGAATTTGCAACCTGGTCGTGGTTCTCGATGAAAAGGACGAATGACGCGGGGGAAAGATGGTCCGCCGGCACGCCCCGGCACTTTTTCTGCCACAGGTAGTACTGGCCCTGATACAGGTAACCCCGCTTTATCATCGATATGAACTCCTGGGGCGAGCCCGTGTAGTCTGTGTAGTAACCCTCCCGGCGGCCTGTTAGGGCAACCCGCGCGCTATGGTGAAAATCATCATTCCACAGGGCGTCGACGCCGTATCCCCCTTCGTCCGCGGGTTGCGCCATCGACGCGATCTGAGACTCGTTTTCAGCGATGACGATTGTCCGGCGCAATCCGGCCGCTTGCCGCACCGCCCGCGTGACGGAGACGATTATGTGCTCGGGTGAGGCGTCTGTAATCGCCTGGGTGGCATCGAGGCGCAGGCCGTCGAGGTGAAATTCGTCGATCCAGTAGCGGGCGTTCGTCTCGAAGAATTCCCGGACCGGTCCGCTTCCCGGCCCATCGAAGTTGATGGCCTTTCCCCAATCGATCTTGTAGCGATCCGTGAGATAGGAATCGGAAAATGCCGGCAGGTAGTTTCCATACGGGCCGAGATGATTGTAGACGACGTCGAGGATAACGGCGATGCCCGCGCAATGGGCCATGTCCACCAAGGAGCGGAAATCGTCCGGTGAGCCGTAGAGCCGGGTGGGCGCGAAAAGATCGACACCGTCGTAACCCCACCCGAAACGGCCGGGAAAATCGGCCACGGGCATCAGCTCGATCACCGTTATGCCGAGGCGCGCCAGCTCCTCAAGCTCATGCGATGCCGCTTCCCACGTACCGTCCGCGGTAAACGTTCCTATATGCATCTCATACACGACCTGTCCTTCGACCGCCACGCCGCCCCAGTTATTGTCGGTCCATGGGAAGCGGGTGGGGTCGATGACCTTCGACGGACCGTGGGGGCCGTCCGGCTGGTATCGTGAAGCGGGATCAGGATAGAGGTCGGGCCCTTCGTCCAAGCGAAAGCGGTAGAGCGTCCCCTCCGCCGCCTGCGGGATCACGCCCCGGAAGTAGTTCCCTTCTTCCCTGTCAAGCTCAATGGATAGGGGCTCGCCGTCGAAACCGGGGCCGCCCTCGATCACCGCCGCCACGCGCGTCCGGTTTTCGGCCCAGACCCTGAATGAAACACCGACGTCCGGCATCACCTCGGCGCCTATAGGGAATCTTCGGGGGGCTGACGATCTGTCCATATCCAATGGCGCCTTATCGACCTGCCGACGGGCAAGCCGGCCCGACGGAGGCGCGATCAACCCGGACATGCGTGATCGTCCCGGAATAAGGCGCTCTGTCGGCGTGGAGGGAAGGCAATAGACTTATCTCTTCGTAATGGGCTTTTTTTTCAACATCTATCTAATTTAGTGAGCCGGCTTCCATATGTCAACCAGCGCGTCGGATATGATCCCTTCCGATCCTTTTCGCCACGTGTCCGGAAAGCCGGCGAAGGCAGTCCGCGCCGAAGCGCGTGGTTCCCTTATACGTCCTTCAGGGGCACATTCTCAGGCGCTTTTTCGGCTGCGGCCGCGATTGCCGAGAGGAGGGCGGCGATCTTCTCACCGTCTTTCAGGGTCGCCGCGGGCGGGCTCACACCGATGCGCTCGTTCGCCTCCAGAATGAGCTGAACGCGGAGGTCCTCCGCCGTCCTGCCCGGCTGAAAGGCAGGGTCCCGGTTTGCGGTCTGCACAACGAGGCCGGCCGTTTCCAACTGATAGAGAAGACGTTTTACCAGACGGAGGGGGATCTCGAGGCCCTCCGAGAGTTGCCGGGCGGTCATTGCCGGCTCCCCGCGGGCAAATCTCTTCACCACCAGGCGCAACATCCGCAGGAGGAGGATTTTCATCGATAGAATACTGAGGTCTGAAAGATCGGGGTGGAAGCCGAACGTCTCCTGGTTCTCGTCCGCAACCGCGAGTTCGGCACCGAAGAGAACCATCATCCAGCTCAAACGGAGCCACGCGATGAAAAGGGGGATGGCGGCGAAGCCTCCATAAATCGCCCCGTAGCGTGACACGCCGAGCTGAAACCTGACATAGACGAACTGGACCGTCAGGTAGGCGGTCCCCATGATGACCCCTGCCAGTATGGCGGATCTCTTCCGCACACGCGTATTCGGTATGATGAGGTAGGTGAGGGTCAGCACGGCGCAAATGGAGATGAACGGCACGACCTTGAGGGCGATGGAGATGACGGGCCCGAAATCGCCGAGGAGGCCGCTTCTCTGGTTTATCGTCGCGACCTCGCCCGCCACGAGAATGGCGGCGCTGTTTGAAATGACGACGAGGACGGGGACAAAAACCATGACGGCCAGGTAATCGGTCGCCTTTCTGAAAAACGTCCTCCCCTTCCGCACCTCCCAGATCCGGTTCATGCTCTGCTCGATACTTTGGATAATCGCGAGGACCGACCAGAAGAGCGTGAGGAAACCCAATACCGCGATGATCCCTCCCTGCGTCCTCTCAAGGAGGGAGTGGGAGAACGCGATCATCTGATTGACCACCGCCTGCGGCAGGCTCGCCCCCGCGGCCATGTCCGCAAGGCGCGCCTGAACGACCTTTTCGAGGCCGAAGCCGATGGCGATGCCGAAGGCCATCGCAAGGACGGGGACAATGGAAAGAAGGGAATAATATGTGAGGGACGCCGCGCGCGTCGCGCAGTCGTCCTTGATATAGCCACGGAGCGCAAAAACAACGACGCGCAGACAACG
>JBEKJU010000172.1:0-7778 GCA_050011095.1 Syntrophorhabdales bacterium
GATGCGCCTATGCTAAACAGGGACAGAGCCAACCTCGTTCGGGACTGAGAGGTTTATCCGTCCAAAAGCCTTATTGCACAAGGGGGCTGAGCTAATTTTGGATTATTTAGGACAGCAATGATGAGAGGCGGCAGTTATGCAAGGAAAAAGCAAGCTTCGGCGATAGAAATCCCAACACCGTTGACGAGAAAAGCTCAATTTGGTTTTGCCATTTCATGAATGGTTTTGGCTTTCGCCCTTCATGTTTGATAGAGCGTTCCGCAAAATTGAGTAACGATTCCAATTCCCGTCACCCCGGCGAAAGCCCATGCGCGTCAACTTAACTGCTTTCCGCCCTCCCATCCTCCGTCTTCCAATAAGTTTTCGTAGTTTGGGCGCTGTCGTTTGTCGTAAGCGCAGAAACGCGACAGGATGGCGTCGAGCAGGCTTTTGTTTGGCGATTGCGCGATGATGGGGATAAGCCAGCGATAGTTTACGAAAAAGGCGGAGAGCTTGAGGAGGGCAGGTCGATATTCACAGCCTCTCCCTTTATTATATAGTACGCATACTATATAATATTCGCACGCGATCTTCATGCACTATTTCTCGGGCGGTTTGCCTTATTGGATGCCGAGCTGTATCTTAATGGCCTCCTCCACCTTGCGCATATCCTTTTCTGAAAGAATGCCGGCGCGCTTGAAAAGCCTCTCCTTACTGACGCTGGCAAGTTGATCCGCCATTGCCTTGCTTTCTTTTCCTTCAAAGACAACTGCTGCTTCACTGGGATAAAGGCGATCCATGTTGCTTGTGAGAGGGACGACCTGAACCCGATTGAGGAATCTGTTCGAAGCATCGTTGCTGACGATCACGGCCGGCCGCTTTTTCTTGATTTCGCCGCCCACCGATGGGTCGAAGTTAACCCACCATACCTCACGCCGTTTCACGAGACAAGTCCTTGAACGTTATCTCAGCCCAGTCCGCCGCTTCTTTCTCTCGCTTCTTATCTTCAGCCATTTCGGCGTAGGCCGAGTCCAGATCCGGTTCCGCTATATGCGGCCGCACCAACTCCTGAATAAACCTGCTTATCTTGCGACGGCCTATTCTCTTGTAAAGGCCCGCATAGATATCCTCATCGATGGTTATTGTGAGCTTCTTCTGCATCGCGCACTTCCTTATACGTGTACTATACGTGTAATAAGGAGCGATGTCAACAGCGGTACGGAAGCAGTTTTTCCCGGTAGAACCTTCAGTAGACGGGACAGTTCTACCTTCTCTACCGGTCTTAGCGAATTCGACAGATGGCGTTTGAATTCGCGGGCACTACGGGAACAATGATCTGCCAGACACCGTCCGGCATTTTGCACGCGCCCGTCCCCTGCCGACATAGCACGCCATTTGCCTCTTTCCCGGTCCGCCTACGTGCGCCTGCTCGGCCTTTCATCCAGTCGTCTCGAATAAGATACGGGCCACTATTTAGGTAGATAATAGGGTCCTATTGATAAACCGTTACCACCTGTGGTATCATATATCTATGAAAGGATAAAGGACACTTGGAATATCGTGGGTAAAATCGCGCGAGGGGGTTTTATCTTCATAAGCTGGAAGGGTGACCATGGAAGGCATGCCCACATATTCCCGGATGGAGAGTTCGTGGTGAAATGGGATATAGAAAACTGGAAAGCGATGAGGGGCCAGGCAACAGGACGGATCATCAGCCTTTTAAAGGAGCTTTTGTCGGAGGGCCGCTTATGAAGATTGATAAGATATCTCCCAACAATCGGAAAAAGGCGTTTGAGCTGGTTGTCGACGGGAGAACCCTGCTGTTCCCATTCGCACTGCTTCGCCTCAAGCCGGAGGCTCACAATCGCATCGAGAAAGTCTTTGTGGATCCGGAGCTGGGGAATGAGGCATTCACCTATACTATCAACGATGGTCGAGAGGACAGCATCCACATTGACGAGGTTCTCGAATACAACAGGGACCCGAATTACATGCGGGACATTCTACTCTACCGACTTACCCTGGAAGTTCAGAAACGCTTGAAAGAAAGCAAATTGACCCGCCGGGAAATCATCCGAAGACTCGGAACATCGGCCAGTCAGTTCTATAGGCTGCTGGATCAAACGAATTATGAAAAATCCATCGATCAGGTGCTTGCCTTGCTGACCGTGTTGGGTTGTCAGGTAAGCGTGATGGTCGAGCAGAACAAAATAGACGGAAAACAATATAGATCACAATAGGCTCCTAGCTGATAAAGATAAAGTGTATCCTTGTTTTAGACAAAGGTTGAAATCTTGTCAGAAACCTGAATTGTGCTGTACGCTTAATATTGTTATCCTTCAAAATGAAAAGGGGCAGCCGATTTTACCGGGGGCGCCGCATCAATTCAAAGGACCATCTCGCCCTGGCCCGTGAACACGGCTTTACCAGGGATGTTATAGGCGCCGATATCGTTATCCCCGATGATGCGAAAAAGGAAGAGGCGACAGAGGCGGCAATCAATCAGGTCCGGATCAAGAACGCGAAGATCGTGAAGTTCTATCTCAACGCCGATGCCATCGTTGCCGTGAGCCATTTCAAGGGCCATCTCCTGACCGGATTAGGCGGCGCCCTAAAGACCGTCGGCATGGGTTGCGCCACGCGAGAGGGCAAGCTTGCTCAACACTGCGACGCCGCACCGGCGTTCTATGCGGAGAATTGTACGGGTTGCGGCGAGTGCGGCCTTGTCTGCCCGGTGGGGGCGGTCCGTGTTGAAAACGGCAAGACGGTCCTCGACCAAGGCGCGCGCATCGGGTGCGCAAGCTTCGTGGCTGCCTGCCCCAACATGGCCCTCTTCGTTGATTTTGAAGCGGGAGAAGCGCTGCAGGAGAAGATGGCCGAATATGCCCTGGCGGTATTAAAGGGGAAGAAGGAGAAATCATGCTTCATCAATTTTGCCCTTCGCATAAACCAGGAATGTGACTGCTGGGGGAAGGAAAATCCGCGAATTGCGCCCGACGTCGGTATTCTTGCATCCCTCGACCCTGTGGCGATCGACAAGGCAGGCTACGACATGGTCAACGAGACTTGCGGTAAGGACATTTTCCGTGAGGTCCACCCGAAGCAGGACCCCCTGAATCAGATCAGACATTCCGAAAAGATCGGCCTCGGCAGCATGGACTACGACCTGATATATTTCTGATACAGCCAGGGCAATCGATCAGACAGGGCGGGATCCACAAATATAAGGCGTGCGGGTCGGTTCGACCTATACGCCAGATAGAGAGAAAGGAGAAGAATATGGAATTCAGTGAATGCCTCGCCGGCCGGAAAAGCATCCGGGCCTTTAGTGCCAAAGAAGTGACCAGGGAAATCCTTGAAAAAATCCTTGAGGCGGCCAAGCGTAGCCCCTCCTATATGAACACCCAGCCATGGGAGGTTTTTGTAGCGTACGGGGATAGAAAAGAGGCGCTGGCCAAAAGGCTTTATGAGGAGGCGGCTTCCGGAACGACGCCGAATCCGGACCTGCCTTTTCCGAAAGAATGGCCGGAAACCATAAACAGGAGATCCATGGAGCACAGGCTCCGCCGTTTCAAGGCCCTGGGCATCGATCCGAACGATCAGGAGAAAGTGCGTCAGGGCTACCTGAGAAATTTCCAGCTTTATGGAGCGCCTTGCGTACTTTTTATCGGTCTTGAGAGGTCCCTCACCCCCTGGTCCATTTTCGACCTGGGGCTCTTCACCGGAAGCCTGTTGCTGGCTGTCCATAACGAGGGATTGGGCGCCGTGCCTCAGGCGCTCACCATGGCCTATCCCGACATCATCCGGGGGGAGCTTGGCATTCCTTCCAACATAAGCCTGCTCCTGTCCGTTTCCATGGGCTACCCCGATCTGGAAGCGCCGGTTAACCGGTACCGGTCGACCCGGAAAGGTCAGGATGAATATGTACGCTGGCACACGGATTGAGCCCAATCGGGTTTAGGGCCCGATTTGTTCCTGTCGGGCCCGGTGAAGCCCCCGATAACGAAAGACCCGGCAAAGGCAACGCGGAGGGCGAGGAGAACGACCTGAGGGTCTAAATTTTCACGCCATGCTCGCTTTGGATTGGCAACCTTCGATCTGGCGGCTCTTTCAATCTGCGCACAATTGAAGGTGCAAGCCCGTGAAATCGAAGGCCCCCATGCACGGCCCCCATGCGAAAATCGATCGCGACGATTTATATTATATGGTATGGAGGACGCGCAACGGCGAGAGAGGAGAGGACCTATGCAAACCAAACAGATGGTGTGTAACGACTGCGGCTGCAGGTTCGAGTTGCGGGACTCGGGAAAATTGACGTCCCAGACACCCGGGAAGGCTGAGGCCCCGGAGAAAAAGACCGACCAGACACCTGTATCGTGCCCCAAGTGCCAGGGGTTCAATGTTACGACGGCGTGACGGGTGAGCCAACCGAAAGGGGGCTCCTGGACGGGGGCCTCTCTAGGGGAATGATGAGGCCGGCAAGGACTGCGGGGACCGGGCAATGGAGGTCGCCAACCGGTCGTGCGGTTATTCGCGATTGCGGATGGGCTCAAAAGTGTGGGGCGGCCATTGACCCCGCTGGCGGTTGTGAATGCCCCTGGACCGGACGGGAGATGGACTGAAGAGAGGTGCATAATGAAAGGAAAGAGTCTTCTCGTGCTGCTACTTTTTTCGGCATTGACCCTCTTGCCCGTGGCCGCCTGGGCCGCGGTCGCTTACGACGAGGGCGGCGCTGATACAACCGGACCGTCGGATTATTGCTTTGGCACTGGCACGCTTGGCACTGCGGGAGGGGGAGGCAAGCTGCACGGCAGTGCGGACCGGGCGAGCGGGGGTCCGGGGATCCCCTCTGGACGGGACAGGGGTCCAGGCATGACGGGTGAGGGGGCGGCGCCAGGGTCAGAGCCGGGCACTGTTACGGGATCGGGTGCCACCGCCCCTGCTCCCTCCCGGTAGTCCTGGGGTACAGGATTTATCGGGGCGAAAAGGAAAACAATCAAGGTGAGCGCTGTTCGTTAAGGCCTCCCCACTGCATGAGGTAATCTGCACTACCAATCAAGAGACCTCGGGCTCGACTTGTAGATATATTAAAGTGCGGACATCTCTGCCGGACACCGCTGATCCCTTGCAGGCGGTATCTGCCCTAATCCGCTGGTATGGCGGGCTCTCTTTGATCCATGTTGTAAAAAAGAGGATGAATTGTCGGTCAAAATATGATAAACATTCCCCTTTCTATTCACGTGGGCGGAGGTGAAAACACGGGACAGACATCGAGGATAGTGACGATGATCGACAAGCAGACGGGCCAGGTAATAGGTACGGACAACTTCCTGAAACTTGCAATCCCCCGATTTTTCCTCGCATGATCTCTTTCGCTCAATCTTCAAATGATGTGGGTCCCGAACCTTCCCTCATCGGGAATCGTCCATTATCCTGTCAACCGATGCCGTGAGTGATCTCCTGTAGTCGTTACAGGGGCTGCGCCCGGTATTGACAAGAAGATCAGAACCGGCGAGACTATGGATCAGCATAATTGTATCCAGGCAAAGGAAGGTAAGGAGACGTGACGAGGGCAACAATCGCTTTTACCTGCCCGATCTGCGGGAGGAAGAGGGAGGGCGCGGGGGCACGTAAAGGAGGTCAGCGATGATCTCCCACGTCACAGGACCTGTCGCTGATGGGTTATACGTGTGCGGCCTCACCTGGTCGCCCGTGTACCTCCTTGAATCTGCGGTCCCCGTTCTTTTCGAGGCAGGGTTTTCCTGCGCCGCCAACTTGTACGAAAAGGACATACAACGCGTCCTTCGGGGAAGGGAGCCGGGGGTGCTCTTTATCACCCACGGTCATTGGGACCATTGCGGTACCGCGGCCTTCCTTAAACACCGCTTTGCCGGTCTCAGGATCGCCGCTTCACCGGACACCGGCGCCATACTCTCCCGTGCAGGAGCCAGGAAGGTGATGACCAAACTCGGGGCGACGGTTATTCCCACGCTTCGCGCGCTTCTGTGTGAAGCCGATGCCGCCAGCCTTGTGGATCAACCGTTTCAGCCTTTCCATCTCGACATGCAGCTCATCGACGGGCAGAGTATCGGGGTGACGGCCGACCTTACCGTGCAGGTCCTGGCTACCCCCGGTCACACCCGGGACCATCTGTCGTTCTATATACCCGAGCGGCGCATGCTCTTCGGCGGGGAAGCGGCCGGTTGCCTTGAGCCGATGGGCGGTATTACCCCCGAATTCCTGGTTGATTACGACGGGTATGTTCGGTCCCTTCGGCGCCTCAAGGAGCTTCCCGTGGACATCTACTGCCTGGCGCACCATTTTGTGCTCGTCGGGTACGACGCGGTGAAGAAGTTCCTCGCGAAGTCGCTTGAGACGACCGAGAGGTTCGCCGACAGGCTCTATGCGCTGCTCGATGAGGAGGGAGATGACATGGATCGTGTGCTCCAGAGATTGGCGGCCGAGTACCGCGTGACAAACCCAGGGCTCCAGCAGCCCGTGGAGGCTTACCTGCTAAACCTGAGGGCCCAGCTTGCCCATCTTTATGAGCGGAGAAAGAAGGACCGTTTTTCCAAAAGCTCGCATGCAGGCGACTTCTCCACCTGAGTCTTCCTGAAAGCCGCAATCTTGCCTTCTCAAGATCGGTACAAGCTTTCAGCCGGCACTTAATAACACCGACCGACCATTATTTTTGTCTCATGTTGACGTTTTCCCCTCAAGGAATAGCAAGGTTTTTCGACCGCTCTCGCCAAAGTATGAGACCCTTTAGCACAAACTGTCTCTTGTTGGGTTTATGCAGGTTACGAGCGGCATTCTTCGAGCGCTTTGAGAGGCCGGGAGTGTGGGCTCGTAGGTGCTCTTCGCAGCCAACACACTGGCCTGAAACCTCAGCTAATTTTTGTGCTATATTTCCGGGTCTTCCGGGCGCTGCTCTTCCCTTGCCGGTCGCCCTGCCCCTGCCGGCCGGGATGTGGACATCCCCGCTAGCCGGAAGCGCCTCAAACAGGTGGCAGATTCCCTCTCCCTGCCCCTTTTCAACCGCACAAAGACCTACAACAGCCGCCCGGCCCAGGAACTCGCGAAATGGGCGGAATCCGAAGGGAAGGGGGAAGAGTTCCACCGTGCCGTTTTCAGGGCCTATTTCGCGGATGGCAAAAACATCGCCATTATGGACGTCCTCGCGGCTCTGGCCGAGTCAGTGGGACTTCCGGCCGGGGAAGCCAGGCAAGTGGTCCTGTCCGGAAAATTCCGTCAGGCGGTGGATGCCGATTGGGAACGGTCCCGGGCCCTCGGAATAGACGCAGTTCCGACCTTCATCGTCGGCAACCGCAGGATCGTCGGCTTCCAGCCGTACGAGGTCCTGGCGGAGCTCGTCAACCGGCCATAGCAGATCGGCAGTGGATTTCGATTTCCCGCAGAGGATAAGAATAAACGGTCAGGAAGGGGTGAGCAGAGATTGGCATATCGCTGGTGAGCAGCAGGGGTAGCTTTTCCTGGAGCTAAGGATTCCCAGAGATTCCGGGCGTAGCCACGGTTTATCAGTGTCATTTCTTGTCTGCCGGGTGGTTTGTTCCATGTCGCGCCTTCGCTCTCGTAGGAGTGTTTCCTGCCTTCAAATCGTGAAGCTTCTATCTTGCACTATAAGCAATAACACGAGGCATAAGTGGCATTCTCATGACTTAGTACCCTATCTCGAAAGTCCGGTGACGTATTATGCCGCACAAACCGACTCCAGAGATGAGTTTGAGAGTTTATGCAACAAGCCTGAGAGGTCCTTTCTAGTGAATTTCCACTCGAAG
>JBEKJU010000173.1:0-7776 GCA_050011095.1 Syntrophorhabdales bacterium
GAGCGGCTTCATGACGGAAGAACAGCGCGACAAGCTCAAGGAGCACGGTGTCGACGGCTTCCTCGACAAGCCCTACGGCGAGACGGACGCCCTCGCCATCGTCAGGTCCGTGCTGGCGCAGGGGTAGGAGAGGCGAACCGATCCTGATGGCGGGTAGACACAATATTTGTTAAGATATTCTCGTCACCACATGGGGAGAGGGATTTCATGAACTACCAGGTCGGCAGGATAGGCAGATGCGTCCTCGCCCGTTTCGAGCACGGGGATGCCGTTCTGGAGGGGCTTTCGGAGATCGCCCAGAGGGAGCAGATAAGGGCGGCCGTATTCTATCTCGTGGGCGGCATAAAGGATGCGAAGATAGTGGTGGGGCCCGAGAGGGAGGAACTGCCGCCCGAGCCGGTATGGCGCAGCCTCGACGAGAGCCATGAAACGGTGGGGATAGGGACCATCTTCTGGCACGAGGGCCGACCCACTATCCATTTTCATGGGGCTTACGGGAAGAGGGACTCGGTGAAGGCAGGCTGTCTGCGCGGGCGTGCTGAGACGTTCATCGTGCTCGAAGCGGTAATACTGGAACTGGACGGTCTGGAGGCGACCCGCGAGACCGACCCGCTCTCGGGCATGGTGCTTTTGAATATAGGGGCCGGCAAAGACGGGTGAGCCTGCCTCATCGATCTTTGTCTTTTGTTGACATCGTTTTCCGCCTTATACGATAATAGTTGATGCAGCGAAGATCGATTCCGGCCATTCTGGAAGAGATCGGGGCCCTGCTGGAGATCGAAGGAGAGAACCCCTTCAAAGTAAAGGCGTATTATAATGCGGCGAAGGTGCTCGCGGGCCTCGACGACCTCGATATACTCATAAGAGAGGGACGCCTCAGAAAAATCAGGGGCATAGGGGAGACCCTCTCCGCTAAAATCATCGAGTACCACCAAACAGGACAGATCGCGTATCACGAGGAACTGAAGAAGCGAATCCCGGCGACGCTTATCGAGCTTCTCCAGATCCCGAATCTCGGGCCGCGAAAGATCAAGGCGCTGTATGACGAGCTGGGCGTGACCACCCTGGGGGAGCTTGAATACGCGTGCAAAGAGAACCGGCTCGTCAGCCTCTTCAGCTTCGGCAAAAAGACACAGGAGAAGATACTGAAGGGCATCGAGTTCCTGAGACGTCACAAAGGCGAGTACCTCTTCGGGGAGGTCTATCCCATCGCCCTCAGGCTGAAGCAGAGATTCGAGCGGGTGGCCCCGGAGGAATTCGTGGAGATGTGCGGGAGCATAAGGAGACGGAACGAGGTCGTGCGGGACATCGACATCCTTGTCGGCGCCGAGGATCGCGGGGCAGTCTCTGAATATTTTACGTCCATGCCCGAGGTGGAAGAGGTGCTGGCGGAGGGCGAGACAAAGACGTCATGCCGGCTCAGCTCGGGAATAGCCGCGGACCTGCGGGTCGTGGACCGCGGCTCCTTTCCTTGCGCCCTCGTATATTTCACGGGAAGCAAGGAGCACAATGTGAGGCTCAGGGGCCTCGCGAAGAAAAGGGGCCTCCTGCTCAACGAGTACGGTATGTTCCGGGACGGCCGGCCCCTGGACGTGAGAAGCGAGGCGGATCTCTACGAGGCCCTGGGGCTTTCTTACGTGCCGCCAGAGCTTCGGGAGGATAGGGGAGAGATAGAGGCGGCACAGGCACACACGCTCCCCCATCTCGTCGAGGTCGCCGATCTCAAGGGGACGTTTCACGTGCATACCGAGATGAGCGACGGCGTGGATACTCTTGAGACGATCGCAAAGACTGCCCGCGCCATGGGTCTTACCTACGTGGGCATATGCGACCACAGCCAAACTGCCGCCTACGCCGGGGGCCTGAAGGGAGAGGACGTGCTGAGGCAGTGGGCGGCAATAGACCGGTTCAACGCGGAAAACGCCGATTTCTGTTTTCTGAAGGGCATCGAAAGCGAGATCCTCCCCGACGGAAGGCTCGATTACGCGGAAGAGCTGCTTTCGGGCTTCGATTTCGTCGTCGCATCGGTCCATTCGGGTTTTACCATGAGCCGGCAGGACATGGAGGCGCGGATCATAAGGGCCATGGAAAACCCTTATACCACGATTCTCGGCCACCCTACGGGGAGGCTCCTTCTCGCGAGGGACGGATATGAGGTGGATATGCGGCGTCTCATCGAGGCGGCAGCCGCCCTTCACGTGGTGATCGAGCTGAATGCGAGTCCCTACCGTCTGGACATCGACTGGAGGTACCTGAAAGAGGCAACGGAGCAGGGCGCCATGATCGCCGTCAATCCGGACGCCCATTCGGCAAATGGGCTGGCCGAGCTTTTCTACGGTATCGGTATTGCGAGGAAGGGCTGGCTTGAGCCGGCTGACATCGTCAACACGAGGGACGTGCAGGGGGTCAGGGACCTCTTCATGGAGGTGCGAAATGGCAAAAGAGATTGACGCCATAATCGAAAAGCTGAAGACCATGCATGGAAAGCCGAGGGTGGAGCTTACCTACTCGAACCCCCTCGAGCTTACCGTGGCGGTAGTACTTTCCGCCCGGTGCACCGACGAGCGGGTCAACCGAGTGACGCCGCACCTATTCAAAAAGTATACCGGGGTGGAGGATTATCTCGACACCCCCTTGGAGGAGCTCGAAGAGGAGATCAGGCCGACGGGCTTTTACCGGAACAAGGCGCGGGCCCTGAAGACCATTGCCCGCGAGATAAAGGAGAGATTCCAGGGAAGGATACCCGATGACATCGATGAGCTTGCGACGGTCAAGGGCATAGGGCGGAAATCGGCAAATATGATCGTGGGCCTCGCCTACGGGAAACCGGCCATTATTGTCGACACGCATATGATAAGGGTGGGCAATCGCGTCGGGCTCACGAAGAGCAAGGACCCGGACAAGATCGAGACGGACCTCCAGGGGCTGGCGCCGAAGACGGCCTGGACCGACTTTTCGCTCCTCATGATCATCCATGGGAGATATCTCTGTAAGGCGAAAAAGCCCGAGTGCCCCCGCTGTCTTTTGAGAGACGATTGTGCTTACTTTCAAGAGGGTCGATATGAAGGCACATAGGGGTGCGCGAGTGCGCAGACATAGGCTTTACCGATCAACACTCTGGTAGGCTGCGCACTATCCGGCAAGAGCAGGTGGCACGAAAGGTCACGGGCTTTGCCCGTGGAGGGGGCGACGCTAGCCCACGAGGTATTTTTTCGCCTCCGCCCCTTCCTTTTTATGAGGGGGTGGCTCCACGGGCTTTGCCCGTGGAGGGGGCGACGCTAGCCCCAATAATTGGAGGATAGACCATGTCGTTTGAATCTGAGAGTTTAACGGGCGTTGAGCGCGCACGCCTGGAGGAGTTGGCGCGGCAGGCGCGGAGTGATATCGTCACGATGACGTGCGTTGCCGGATCGGGTCATCCCGGCGGATCGTTGTCATCCCTTGAGACGTACCTCGTAGTTTTTTCATGCGCGGACCTGTCTTCTGAGCACCGCGACAGGATCGTGGTGAGCCACGGCCACACCTCGCCGGGCGTCTACGCGAGTCTCGCGCGCCTCGGTCACCTGCCGGTAGACGAGGTGGTCGCGTTTTTCAGGCGGGCGGGAAGCCCCTACGAGGGCCATGTGGTCAGGGGCATCCCCTTCATAGACTGGTCGACGGGGAATCTCGGCCAGGGGCTCTCTGCGGGATGCGGTCTCGCGCTAGCCGGCAGGGTTAAAGGCGAGGACTTCCATGTCTACGTCCTGATGAGCGATGGCGAGCAGGCCAAGGGACAGGTGGCCGAGGCGCGCCGGTTCACAAAAAAATACGGGCTTTCGAACATCACGGTTGTCATCGACGTTAACGGCATCCAGATAAGCGGCAAGACGGATACGGTCATGCCCGTCAACATTAAGGAGGGATATATAGCCGATGGATGGGACGTGATGGAGGTGGACGGCCACGACGTGGACGCCATCTACAGGGCCCTGAGAAAGGCCCGGAACGCACCCGCGCCCGTCTGCATAGTGGCCCGCACCATCATCGGAAAGGGCATCCCCTTTATGGAAGGGAAGGCCGAGTACCACGGAAGGCCCCTCAATCAGAAGGAGATGGCGGAGGCGGCGGCCATCCTCGGCGTTGCGGGGGACAGGACCGACGAGTACAGGCGGAAAAGGAAGGGCCTTTGGGAATGGCGGCCGCCCTTGGAAGAGAGAGGGGACGGACCCGTCCTCGACACAGGCGCGCCCAGCACGTATACGGACGCGGACAAGGTCGATAACAGGACCGCCTTTGGCAAGGCCCTCAAGGACCTTGGAGAGAAAAACATCCCGATGGGCAGGCCGGTCTGCGTCTTCGACTGCGACCTGGCTAGTTCCGTCAAGTCCACCGATTTCGCGAAGGTCTTTCCCGATCACTTCTTTCAGGGGGGCGTGCAGGAGCACAATACGGCCACGGTCAGCGGGGCCCTGTCCTCCATGGGGGTGGTCACGTTTTTTGCGGACTTCGGCGCCTTCGGCATGGATGAGACGTACAACCAACAGAGGTTGAACGATATCAACAGAACGAACCTGAAGCTCGTCCTCACGCACCTCGGTCTCGATGTGGGGCAGGATGGAAAGACGCACCAGTGCATCGACTACATCGGCCTCGCGAGGAACCTCTACCATTTCAGGACGATTGTGCCGGCGGACCCGAACCAGGTCGATCGTGCTGTCCGCTATGCAGCGGGCGTCCGGGGGAATTTTGTCATAGGCACGGGAAGGTCGCAGTGGCCGGTGATTCGTACGGAATCAGATTCATTGTTCTTCGCCAACGGCTACCGGTTTGTCTACGGGCGGATGGACGTCATCCGCTCAGGGGAGGACGGCGCCATCATCACCTATGGGGGGATGGTCGACAGGGCGCTCAGGATCAGGGCCGCCCTTCTAGAGAAACGGCGGTCCGTCGCGGTGATCAACATGGCCTGCGTGACCGAGGTTGATGAGGAGACGATGAAGGGCCTCCTCGGGCTTCCCTATCTGTTCACCTACGAGGACCACAACCCCGCAACGGGCATTGGCCCGACCGTTGCGGCCTGGCTCGTCGAGCAGGGGTACGGGGGGAGGATGGCGCGCTTCGGCGTCAAGGACTATGGCTTGTCCGGCGATACGGAGGATATTCTGAAGGCGGAAAGGCTCGACGTGGATTCCATGGTGGAGGCGCTCTGGACGGTGATGAAGTAGGGTAATAGGGGCCGCGGGTGCGGCGGACGCCCACGTGCGGCATCGGATAGTCAATGACGACCATTGGGCGCCCGCGGATGTGCCTTAGACGCCGCCGCTCGATATAAGGAGGCAAGAATGGCAGGGATCAAGGAGATGTACAAGAAGGTTGTAGCGGACAGGTTCCCCGAGACGATCACGATCGATATGGGGGGTCAAAGGCTCTCGTACCGAAAAAGGGTATGGAGCATTTACGACGCGGACGAAAAGGCAGAGGTCAAGCGTGGCCTCCGCTACGGCGAAAACCCCGATCAGCCGTCGGCCCTGTACGAGCTGGTCAATGGCAACATCGTTCTGGGCGACGTGCGTTTTTTCGACTCAGATTCTGGGCTCGTGAGCAGGATTGCCGAGAAGGATCAGCTGCAGGTGGGGAAGCATCCGGGCAAGATAAACCTGACCGATGTGGACAACGCGCTCAACATCCTCCGGTTCCTCGATATGATGCCGGCCTGTACCATCATGAAGCATAACAACCCCTGTGGGGCCGCATACGGTTCGACGCCGGCCGAGGCCTTCGAGAAGGCGTTCTGGTGCGATAGGATTGCGGCATTCGGCGGCGTTGTGGTGCTGACCCGCGCCCTAGACGTGGAGACCGCCAGGGCGATGGCGCCGTACTACTTCGAGGTGGTATGCGCCCCCGATTACGAGGGGGCCGCCCTCGACTTGCTCAAGAAATGGAAGAACCTGAGGATCCTTCAGATAAGGGAGATCGAGAGGCTTCAGGCATACAAGACGAAGAGGATCATCGACTTCAAGTCCCTCATGGACGGCGGCCTTATCATTCAGGAATCCCAGCCCTTCACGATTAAGGGGAAGGGGGATTTGTTGCCCGCCCAGACCACGTACAAGGGCGAGGACTACAAGGTCAAAAGGGCGCCGACGGAAAGGGAGCTTGAGGATATGCTCTTCGGCTGGCACGTGGAGTCGGGGGTCAGCTCGAATTCCGCCCTCTTCGTGAAGGACGGGGCGACGGTCGCCATCGGAACGGGCGAGCAGGACCGGGTGGGCGTCGTCGAGATCGCCGTCTTCAAGGCGTATACGAAGTTCATGGATGCCCAGGTCTACAAGAAGTTCGGCGTGCCCCATGCCGTCTTCCGCCTTGAGGCGGAGAAAGGCCGGCGGAAAATGGAGGACCTGAGGGAGCTTGAGGAGTACACGCAGGCCCAGAAGGGCGGCCTTCTCGGGTCCATCGTTGTGTCCGACGGGTTTTTCCCCTTCAGGGACGGGGTCGATGCGGCGATCAAGGAGGGGGCGACCGGCGTGATTCAGCCGGGCGGCTCGGAGAGGGATTTCGAGGTGATAGAGGCGTGTAACGAGTCGAACGTCACGATGGTCTTCGCCGGCCAGCGGCTCTTCAAGCACTAGACGTGAAGGGTCGCGAGACCGCGGATCGCACGTGAATGAGAAAATCGTCACAACCGCGCGTCCGCCTTTATGGAAGTGGTTGCGGCAGTGCCGTAACGGTCATAACTGTATCCTTTTCTATTGACAAAGGGCGACATGCAAAAATATAATTGTGAAAAACGTAACATATGTTATCAAAATAACCCATTGGAGGGATTAGAATGAGACCGTATTTCGAAAAGATGAACGAATTCGGCAAGCCGGCCAAGGAAAATGCGGCAAATGCCGAGGAAATCAAGAAGGTTGAGCAGTCAATCGATGCGATCCTGGATGCGAAGAAGAAGGCAGGGCTGCCCGCCGAAACGCTCAACAAGAGGGGCGAATGGACGGTACACCAGAGACTCGATTACATCGTCGACAAGGGGACCTGGGCCCCCTTGCACATGCTCTATGATCCCATGGATGAAGACTCGGGGACGACAGGCGTCGTGGACGGTCTCGGCAGGATAAACGGCAGGTGGTGCGTCATCATCGGGTTCGATAACAAGGTCATGGCAGGCGCCTGGATCGCAGGCCAGTCAGACAACATCCTGAGGGTTACGGACATCGCCAAGAGGCTGCATTGCCCCCTCGTCTGGCTCGTCAACTGTAGCGGCGTGAAACTGACCGAGCAGGAAAAGGTGTATGCCAACAGGAGAGGGAACGGGACGACCTTCTTCAGGCACGCCGAGCTGAACAAACTGGGTATTCCTGTGCTCGCGGCGATCTACGGGACGAACCCCGCCGGCGGCGGCTACCAGGGCATCAGCCCCACGCTGCTACTCGCCCACAAGGACTGCAACATCGCCGTGGGCGGCGCGGGCATCGTCAGCGGCATGGCGCCGAAGGGTTTCTTCGACGAGGGTATGGCCGAGCAGATCATCGACGCCACGAGGAAATTCAAGTCGGTGCCTCCTGGAAGGGTCGAGATCCATTACGACAACACGGGCTTTTTCAAACAGGTGTTCCAGACCGAAGAGGCGATTCTCGACGCGGTAAAGGAATGGGTCACTTATCTGCCCGCCTATAACGCAAAGTTTTTCCGGGTGGCCGAGCCCGCGGAGCCGAAGTTTCCGGCGGAGGACCTCTACAGCATCGTGGCGTTCAACCAGAAGATGACGTACGACATCTATCAGTTCCTCTCAAGGCT
>JBEKJU010000174.1:0-7718 GCA_050011095.1 Syntrophorhabdales bacterium
ATCAAGGGAACGGGTGACGCGATCTTAAGCCCCACCAAAAGAAATGTCAATGCCGGCCCGAGCATGAACATGGTCCCGAAAGACAAAAGAAGATTGCCCGCTGTAGCCAGGCCTTTCCTCAGTTCCACCATTCCGGAAAGGATTTGCGCTATTGCGCCGGCACTCATAAGGGCAAAAAACACGGGTACGTTCTCTTTAGGAACTCGTCCGCTGAGTGATAGAAGGATGATAAGGCAAACCATGGCAAAGGCCCCGAAACCTGTCGGTCCGGTGCCTGCCCATTTTTCTTCCCCCATAATACCCCCCTTTTTTTTGATGTTGACGGAAATGCGATGCACCGGTTCTATTCGTGACCCCATTTTCCCCTGCGGCCCCATGGTCAGGGTCCTCTTCCATTTCACCCCCTTTTCGGAACAGTGTGCCCCTCCTTCTTTATGGAGGGGTCAAACTTCCTTCTTTTTTTCGCCGAAATCATGGAGCAGCCGTTTCGCTTCGGATGAGGAAAGGGTCAGGGCCGCAAGTGCTGATTCCAGCGCCAATCCCGTGTCAAAGCCCTCGGTTTGCCCGTGAAGCAGCAGACTCATCGTGAGCCGCACGGCGTCAGGGCTGACTCGCGAGATCGATCTTGCCACGCTCCGGGCCGCTTCCCGCACGTGATCCCTCGCAACGACGGAGTTGACCAAACCGATCCTCAGGGCCTCCTCTCCCGTGATAATGGAACTTGTAAGAAGCAGTTCCGCCGCTTTTGCGTGGCCGACGCACCGCACGAGCCTCTGTGTACCGCCAAATCCGGGGATTATTCCCAGGCTCAGCTCTGGAAAGCCCACTTTTGCCTCCGCGGAGGCTACCCTGTACGTACACGCCAGCGCCAACTCAAGTCCGCCTCCAAGCGCAGGCCCGTTGATCGCCGCCAGCGAAGGCTTGCCGATTCTTTCAAGTTTGTTTAGCACGGATTGGCTGAAGCGGGAGGCGGACCAGCCGTTCAACGAATCGAAACTGCGAAGCTCATCGACGTCCGCCCCTGCGACAAAGGTGGCGCCTTTGCCCGTTACGATGATGACTCTCACATCCCGATCACTGCCCGCCAGGTCCAAAACATCGTTCAGGGCGGAAAAAACAGGCGTGTTCAGGGCGTTTTTGACCTCGGGGCGATTGATGGTGATCCATCCGATATGCTCCTCTTTTTCAAAGATGACCACGCCATTTTCCATCCCGGTCCTCCTCTTCGCGTCGAAGCTTCTACAGCCCCACGATCGCTATGGCTGCCACGTTCCTTGCGGGCTGTCCCCCCAGATTATGGGTCAGCCCCAGTCTCGGATTGTCTATCTGCCTCGGCCCTGATTTACCTTGGAGCTGCTTATACATCTCATAGAGCATCCTCAGCCCGGAGGCCCCGATCGGGTGTCCGAAGCATTTCAGACCTCCGTCCGGCTGGCAAGGAACCTGACCGTCCAGGTTATAAAAGCCCTCCTCAAGATCCTGTCCCGCCTTGCCTCTCGGAGATATGAAAAGGTCTTCATAGGTGACAAGCTCGGTGATGGAAAAGCAGTCGTGCACCTCCATCATGTCGATCTCGGAGCGCGGGTCCGCCACCCCGGCTTCCTCGTAAGCTTTTGATGCGGCACGGCACGTACTCTCAACGTGGGAGTAATCGAAGCCCTGATCGTAAAAACTTGTCCCCGGATCCGCCGCAATCTGGATCGCCTTCACGTATACGGGGTCGGACCTGAATTCTTTCGCCCTATCCGTGCCTACCACAATCGCGGCCGCCGCCCCGTCGCTCACGCCGCAGCAGTCCAGTAAGCCCAGGGGACGGGCGATAATGGGGGCTTTCAGCACATCGGCAACGGTGATCTCTTTTCGCAGGTGGGCCTTCGGATTCATGGAGCCGTTATGATGGCTCTTTACCGATATCCTCGCAAGCAGCTCTTTCCCCCTTTCCAGGCTTATTCCATATCGTTCAAAATACTTCACCGCCATCATGGCGAACATCCCCGGGTTGGGGTTTACCCAGTTCGGCAAAATCGTTTTTCCTCTCGGACCGTGTACGATAATGTCCTCATTGCTTCTGGGAAGCCCGCCGGTACCGAGAGGTCCTTTATCTTCTCGACGCCCACCGCCAGGGCCATCTCGCAGGCCCCTGAGGCCACCGCGTAACAGGCTGCCCTGAATGCCTCCGTGCCGCTCGCGCACAGGTTTTCAACGCGGGTAACGGGAATGAAGGGGAGCTTCAGGGCTATAGCGAGGGGGCTTGCGCTGTGGCCCACATTTATCTCGGTAAACTGGTTCCCCTGCCAGGCAGCCTCAATATCCTTCTTCTCCACGCCGGCATCCTCCAGGGCTTCGGTGAACGCGCCGACAATCAGGTCCTCCGCACTCTTGTCCCAAAGTTCTCCGAATTTGGTGCACCCCATGCCTATTATCGCAGCTTTATCCTTTATACCTGACATGACAGCCTCCTTGCCCTTATGCGGGCACCGCTTTCCAGAAATAGCCTTCGATGCCGCGAACGGTGTCGTTAAATTTCTTCCTGAAGCTCATTGCCAGAGGCATCCCCACCCTTATCTCCTCTGCGCCGCAATCGGTTACCTCAAAGACAAACCTTCCCCCGCCTTCAAAATCGATGAGGCCGTACAGAAAGGGTGGATCGAGGGTGGACGCGATATTGTCGGCCGTATACGTGAAAAGCCTCGCCTCCTTCTCCGAGAAGGCATAGTCATCCATCTCGTTGACGCCTCCGCACTCGGGGTTGACACAGATGTTCTGGGGCGGGTACTGGGGGGTTCCGCATTTTCTGCACCGCGAGCCGACGAGGCCGAGGGTGGACTTCCTCTCACGCCACAAAAGGGGCAGTTGGGTAGGCGGGTTGGAACCCATATCCGCCTTGTCGATGGGCAGCATGCCGCGGAAACCTAAATATTTTTCGTAGCAGGTCAGCTCCTTCCTCCTCGCAATCGACCGGGCGAGCTTGCCCCGGTTCTCTACCTTTCCGATCTCCCCGGTGACGGTGAACCAGAGTGCATCGGCCCCGTTCCCGTAACCGGCCAGCAGGAGATTATCCCCCGGCTTTGCCTCGTCCAGCATGGCTACGAGTAAGACGAGGGGCGACGCGACACCCATTTCACCTATCGTTGTGGAAAGGGGCGCCTGCATCTGTTCCGGCTTTAACCCCAGTCTCCTTCCGATCCCCCCATACTCGCCCGCGTGGAGACAGGGAAAGGCGACTTTCGCGAAATCCTGGGCCTTGACGTTGTATCGGGCGAAGAGACGGGAGATCGCCTCATCGATGAATTTTGAATAGCCTTCCTCGCGGATGAACCGCTCCTCCACCGAACGGACATACGGGTCGGACGCCGCCCTCCGGTAATCGGGAAAATCGTACGACACCGAAGAGGAGCCCCTGAAGACGGCGATCACACCGTCCCTTCCCAAGGTCACCGCCCCGGCGGCGTCACCGAAGAGCAGCTCGTTTGCCGTGCCCGGCCGGCCGAGCCGCGCGTCCGAGGCACAGACAAGGACGCTTGCCGCGCCCTCTCCGTTCACGGTCTCCGACGCAAGGACCAGAGCGCCCGTTGCGCATTTGAGCGAGTTGCCAAAGTCTGCGGTGCGGATCTGCGGCGGGAGGCCGAGGGCCGTGCCAATTATCGCGGCGCCTTCACCCTCGTGGTACGGATGTGTCGTCGTGGCAAAATAGACCGCCCCCACATCGGCAGTGCCGACGCAATCCCTGCTCGCCGCCACTGCCATGGTAATACTGTCTTCGTCGTAGTTGGCCACGGCCTTTTCACCCGGCATAACTGCCGGGTTGAGCCATCCCATGGCCTGGGAGACCACCTTCCGGTCCATTCTGTATCTAGGTATATACACACCATACGCGGTAATTCCTATATCCATCACAATCCTCCCTCGCCCAGCATTCAAAGAATCCTTTTCCCGTCTTTCTGCCCAAACGACCCGCCGCAGAGAAGGACGCCTAGAGCGACGCCTGTCCCTTGACCAGTTGACGCCCGATAATCAGTTTTTCTATGTCCTTTACCCCCTCATAGATCTCTACTATCTTGGCGTCCCTGTAAAACCGGCTGATATCGTATTCATCGATAAAGCCATATCCGCCATGGAGTTGCAGGGCCTCATCGACCACCTTCACCCCTACTCGTCCCGCGTACCACTTTGCCATCGAGGTAAGGGCAGGGTCAGCAATCCCCTTGTCGATTTTCCACGCGGCCTTGTAGGTGAGACCCCTGGCCGCTTCGATCATTGTCGCCATTTCGGCCAGTTTCACCTGAACAAGTTCGCTGGACGCAAGGGCTTTTCCAAAGACCTTCCGCTTTCTTGTATGTTTTAACGCCATCTCCAGGGCGCCCTGAGCGATGCCCACGCCTTGAGCGGCAATGTAGGACCGCGACTGATTGAAGAAGGCCATGAAACATTCGAACCCTTTGCCTTCCGGCCCGATCCTGTTGGATTCAGGTACCCACACATTACTAAAGCTGATCTCGGCCGTGTCGTGAGCCCTGATACCCAGTTTCCCATGTATCTTATTCCGTTCAATCGTGCCCTCACTGTCTCCGTCGATGATAATAACGCTATGGCGGTTATGTTTGCCTTCGGCACGGGGATCGGTGACGCAGAGGGCAACAAAGAAATCGGCAAAATCGCCGTTTGATATGAACATCTTGGAACCGTTGATGAGATAGCCTCCGTCTTGTCGGACCGCACTCGTCGAGACACTCAGGACATCGCTTCCCGCATCGGGCTCCGTTACTGCAAGGGCTCCTACCTTGCCGCCTTTGCAGACCGATGTGAGGTAACGCTCCTTCTGGTCTTTCGTGCCATAAAGAAGCAACATTTCGGAACCGAATGCCAGACACATGATCTGGCTGCCGATTCCCGGATCGACTCGCCAGAATTCCTCCATCACCATAGCGGTCTCCAGAAACCCTAACCCCATCCCGCCATATTCCTCATCGACGAAGATCCCGACAAATCCTAGTTCCCGCGCCTTTTTCAGAAGATCCATGGGAGGCGTCTCGTTGCGGTCGCACTCTTGCGCCACCTTTGGGAACTCCCCTTCTGCGAATTCTCTAGCTGCCCGTTTTATGTCTAACTGAATCTCTGAAAGGTGAAAGTCCATGATGGTTCTCCTCGCTTTTTTCTCTATCCCGTTTTTGATCTCTCATTGCCGCATGGCCGTGACCTTCCACGGGGCTCACGATATCTGTGCACCTTTTGCCCTCTCTTCCTCGGCGAGTATTCTATGCAGGAGTTTTCCCGCTGCGCTCTTTGGAAGGTCTGCCCTGAATTCGATCATGCGCGGGGCCTTATAGGCCGCCATATTTTGTTTGCTCCATTCCAGTATCTCGCCCTCCGTCACTTTCCCGGGGTAACCAGGCTTTAATGTAATAAACGCCTTGGGTGTTTCTCCTCTGTAGGCATCACGCACTCCGATCACCGCCGCCTCGCGGACCGCCGGATGCATCTGAAGAAGGGGCTCCACTTCTGCGGGAAATACACTGAACCCCGAGCACTTGATCATTTCTTTGTTTCTCCCGAGAACCTTGACGTAACCATCTTCATCCATCACCCCGATATCACCCGTGAAGAGCCAGTGATTTCGTAAAACCTTCTCAGTCTCTTCCGGCTTATTCCAATATCCTTCCATCATCGTCGGCGCCTTAACGGCGATCTCCCCTTCTTCATTCGCAGGCATCTCCCTCATACCTGTCTCCACGTCCACGATCTTCAGCTCGTGCTGAGGTATGCCGATGAATCCCGTCTTGTTCCGGTACGCGGGGGTCACTATACCTCCTTGAGGCAGACACTCGGTTAGACCATACCCCTCAAAGAGCGTTGACCGGGGCGCCAGCCCTCTTATTTCGCTCTGAAGGGTCGGCGATACCTCGGCCCCCCCCGTGACAAGGACTTTAAAAGAACTGAAATCGTAGTTCGCGACGTCAGGCATATTTATCAGGGCCGTGAACATAGTGGGCGCGCCGACCCAGAATGTGCAGCGATATAGGTGGACGGCCTGAGCAACTACATTCGGAACGAACCTGACGAGAAGAATAAGGCGCGCGCCCGCCAAAAGGGGTGCGGCCATCGTGACCTGCTGTCCCATTGTATGAAAGAAAGGCGTTACGCCCAAGCTCACATCGTCATCACGCAGGCGGAACCAGAACGCCGACCCCACGCTGGCGCAGCAGAGCGCGTGATGGCTGATCATGGCCCCTTTTGGCATACCCGTTGTCCCACCGGTGTACTGCAGGAGGGCAAGATCTTCCTTCATGCTCGCCACGTTGCATATGGGCTCGTCCTTGGATTTATCAATAAACTCCAGAAAGGGAATCGAATCCGGGAATGAGTTTCCCTTCGTTTTCTCCTCGGCAGGAAAGGGCAATGCAGGCCTTTCGGGGAGGAAATCACCCAGGGATGAGAGGACCACCGTGCTTAGCGACGTTCCGGTCCTTATCTTTTTGATCTCGGCATAGAGGGTATCCTCACCGATCAGCGTTTCCGCCCCACAGTCATTGAGCTCATACTCCAACTCGCTATGCTTGAACATGGGGTTGAGGGGGACCGCAACGGCACCTGCGCGGTGGGCCCCGAAATATGACAGGACGAACTGCGGGCAATTCTGCATGTGGATCGCCACGCGGTCACCTCTCTTGACGCCTGAACCAATCAGGCCCCAGGCCGTTTTGTCGATCAACCGGTTCAATTCCTTATATGTGATGTCTGTTCCGTAGTACGTGAGCGCTATATGGTCTGGAGTCAATGAAGCCCAGTCCCGGATATACTCGGATACGGGCTTTTCTACGTTGATATCTTTCGGGACCAGTACCGGCCACACTTTATGCCATCGTTTTTCCATAGAAATCCCCCCTTCAATAGTACCGATCGTCTCAATCGGACGACGACCCTCTTATAGGCGTTTCACAAGGATCAGTCTTGAAACGCGTGTGTGGATAGATCTCTCAACCTCGACAGCCTTATTACGAAAATCCCCTTTTTAATAGAGCAAGCGCTCGCTCTCTGGAGAGGACTGTATCAACTTGCATTTTTTTTGTCAAGTACTTTTTATACACACCTGCTTACTCCCTCAATTTCGCCTCGGGCAGCAGGGGGAAATGCATGGTGGCGTCAGCCGGACACGGGACTATGGTAGTTCGGCTTGTTTCGAGGAATGTGGATAAAACGAAAGTCAGGAAACTCCGCTGACTTTTCTACTGGAGGATGTATGGGGTTAATTGGATCAGCCAAAAGGCTACTCGGTGGAGATGCCTAATCCCTTCAAAATAAAATCAATCGAAGAATTGATATTTTCTTCCAACGATCGATCGGCAACAGTCCACCCCCGCAAGGGCAAAAACAGCGTCACCTGCTCGACCATGCTGGCGGCAAAACTCAAATCCATCTCATTGTGCTTGAATTTATCCACTTCAGACAGCATTCTTCGCCAGTAGCAAAGGACGTGATCAGAGTCCATTTTCAAAACCAACCTGAGATGTTCCGCGTCCAGGTATTTGCTTTCTGTAAAGATGAACTGGATGAGCCTCTTATTCGCGACCACGAACCTTAAGGTGTGACGGAGCGCTTCCCGCAGCCGCTTGGCCGGGTCTTTCACTTTTTCTGTATCGGAATGTTGCATATGCTCAAGCCAGAGCTTGTTCATGTGCTCAAACACCAGATACAGAACGTCGTCCTTCGACGATATGTAG
>JBEKJU010000175.1:0-7701 GCA_050011095.1 Syntrophorhabdales bacterium
TATAAAACAGCCGCTTTTCCACAAGGACATACGGCTCTTCCACGGCTTCATAGTCGGCCTCCTCTTCAACCTCGAGTTCATCTGCGTTTACGTGAGCCTCATTTACACGGACGCCGCCCGCAGCGTGATATTCGTCAACCTGTCGCCCTTCGTGGTAGCCATCGGCGCCTACATCTTCGTGAGGGAAAAGCTGGGTGTGTGGCAGGTCGGGGGGATAGTCCTCGCCTTCCTCGGCGCCTACCTCGTGCTCCAGGGGAAGCCACGCACGTGGACCTCCGCGATGCTCAAGGGCGACCTGCTCGCCATAACCGCGGCCGTCCTGTGGGGGGCTACGACCGTCTACATCATTCTCGATTACGGGCGGGAATCGACAAATAAGTCAAAAAAGAGAGTGAGGTGGGCAGCGGTCCAGCGCCAATTGCAGTGCAGGATCACAATGACCGACGCCATGAGCGTGGCAGTGACGCCATCGACAAAGACCATTTTTGACCTCGGGGTTCAAAGGTTTTCTCCCACGCAAATCTTCCGGTTCATCACGCTCTCGTTACCGGTCGGGATTGCCTTCTACACCCCCTTTATGCTTGATTCACAAACCGCTTTTTTCACCTCTATGTTTGGTTTATAATAGTTATCCTCCTTTTGAATAGGGAGGTATATCCGGTAAGAAAAAGAGAACAAGGAAAAATGCGGCGAAACGTGTCATCGGGGGTTGTTTGGCTATCATGCTCATCGTCGGTCTGACGTCCGTGGGCCAGGCCTCTACATCTCCCGCGACATTCTCCTCGTATCCGCCAAAATGACGACGACCCCAGAGTCTGAAAATTATAACCGAGGCCGCTCGATGCCATCCGATACCTATCCAGGCTCGGATCTGCGCCACGTCTATTTTGAAGGCAAACGGACCTTCAGGAACGGTGGCAATCGTAAGCCGGGCAACCACGATCCCTCGGTGCAGCCGGCCGCTCCGGTGTCCGATCCCTCTCCCAAACTCCCTGGCATCGCCTGGATTCTTGAAAAAGGAGGTCTTGACGCGAGCGCCTATCGAAGCGAGCCCCTGGCGAGACGACTGCCCGCGTGCCTCAGAGCTATCAAGGCCCGGTCCATGGACCACGCCCGTGAGATTCTGGAGAACCGCCCGGAATTGCTGCCGGCTGCAATCAGTTCACTACTTATAGGGGTGACGGAGTTTTTCCGTGATCCGTCTGTCTTCGAAGCCCTTCGGACGCGCGTTCTCCCGCGCCTGGCCCGCCCTTCGCCACCCTTGCGCATCTTGAGCGCCGCGTGCTCGACGGGCGCCGAACTCTACAGCGTCGCGATCCTGCTGGCCGAAGCGGGCCTCCTGAACCGAGCGTTTCTTTTGGGCACTGACTGCCGGACCGACGCCATTGAAAAATCCCGGTCGGGACTCTACAAGTCCTCTACGCTGGCAACAATCGGGGCGGCGATCAGGGATAAGTATTTTGAATCCAGCGGAGACTGTTGGAATCCTGTCGAAGCCCTTCGACTCAAAGTGCACTGGAAAGTTGCAGACATAAATCATGAGGTCGAAGATGGTCCGTGGGACATCGTTCTCTGGAGGAACACGGCCATTTACCTCAATCCGTCAGAGGCCGAAAAGGTGTGGCGCCAACTGGTAATAACGCTTGCCCCAGGCGGTTTTCTCGTGACCGGAAAGGCCGAGCGTCTCCCGGTGGGCCTGAATCTGGTACCGATGGGTAGGTGCATTTACCGCAATGGCCCGACCGACGGGTAATGGTGTAAAACCCTGTTGCGGTATTTGCACGTTCGCCTAAATAGAGTGCACGTGAGTAAGCAAAGGAGAGGTTTTGCATGAGGATAGGGCTTAAGATCGCGATCGGCTTCTCGGTCGGCGCGGCGATGATTGCGGTGTTGGGCATCGTCGGCTTCCGAAATGCCCAGGTTCAGACAGAGAATACCTGGTGGGAGACACACACTTACCAGGTCCTTTACGAGCTGGACAACACCCTCTCCGCGCTCAAGGATGCCGAGACCGGCCAACGCGGTTTCATCATCACGGGCAGGGATGAATATCTTGAACCCTACAGTGCTGGCGTACGTGCCGAGCGACGGGGTTTTGATGCACTGGCCGCGCTGACCAGGGACAACCCAACCCAGCAGCAACACCTCGAACAGGTCAGGCCACTGATCGACGCGAAACTGGCCGAGCTACAGGAGACGATCCGGCTTCGGAAGGAACGAGGCCTCCAGGCGGCGCTGCCCATTATCCTCAGTAACCGCGGCAAAAAGACGATGGATGACATCCGTTCGGTCTTCGACCAGATGGAACGCCATGAGAGGCACTTAATGGAGGTGCGAACTCAAGCCGCCGATGCCAGCGCGCAGGGTGTCAAGTGGACTATCCTTTTTGGAACACCGTTGTCTTTTCTCATACTGGGTCTCGTGGGTTTCGTGCTAACCCGGCATATCGGACCGCCGCTCGCGTCGCTCACCCGGGCCGCCCTCCGTATCTCACAGGGTGACCTGTCTACACCGCTCGCGCCGATGAACCGAACGGATGAGGCGGGCGTCCTCCAGCAGAGCTTCGTTCAAATGACGGAATGGCTCCATAAAATGGCCGGTTACGCAGAGCAGATCGCCCGGCAGGACCTGACCGTGGAAGTCGTGCCCCTGTCCGAGCGGGATGAACTGGGCAATTCCTTCTCGTCGATGGTGACGAATCTTCGAACCTCGACAGAGGAGCTCCAGCAGCGATCCGAAGAGTTGGCGCAGCAAAACGAAGAACTGGCGCAACAGTCGGAAGAGTTATCCCAGCAAAACGAGGAGCTGACCCAGCAGTCAGAAGAGCTGGCTCTTCAGAACGAGGAAATCCAGGCACTGAACGCAGAAGTGACCCGCCGCGAAAATTTGCTCCAGACACTCGTGAATTCAACACGCTTACTCGGTGGCGAACATGCCGCCCTCCGTGAGATCTGCAAAGCGGCTATCGATATTTTCGGCGGTTCCGTGGCAACCGTAGCCATCTACGAGAAACGGGACGACCAACTAATGATCCGAGCGATAGCCGGCCTTGGCGAAGAGAGCTTTACCGCTGAGTCCCGGCCCGTAGTCCACACGTTTGTAGAAACGGCGATCCAGCAGGATAAGACGGCTTGCATGCCCGATGCGTCACTTCGCCCGGACCTGTCATTACTCCAGATTCCCGGACAGCCGCCATTCCAGTCCGTCTGCTCCAGCCCCATGAGAAGGGACGGCCTCGCGTTCGGCGCGGTCAGTCTTTACAGCATCGAGAAGCAGGATTGGACCGACGAACAGTTTCACATGGCCGAATGGTTTGCAGGACAGTGCAGCGGCATCCTGGAGACCCTTCGTTTGCAAACCGAACTTCACCGGCAGAACGCAGTGCTGCACGGCATAAACAGCATTTTCCACGAATCCCTCACGCGTGATTCGGAAGAAGAAGTGTGCCGCGCTTGTCTGACCGTGGCCGAAAGGCTTACGGGCAGCATGTTCGGGTTCGTCGGTGAGATTGGGGAGGACGGCTACCTGCACGACATCGCTATCAGCAATCCAGGCTGGGAACTCTGCGCCATGCATGACAAGACGGGGCATCGCAGACCCACTGGCAATTTCACGATTCACGGGCTCTATGGCCGCGTACTTACCGACGGTAAGAGCCTTTTGACTAACGTCCCTTTCTCGCACCCGGATTCTATCGGGGTACCAGAGGGGCATCCTTCTCTGAGCTCCTTTCTTGGAGTGCCCCTGAGCCGTGCGGGACGGACTGTGGGGATGATAGCGGTCGCTAATCGCGCGGCTGGATACCGGCCGGAGGATGTGTCGGTCCTTGAGGCCCTGGCACCGGCCGTCCTGGAAGCCCTCACCTATAAACGGGCCGAAAAGGCACTGAAGAATGCCCATGACGAACTCGAATTGAGGGTTCAGGAGAGGACCGAGGCACTCAGGCGTCAAGCGGACTTACTTGAACTTGCCTACAATGCCATTATCGTTCGTGACCTAGACAGCAAGGTCACCTTCTGGAATGCCCGCAGTGAGGCGCTCTACGGGTTTGGCAGGGATGAGGCTCTCGGCCGGATAGCCCACACGCTCCTCCACACCCAGTTCCCCGTGCCCTATGAGCAGCACATGGCGGCACTGACCAAAGAAGGCCGTTGGGAGGGAGAGCTCACCCATACGAGAAAAGACGGCCGTCAGATCGTGGTCCTCAGCCGACAGGCCCTGCAGAGGGACGAATCAGGACAGCCCGTGGCGATCATGGAGATCAATCTCGACATCAGCGAGCGAAAACGAGCCGACGAGGAGATAAAGAGGTATGCGTCGCAACTGGAGCTGAGCAACCGGGAGCTGCAGGATTTCGCCTTCGTGGCGTCTCACGACTTGCAGGAGCCCCTCCGGAAAATCCAGGCCTTCGGAGACCGGTTGAAGACCGGGTACAGCGAACGCCTCGATGCCAAGGGGATGGACTTCCTCGGCCGGATGCAAAGTGCCGCGGTCCGCATGCAGGCCCTGATCCAGGCCCTGCTCACCTATTCCCGAGTGACGACAAAAGCCCAGCCCTTCTCTATAACCGACCTCGGGAAAATTGCGCGTGAAGTGGCGGACGATCTGGAGACACGTATGGTGGAGACGGGCGGGCGGTTGGAGATCGGCGATCTGCCGCAGATCGAAGCCGATCCGACCCAGATGCGGCAGCTCATTCAGAACCTCGTCGGCAATGCCCTTAAGTTCCACGGAGATGAAAAGCCCGTGGTGAAGGTATATAGTCGAAAAGCGGGTCAGGAAAGAACGCGGGACGGACGATACCTGATCTTCGTCGAAGATAACGGCATAGGCTTTGACGAGAAGTACCTCGACCGCATATTCACCCCGTTTCAGCGTCTTCACGGGCGGGAGGAATACGAGGGAACCGGCATCGGCCTTGCGATATGCCGGAAAATAGTGGATCGTCATGGCGGAAGCATCACCGCCAGGAGCGCTGTCGGAAAGGGAACAACCTTTATCGTGACGCTGCCGATGAAGCAACCGAAGGGAGGAACAGCATGAAAGACAACTCAAAAAAATCGGTCACGATTCTCATGGCCGATGACGATCAGGACGACTGCCTGCTAGTAAGCACGGCATTCGAGGAGAGCAGGCTCGCGAACGACCTGCGTTTCGTCGCCGATGGCGAAGAGCTGATGGATTACCTTTATCGCCGGGGCAAATACCCGGATGCACTGACCTCTCCGCGCCCCGGTCTCATTCTTCTCGACCTCAATATGCCCCGAAAGGATGGCCGAGAGGCCCTGAAAGAAATCAAGAACGACGCAGGGCTCAGAGAGATTCCCGTCGTGGTATTGACGACATCGAAGGAGGAAGAGGATATCCTCCGGAGCTACAACCTTGGCGCCAATTCATACATCACGAAGCCCGTCACCTTCGAAGGGCTGGTCGATGTGATAAAGTCGCTCGGCAGATACTGGTTTCAAGTAGTGGAGCTGCCGTGCAAGGTGAAGGATGAATGCGAAACAACTGGAACGTGACATGGAGAACTCCTCCATAAAGGTCCTCCTTATCGAGGACGATGAAGACGACTACATCCTGGTTCGGGAACTGCTCTCCGAGATTACCGCGGTACACTACGACCTCTAGTGGGCGTCGACATATCCGGCGGCTCTGGAAGCCATGGGCAGGGACCGTTACGATGTCTACCTCCTCGACTACCAGCTCGGCGACCACACCGGGCTCGATCTCTTGCATGAAATGAACGGAAAGGGTTCGGCTGTTCCGGTGATTTTTTTGACCGGCCTCGCGGACTACGGGGTGGACGTCAAGGCCATGCGTGCAGGTGCTTCGGATTACCTCGTGAAGGGGCAGATAAGTGCCGATCTTCTTGAACGGTCCATCCGGTATGCCATCGAGCGCAAGCGCCTCGAACACCAGCTGCGCCAGTCGCAGAAGATGGAGTCCATCGGCACTCTTGCCGGCGGAATTGCCCACGACTTCAACAACATACTTGCCGCGATCATCGGATTCTCCGAAATTGTCACAGGAAAAATACCCGCAGATTCCGAAGCACAGAGAGGTCTGAAAAGGATACTTGAGGCGGGCATCAGGGGAAGAAATCTCATCAAGCAGATCCTGACCTTCTCCCGCCAGTCGGAACAGCAAAAAAAACCTCTGCGGCTCAGCCTCGTCGTCGACGAAACATTAGGGCTCCTTCAGGCCTCTCTCCCTTCGACCATCGATATTCGGTACAACATGACGAGCCAATCGGGGCTTGTCCTTGCGGACGAGGGTCAACTGCAGCAGGTGATCCTGAACCTGTGCACCAACGCGGCGCATGCAATGAGAGAAAGTGGCGGGGTCATCACCATCGATCTGTCCGATTTCAGTTTCAGTGCTTTGGGAGAAACCCCTCACCCCCTGCTCGAACCAGGGGCCTATCTCAAACTTTCGGTGAGTGACACGGGCGATGGGATAGCCAGGAATATCCTCGATCGTATCTTCGATCCTTTCTTTACAACGAAAAAACAGGGTGAGGGCACCGGCTTGGGTCTCTCCGTCGTTCTCGGTATCATCGAGAGCCATGGAGGGGCGATTACGGTAAAAAGTGAGCCCGGAAAAGGATCTGTGTTCGCAGTGTACCTGCCAAGAATCGTCGAAGCCCGCGCAGAAGCCGCTACAGCGGATGAGAAAGTTCCTACCGGAACGGAACGGATACTATTCATCGATGATGAGGAGGCGCTCGCCGAGGTGGGAGAGGCGATACTCGCCGATCTCGGCTACGAGGTGACAACGAAAACCAGCAGCAGGGATGCTCTCGATCTCTTCAAGGCAGACCCGCATGGCTTCGACCTTGTCGTCACCGACCAAACCATGCCCGAGATGACCGGTGTGGAACTTACCAAAGCGATCCTCGCTATCAAGTCAGACATGCCCATCCTTATGTGTACGGGATTCAGTCATATCGTTGACGCTGGAAAAGCAAAGGCTTTAGGCATCAAGGCCTTCGTGATGAAACCTCTCACGAAGGGCGAGGTTGCAAGAACGATCAGGAAAGTGCTTGACGAGTAAGTTCGGCAGCAGCTTTCGATCGGCAATCGATAAAATGCCTCATATCGCTCAATGCGCGAATTGCAGGTGAAACCCGGCAGCCTTTCCCACGCGGAAATGGGCGAAAGGTGGCAGGGCACGGTTCTCGTGGGCTCCTTCCTGCAATAGGTATTTTCATAACGTCTTTCCTTCACGAGATTATTTGTGGTATCAATAACACTATTATCAAGGTCCGGGCGATGCAGTTCTTCGTCAGCGACGTTGCCTGGAACGACAAAGATGTTATCTCCATTTATAGTAGTATGGTAGGCGAAGACATGGGAGACCCGGACGGCGCCCTCATCTTCGATGAATCGGGTTTCGTGAAGAAGGGAAACGATTCGGCCGGTGTGGCACGACAGTACTGCGGCACCATCGGGAAAGTGGAGAACTGCCAGGTCGGCGTCTTTGCCTCATATGCCTCGCGACACGGGTATGGTCTCCTTGGCAGCAGGCTCTTTGTCCCCGAAAAATGGTTTACCGATGAATATGCCGAAAGACGGACGAAGTGCAAGTTCCCTGAGGATCTTGAGTTCAAGACAAAGCCGCAGCTTGCGGTCGAGCTCCTGAAGGAGATCGTCAAGGACGGACAGGTTCCGTTCCGCTTCGTTGTCGCCGACACTACCT
>JBEKJU010000176.1:0-7655 GCA_050011095.1 Syntrophorhabdales bacterium
ATAAAATCAATGATGTCAGGTAGATAGCACACCTATCCATAGAAGTCTAGAAATATAAATCATCAGGTATTTAAGCTACTTAGCCTCTATATGTGGATGATTTCCAAATGCGTTTGCCCTGAGCTTACAGGCGCAGAGGGCCTTTCTTGATTCGTCGAAGGCTCCTTTCCGGTAGCGCTTCGGGATGACGCTACGTTCGGAATGGTCCTGGAGTAACACTGGATTGCCATTCGGAATCGTGCCCGAGGCTTTGTACGTGGGGATGAGGTAGGGAGAGATCCTGAAACTGGAACATGGTCACGTCGATTTAGAGAATAGGAAACTCACCATCACGAAAGAGAATTCCAAGAACAAGGTCCTCAGGACAATACCTATCATATCGGAAACCGTGCTGGAGATTCTTAGAAGCAGGATGACCAGAAAGGTCGTGAATATCGCCTGCCCGTAAGACGGCCTTGTGTTCACGACGGGCAGCGGCAGACGCGTATCGGCTAGAAATGTCCAGAGGGATTTCAGAAAGGCGTGCCGAAAAGCGGGAATTGAGGACTTTGTGTTCCATGACCTGCGGCACACATTCGGGACATGGCTCGCGCAGAATGGTGTCAACATTTACACTATCGCCCGTTACATGGGCCACGAAGACCTGGAATCGACAAAGCGCTACACCCAACATAAGGCGGAAAGCCTTCGCGCGAGCGTAGGGACAATAGAAAAGATGACGGGTAAGCTGAAGGCGATTGCGGGCAGGCAAAATTATGACGTGTAAATGGTACTTCAGCGCCATGACGCTCAAAAAACTATGCCGCCCGGCCTGTGCACGCAGATGGTACTACAGTTTTACTACAGTTTTGGTGTATACTCTTAGAAGTCGTTGCGCCCGTGGCTCAGCTGGATAGAGCGTTGGCCTCCGGAGCCAAAGGCCGCAGGTTCAAATCCTGCCGGGCGCGCTTATAATCTGAAAACACGCAAATGGTTCCCCAACACCTTCCCCAACAGCCGGCCGCAAAATGGCTATACGTCGGAAATTTCAAGACAGGGAAGGTTGAGGTCGGAAAGGAAGACGCTCGATTACATATGGTTGCGCGGGTCTTACATCACGGGGGCGGGTCCGGCCCGTCCATCCGTCTCGTCACGTCCTGACTGTCGGAGAGATCCCTGTCTATGCCCGTAGCCGTGTCCGTAGGGCGTCCTGTAGGCTCGCCGGCGCGCTCGGGAAGGGAAGTTGTGCACCCTACCCGGCGAAAATCGATTCTGAAGGCTTTCCGGACACGGCCCGCGCACACCCTTTCTGATTGCTTCATCATTTGGAATCCGTCGGAATTACCGGCACCCATTTTCCAGGGCAGCTTCTAACGTATGGATAGTAAGCGTTCAATTCCCGGCAATAGTACCAGTAGTATGGGCGAGACTGGCCGGATGTGGGAAGCGCGGCAGACTGGTACGGGCGGGCGGGCGTCGGTCCGGAAGCTTCCTTCACGGCGGCTTGGGCCTTCTCCCCCTCGGGTGCCGCTTCAACCTTGGCCGGCGGTTCCTCCGGCTTCGTTGGCTCCTCTGACTCGGTCTGCTGAAGGGCTGCCGCCTTTTCTTCGTCGCTGTAACCAGCTTCGCTTGGGTTCTCTGCTTTCTTCGCGCTTTCTGCCGGCGCGACGGGAGTATCACCCGCTTTGGCCGTTTGAGCTTCCTCGTGTTGCGCATCCCAGTGAAAACTTGGAGGAGGCGACGTAAGGTTTTCCGGGTGTTGCGCATCCCACTGAAGACTTTGATGCAGGCAGAGGAGGAGAAATTGGTAGCTGCCGTTGCTTTCGCCCTGCTTGGGTGATCTCACTATCCAGCTGCAACACTCGCGGATGCGAAGAGGATACCTCGACCAGATATTTTCAAGCTCAGTTCGGCTGTTCTGTTCGTATGCAAGGCAAGCATTAAAATCCTCATGTACTGCACCGGGTCCTCCATCGGCTTCGGCAAAAATATCGCACTCACGCTTTGTATTGTAAGCGGGAACCGAATCGGCGTCAGCCTCGGCTTTGATGCTGTCAGTGAATTTATCATCCCAGGGCCGTGTGGTTCCAGCGACATCGTCCCTGATAATGTCCGGCGTTGATGATGTTGTCGAAGACGGCGTCGTCTGCTCCGCTACAATAGACTGTTCCGAAGTATGCATCTGAATGAAAATGAGCGAGGAAAGGGCGAGGAAAATTACCGCAACGGTCACAGCCACCGCCTTCTTTTGCCTTGGTGTCAAGGTGTTCCACATATTCACCGACCAGCGTTCGCCGCATACGCTACAACGTTTCGGGTACCAGGGAATGGCAAGAATCCAAAACCCGCATGTGATGATGACCATAAAAAATGTTCCGAATCCTAAAGCGCGCTTGTGACCAGTCCTTTTACCGCAGTTCTGGCAATGTAGCATGTTCATATGTTTTTCCCTGGTAGAGGCAGCGCAAGGTGGAGGACAGAGGTGTTTGTGTCCATTTTACCATCGCGGCGAATGAAGTCAAGAAAAAGCGCCCTCAGTGAGCGGTCCGCCTTTTTGTGCAGGGGGACATAATGGACATTCGGCCTGCGGATAGCATATCCTCGTGCGTCCATTTTACCCTGTTTTTGCTTGGCGTTTCAGGGCTTGGTCAACAGAAAAGTCAACAGTATTCAATGTCCGGCGTCGGTGATTTCCGCCGCGTCTTCTTTGAGCTGCATTTCTTCTGTATTCCTTCTGGCGCGCTCGTCATAATCGACGTTCTCCACTGAATGCAGCCTATTCCCAAAAACCCGTAGGGCTTTGGCTTGAGTCTCCATAAGGTCATCGACCCGCCGCCGGATAAGAGGATCATCATTGTGCAACTGTTCAACCAAAAGGCCGCGAAGCTCCTTCGCCCGTAAATCCCAAGCCTCCCGTTCCCGGTTCACCTCCCCATCCGTGGGCCGCCCGATGCTGCTTTCTAATTTATCAAGCCGTGATTTGATGCTCATTCCTTTTTACCTCCCTTTTTCGATCAGACTGGCCGACTTCTCGAGCTCCTTCAGCCGCTGCTCGATCTCTTGCAGTTCCACGGTCTTGACCACAGTCTCCAAAACCACCCTGGCCGCCGCCACCCGGCTACTTGCCGGCGCCTGCTTGTTCCCGGCCACCTCGCGCAAAGTCTCCACGGCTTCTCCGGCAATCTGCTGAAGCCGGTTCATGACAGCCTGAAGACTCTCCCGGCGCGCCGCCCGGTACCGCTCCTGAAATGCCGGGTCCTTCAGCCATCGCCGGAGCGTCGCTTCGCCTATCCCGCAAGCCGTGGCCGCCTTCTCGATAGTTGGCTCTGCCAGAAGTGCGATTATGGCCGCTTCCCGCTTCCGCGAAAATTTTTCGCCGTGGCCTATCATCTGCGCTCACCTGCCTCTAGTCGCGCCCCAGGATGCCTTAGAATATTATCATTGCCGGCCTACGCCTGTCGCCTCTCCTTGGCAGCGTCGATAGCTTCCTCTGCCGTTCCCGGTCCTCTCGATCATGCCCTCGCCGGCAAGCTGGGCAAGAACGACGTTCACGAGGTGCTTGTCCTTCTGCTTGGTCAATCCTAAGTCAATGGCGATTGACTTTGACTGAAATTGATCAATGCCGTTGACTGAAGCGACCCAAGCGCGGACCCGCTCTGAAATGCTGCGGCCGTCTGTCTTCAGAGATCCCGCCTCTGCTCCGGGAGTCGTCTTCTCTGCCCCTGGCCGTGGTTTCCTTTCGGCCGGCATAGGTGAAAGGACGTCCTCCAGGGCGGCGCTGCCTTTCTGCAGCCCGGCGATGCACTCATCGATGGTATCCTCATTCAGGGCGATCCCCTTCTTTGTGGGGCGCCATTCCCCGGCGGCGTCCTCGAAGTAAACCCGGCAATCGATGAACCTGTGACCGTGGTACTCCTCGATGCTTATCCGGATACGTTCTTTCATGTTCTTTTCGACTTCACAAATCAGCATTCGCAATACCTCCCGTCGAGGGGTCGTTTTGGGGTCGTCGCGCTTTCAGAGACCTTTAGGGCATGAATGAGAGAGTGAAAGACCGGAGAAAAGAGACTTGCCGGGGCGGCGATTTTTCGGTATCCCCTGGCTATATCTAGAATACCGTCCCATTTGTGGACTGGGCAGGTACGCTGACAAGTCCTGAAAGTAGGGCTATCCTGCCTCAACACGCCTCCCTTGACCGTCAAATGGTTCACTTTCGGGACTTATACAGTCCACTTTCGGGACCGGATTTTTCTCCGGGTAGTAGCGCCTCCAATCCCCATCAGAAAAGCCGGCCGTGCCAAATGCCTCCCATCGTCGAGACAATCGAAACAATGTGCTCGCATATCCACCCTTACTCCGAAGCCCCCCCTTCGTTTTGGTATCGACGAAGCCGTACCGGGTAAGGTCGCGCAGCATCTTGAAAAACGTTGATCGTCCGAAGCCGTATTTCTTTCCCTCCCCATAACTGAAGGGAAATGTTACGTCGTAACGGGCGGGATCGTCCGGATGATAGGCTTCTTTAACCTTGCCAAGGAAAAAGGGCAAAACCTTTGCGGCCGAGGCGGGCAGCGCCTTGTAAGCCTTGCTGTTCAGCATGTTCCACGTCATCGCCACGAATCCGCCCTGTATCGGCTTATGAGTTTTGGTCCGCCGTGCCATCTGCCCGCCCCCATTGCGGCCCGGATAAATATTCAGGGAAAGCCCGCCGGGACACGGGCCTTGTCGCGTTGCAATCGCTATCCCCGAGTACAGTGTTTCCGGCGTCCTCGATCATGGCCGCCCTACCGCCCGGGGATGATCTTCAACGCTTCCATCGCGGCTATGACATCGCTCGCTCGATAACGAATGCTTCGCCCGATTCGGACATAAGGAAAACCTTTCCCCTGCGTCCGCTCGTTCCTCAAAGTTTGCACCGCGCGCTTGGTCAACTTCGCTACCTCTTTGTCCGTCAGATACTCGTCCGGCATTTGAGATTCCTCCTTGTTCTATGAATTTACTGAACAAGAGGATAAACCGGGAGGTATCGACAGAAGGGGTGACAAAAGTACGACAAAAGTACGATAAAAAGTTTTTTACGACAAAAGTTCGACAGAAGCGCGAGCGGCTATTTCTTCAGGCGATATCTGCCTGAGCCGTCGCGCTCTAGCAGTTCGTTGAAAGCGTCGCGCTTTCTCCTGAACAGTTCGCTGAGCGTCCTCGAATTCGAGTCTATTTCCGCAAGAACGTTAAGCGGCTTTTTCCACGGATGTTCTGTTTGGCTTGCTGCATAAAAAACTTCGATGACTCGTGCCTGTTTGAAGGTAAGAGCGAAAGTCCGGCCATTTATGGCAACCGATCTGAAGTCGTCGCCATAGGTGAAGCCTTGCTGTAGCATCTCGGCGGGCGTCGCGGCCTGAGAGAGCGGTTTTTTTTGCGCAGGGTAGAGCGTCCAGCAGTAGTCCTCCGTATTGCGTCGATGCCATTCAAGTATGCTTTTGCCAGTCCCCAGATTCGAAAACGTAAACCACCAGTCCCGCAAGAAGCCGTCCGGCGGCTCTTTCTGGTAAGCCTGCGCAAGCTCAGCCTTGAAAATCTTATCGCCGAAAATGGAATCGTCGCTAAACCTCAAGCGGAGTTTGCTAAGAGTGTCGTCAGTGAAGCTCGCTTGAGGAATATCGAAGTGAATCAGAAACCTTTTCCTCGATTCGGGCGGGAGGCGATGGAGCGTCACTTTTTCGCAGTAAAGTCCTTTGACTTCCAACTCAGATATCAAAAGACGAATAAGGAGTTGCAAGGTAACAAATTTAAGTTCCGGGAACAGATCCGGACAGTTATTTTCCATCATCTTTTCCGCCCCCTTGGCGGTTCCCTGGTTGAAGAGAGGAAGGGCGCCCAGGGTCGACGCCCGTTCGGTGATCGGCCTATCCCCTTGACCGCCGATCATTTTTCCTTTGCGGCCTCCACAATCTCCCCGGCCAAATTCGAAGCCCGCCTCAGTGCTTGGTCTCTCAAATGAGCATACCGCTGCGTCATTTCCGGGCTTTTATGCGTCAGAAGTCGTTGCAGGGCGTACAAATCAACCTGGCCGCTGGATGCCAGCATGCTCGCGTACACGTGCCTCAACCCGTGCATCGGCCGGAAGCCCTCGGGAAGCCCCGCCGCTTTCCGCAATGTATCGATGCGCCGGCGAGCGTCGCTGAACGGCCCCCCGTTGCGACTTACAAAAACATAGTCGGCAATCCTCGGATGCGATTCGAGGATAGCCCGCGCGGAGTCGTTTAGAGGTATCGTTTGGCTTTTCTTACCTTTCGGATTTCGAATTGTGATGAATCCCCGCTGAAAATCCACGTCCTTCCATAGGAGCTTAAGAAGTTCGCCCCGCCTCATGCCGGTAAAAAGCGCCATGAGCATAAGATGTGAACCTTGCACGTCCGAGCTGTTCTCCAGGACTGACAACAGCGCGGATAGCTGTTCCGGGGAAAGGTTCTCCGTCACCTCATTGTCCACGGTCGGAATTTCAAGCGGGAAAGAAAGCCCCTGGCACAACTGTTTGCGGACCCCGTACAACACGATTCGGCGCAAGAGGATAAGAACATGTTTCCGCGTCTGATCGGACTTCCCCCTGAGATCCTTCCGGATGAGCCGGTCAACGTCGAGCGCGAGAATTTCGGCCGGCTCTTTGCTCCCAAGAGCGTCGTCAAGGTATTTCTTGTACCGGCTTATGTCCGTTGCCTTGCCCTTGAGGTCAGGCTTGTTCTCAAGGTAGCTTTCCCACAGGCGAGAAAGAGTCCACCGCGCGGCCTCGGCTGCCTTCGCCGCCTCTTCCGCCGCGCGACGTTCGACGTTCGGTAGCTCCTTGCCGTCTATCCGCTGCGCCCTGATTCCTGCCGCTCTTGCCGGAGTCATGTCGTTTTGGAATTGCCGTCCTGCTTTTTCCTCTACGAGCTTGCCGGCCCGCCGATACTGAATGTAGTAGACCCTTTCTTTGCCTCGGGCGCCCTTCGCCTCGATGTAGTAGACCCCCGCGTACTTCGTCTTGAATCGCTCCTGCCTTGGCATATCGGCCTCCCCTTTTTCCCCAACACGTTCCCCAACACTCAAAACATATTATTAAGTAAAGTGAGGTAACTGTCAAGAAGAAAGATATGCCATGGATGCCTTGCTATTCAACGGTGAGATACAAATAAGGAAATACAAGTAAAATACAGTCTTCGGCCTCCGGAGCCAAAGGCCGCAGGTTCAAATCCTGCCGGGCGCGCATTTATTTTGTAATACTTTCAGGTGGTTAGGGCATCTCTCATCCCCTATTTTTCTATCACCGATCTGTCACCAACCGGGCAACGAATCTCCTTACACAGCGCATGGCAAGGCAATAACCTTCCGGACCCGGCCTCCTCACTCGATTGCCTGTAGGCGGCGCCGGTCAGCCTTAGCCGCCCCTGCTTCCTGAAATGCTGTCTCTGCTATTTCTCACCAGTACCAAATACTGAAAGTGGCATTAGGTAGTCAGTGCCAACATTTTCTGCTTGCATAAAGTTTGGAATTCGCGGAAAATGTAGCGATGGCGACTTTAACTGTTAGCGACGAGGTTTTTGCCCGCATAAGCATCGGTAGTACGCCCTCACCCCTCCCCGGCAGTTTTACCCCCCACAACTTTTATCTTTGAGTTTTAGGCGCCGTAACCGAATGACCTCCTA
>JBEKJU010000177.1:0-7617 GCA_050011095.1 Syntrophorhabdales bacterium
ATCGGGATCGGCACCGCCATATCGGTTCTGTTTTTCGTCGAATCCTTCGCGACGACAACGGGTCTCGGCTACCTCATCATGGACGCATGGGCCCGCATGGACTACGGCCAGCTTTTCAACGGCATCGTCGGGATGGCCCTTCTGGGAATCCTGCTGTATGAGGCGCTCAACGTGCTCGAACCCCGACTTTGCCCGTGGAAGTATCCGTCCCGCGCCGAGGAGGTTGAGCCGGCGGTGACGGAAGCACTTATACGGGTGGGACGCAGGGCGGGGATGTACGGCCGCCTGATCAAGTTCGAGCACACGGTCTTTGCGCTGCCCTTTGCCCTTGCCGCGCTGCTTCTCGCAATGCGGCAGTTTCCCGTTACCTTCAGGCAGGGATTCTGGATCGTAATGGCCATGGTCGGGGCGAGGTCTGCGGCAATGGGCTTTAACCGCCTGGTTGATGCCCCGCTCGACGGAAGAAATCCAAGAACCGCCGACCGCGAACTGCCGACCGGGCAGGTTACCGAGAAAGAAACGCGGGCCTTCGTGGCGGCCTCGGGCCTGCTCTTCATCCTCTCCGCATTCTTTATCTCCCCTACCTGTTTCTGGTGTTCCTTCGTGGTGCTGGCCTTTCTCCTTAGTTACTCATTCACCAAGCGATTCACTTGGTTATCCCATCTGGCGCTGGGAATTGCCATCGGCCTGGCCCCCCTCGGCGTCTGGGTGGCGATCACCGGCGGCCTGTCAATGAGAATCGCCGTCCTGTCCCTCGCCCTTTGCGCCTATATCGCCGGTTTTGATATCCTCTACGCCTGCCAGGACGTGGAATTCGACAGACAGGAGGGGCTTTGTTCCATGCCGGCGCAGTTCGGCGCGAGAAGGGCCATGCGTATCTCGGGCCTCTTCCACGCGATCGCCTTTGCCTCCCTCCTTTCCCTGTTCTGGCTCTTCAGCCTGTCCGTGGTTTACCTCTGTTTTGTTCTTGTCATCGGCGCGCTGCTCGTGATCGAGCATTATCTGGTAACACCGGAGAATCTTTCCCGGATCCACGTTGCCTTCTATCGGATCAACAGTGTCATATCGCTCCTCATCTTTGCCGCCTTGATGACTGAGGAGGTCTTGAGGCGGTTTGCATGAAAGGCGCGGGACCCGTGAAAAGATATGGGTATGAGAATCTGAGGGATTTTATAGCGGCCCTCGAATCCGAAGGCGAGCTTTTGCGGATCGGCGCGCCGGTTTCCCCCCTGCTTGAGATTACGGAGATCACGGACAGGGCCTCGAAGAGCCCCGAAGGCGGTAAGGCGCTTCTCTTCGAGCAGGTCGAAGGATCATCCATGCCCGTGCTCACCAACGCACTGGGCAGCATGAAGAGAATCTGCATGGGCCTCGGCGTGGGCGACCTCGACGAGCTTGGTCACCGGCTCAGGGAGATACTCACGCTGACGCCGCCCGAAACCTGGCACGACAAGATCGGCCTCCTCAAGAACGCGCTCGGGTGGTCCCGATTCCTCCCGAGGAGACTCTCCCGTCTTTCCTCTCCCCCCTGTCAGCAGGTAATCCTGAAAGGGGATGATGTCGACCTCACGCGCCTGCCGATCCTGCATTGCTGGCCGGGTGACGCGGGCCGGTTTATCACGCTGCCCCTCGTATTTTCGAAGAATGCGAAAGGACAGCGGAATGTGGGCATGTACCGCGTGCAGGTATTTGACCGGAATATCGCGGGGATGCACTGGCACATCCATAAAGACGGGTCGCATCATTTTTATGAATATGGGGGCGCGGGGAAAAGGATGGAGGTGGCCGTGGCCATAGGGACGGACCCCGCCGTGACCTACGCGGCCACCGCACCGATGCCTTACGGCGTCAACGAGATGCTCCTGGCGGGCTTCGTGAGAAGGAGGCCCGTGAGAATGGCGCGGTGCGCCACCGTCTCCCTCGATGTCCCGGCGGAGGCGGAGATCGTGCTCGAAGGCTACGTCGAGCCGGGAGAGGAGCGCATGGAAGGCCCCTTCGGCGATCATACGGGTTTCTACTCCGCCGCCGGGCTCTACCCGGTCTTTCATGTCACCGCCATCACCCACAGGAGAGATGCGGTCTACAGCGCCACCGTCGTGGGCCGGCCGCCAATGGAGGACTGCTACCTGGCCAAGGCCACGGAAAGGATCTTTCTGCCCCTCCTCCAGGCAATTCTCCCGGAGCTTGTGGAGTACCGTATGCCCTGGGAGGGCGTTTTCCACAATCTGGTCCTGGCTTCCATCGAAAAGCGTTATCCAGGCCATGCAACGAGGGTGATGCACGCCCTTTGGGGCTCTGGACAGATGGCCTTCTGTAAGGCGATTTTTGTGCTGGATGCCCCGGTAGATCTGTCAAACGGGACGGAGGTCGCGAGGACGATACTGAATACCGTTGACCTGGAAAGAGATATTGTACTTTCCACGGGCATTATCGATGTGCTCGACCACGCATCGCCAAGGCCCCTCACAGGAGGAAAAATCGGCGTGGATGCCACGGCGAGTACGACCGGCGAGGGCGCCAGGACGCGCCTCGACGCCGCGCAACGGCCGGTCCCCTCGGAGAAAGACCTGGTCGGTCTCTGCCGCGAGAGAGACCCCCGCATCCTCGACTGTCGCCTCCTCTTCCCCGACACGGCGCACCCCCTTGTCCTCTTGAGCGTGGGGGACGGGGAAGGGAGGGGTGCGCTCATCGAACTTCTGCTTTCATCGACCTTCCTGCCCTCCGGCAGTATAAGCGTGCTTTTTGACGTGCCCGTGAACGCGGGGACAGACGCGGAAGCCCTCTGGCGCGCGGCCGCCAACGTGGACCCGGGCCGGGATATCGCGATCCGCGGCAATCGGATGGTGATCGATGCGACGGCGAAAAAGGGGCAGGCGCCGATGAGGCCTTGGCCCGAGGAGATCAGGATGAGCCTGGCCGTGGGACAGAGGGTGACGGCGAGGGCGGGGGTGTTGGGGATTCCCGACGAGATGGCTGAGATCGATCCGTCTCGATATATCTAGCGCCCATACGGTCGCGGCTGCCTACTGCGGATTATTTTCCTTCGTCAAATTTCTCGAGCGCCGCGATATAGGAAAGCAGTCGTTTTTTCGCGTCTTCGTGGATATCACAGAATTCTATGCCCATGCCGATTCTCTTGGCGTCCCGTTGTATCCTCTTCACATCACCTGTAAATTGTATCCTGTCTTCCATCCCCGGCATCTGCAAATGAAGAATGGCCCGGTCATTCACCTTCAAGTCAGGCAGAGCCTGGTCGGGTGATTCTCTTATCATATCAAAGCTGCACCCCGTACTGCTGATATCGGCAATTATTCCATTAAAGACACAATCCTCGACAATCCCGCTCTCCTTGGGTTTTTCAGCGGCCAGATCGGCGGGAAGATAGCAAGCCATCCTCTTGCTGCCCCGGAGGGCATGGCGGGCGATCAATGCCGGGTAAGTGATGAATAGCAGCCTTACGGGCTCATCTGTCACCCCGAGAAGGTCTGATTGAAATGCCAGGGCATCTCCCCCGCTGATGTAGCGCACGGTAACCTTGTTCCCCTTGAAGAGCTTGGACGAGATCGAGTATTGGGTAGGTGGATACTTGAGAATCAGGCAGGTGTCAGGCAGGCAGCCCACCGACACGCTGTTCATCCTCACGGTGACCCCCTCGATTTCGATTTGCAGCCGTGTGCCAATAGGGAAAAAGGAAGATTGGCCGGGCCTGCCGATGCCGTATAAAGAAATAAGGTCGTCTTCGGTATTCATGGTTTACCTCACCTACAGTCAACTGACCGTTCACAAAACTGTGGTATTGGTACGCGCCTTCTCAGGTTGCCTTCGGACCGCCCGCGGGGACCGGCCCGTGATGAAATGTCCCCTTCGCCCCTTTCCCGGTACATTATACTACTCATTTTCATTCCATGAGAGTCAAGTTAATAATCACGGATTTTTTTGTCGTCGTATCATGCCGGAAGGTGGCGGGCGCACGGGTCGGCTTCACACGTTGGCCGCCTTGTGGTAGCCTATAGCGGATGAGAAAACGACTCCTCGAAATATTCGAGAGGCTCCTTGCCGCATTCGGCCGGCGTCACTGGTGGCCGGGCGATTCTCCCCTAGAGGTCATGGTGGGGGCGATCCTCACGCAGAATACGTCTTGGCGGAACGTCGAGAGGGCGATCGATAATATGAAGGACAGGGGTCTATTGGATATGGGCGCCCTCCACCTGATAGAGGAGGATTCCCTCGCGGAAATCATAAGGCCGGCGGGGTTCTACCGCCTGAAATCGAAGCGCCTGAAGGCGTTTATCACGGACTTCCACGAGAGGTATGGCGGCCTGATCGAGAACACGCGCCACGTGCCGACAGGGAAGCTTCGCGATCAACTCCTTTCGGTAAAGGGGGTGGGCCCGGAGACGGCCGACAGCATCCTCCTCTATGCCCTCGACCGCCCTGTTTTTGTGGTTGACGCCTATACGAAGCGTTTCCTAACGAATCACATGATGTATGACGGCGGCTACGAGTATCACGAGGTGCAGAGGTTCTTCATGGACAATCTTCCCGAGGATGCGTATATCATGAATGAGTTCCACGCGCTTCTTGTCTGCCTCTGCCAGCGCCATTGCAAAAAGAGGCCCGACTGCCCGGCGTGTCCCCTCTTCGGGGACCGGGGCGCGGGCGCCCAGGGAGGATGAGGCATAGGGGGCGCGGCGGGCCATGTGCGGGCAGCAGTTTTGAAAGCGCCTTGCAAGCCCGTGCGGAATCCGTTACTATAATGGGAAACAGGGACTATAATAAAGGGCGAGGCCCTAAGGACGAAGGAGAACTTGGCGCGCCTCCATCTCGTGACGGAGGCGGATGATCGCGCGGTGGATGCGCCGGGGCTTATTGACTCGATCGGGTTTGTGCGATGACGATATGCGTGGTGGACGGCCAGGGAGGCAAGATCGGAAGCGCCATCATTTCGAGGCTCAAGGAGCGGCTGAAGGAGCATATCGAGATCATTGCCCTCGGGACGAATTCCGCGGCGACCCAGAACATGATGAAGGCGAGGGCCAACCGCGGGGCCTCGGGGGAGAATGCCATTGCCGTGACCGTCGGGAAGGCCGACATCATCATCGGTACGATCAACATCCTTATGGCGAATTCGATGCTCGGGGAGTTGACGCCCCGGATGGCGAAGGCCATAGCCGGATCGCGGGCGACGAAGTTCGTGCTGCCCGTCACGCAGGAGGATGTGATGGTAGTCGGCAAGGGCGACCTTTCCATTCCCCAGATGGTCGGCCTTCTGATGGACATGGTGGAGAAGGAGATAGACAGATGTGTGAAGTAAGGGTGTTCAAAAGGGAAAAGGGCGAAGAGGTCCTGCTCCTCAAGGACGTCTACCTCATTGAGGAGGAAACCGACGGGCTGAGGTTCGAGACCATCTTCGGTGAGCAGAAGGTATTCGAGGCGGAGATAGAGCAGGTTTCATTGTCGGAGAACAAGGTGGTCATCAGGGAGAAGACATGATCGGCTCTTCCTGAGGTCTTTCGGGTGATTTACTTGCGTGGTTGTGCTATAACTCGCTTTGTTTTCCTGGTGGCAGGGGTGAAATGAGACGTGCCTTAGACGACCCGGCATCCCCGCGCGTTGTCTAATCCCGCCAGGAGTCTTTTTGCGAGCATATCCCCTTCGGTCCTTTCGCCCTCGGCGCTCTCCTTGAAGAGGAGCGCGCCGTTCTCGTCGCCGTATACGGCGCGCAGCGTGACGCGGTTGCCGGAAAGGTGTGCGTTGACGCCCAGGGGCAGGCTGCAGCCGCCGCCCACGGCGGCTTGGAACGCCCGCTCCAGACCCACCTCGAACCCGCTGGGATCGTGATTTAGCGATGATACGAGGTCGGCTGCCTCGCCCGCGACCCTCGTCTCTATACCTATGGCCCCCTGACCGCAGGCGGGCACCATGACATCGAAGGGGAGGACCTCCTTGACACGGTGCTGAAGGCCCATCCTCTTTACCCCCGCATAGGCGAGTATGAGGCCGTCCAGGTTTTGCCCGTCGAGCTTTTTCACCCTGGTGTCCACATTCCCCCGAAGGGGCAATATCTCGATGTCGGGCCGGAAGGCGAGAAGCTGCGCCCTGCGGCGCATACTGCTCGTCCCGATCCTCGATCCCTTCGGCATGTCGGCGAGCCGGTCATGCATGAGGGAGATAAAGGTATCCCTCGGGTCCTCCCTTTCTAGAACGGAGCTGAGGGCTAGCCCCGGCAAAAGCTCCGTGGGAAGGTCCTTGATGCTGTGGACGGCGAGGTCGATCTCGCCTTTTGCGAGGGCCTCCTCTATCTCCTTGATGAACAGACCCTTCTGACCGATCAGGTAAAGGGGGGTGTTCCAGACGGAATCGCCCGTCGTCTTTATCGTCTTTACCGTAAAATCGCAATCGGGATAGAGGGCCCGGAGACCGTCTATAACCATCCCTGTCTGGACGAGGGCGAGCTTACTCCCCCTCGTCCCTACTATCCATGTCCTTTTCATTTTCCTCTCCGGCCAGAAGTAGATTCTTTATGATGTCCAGCGCCACGGGGCTTCCGTTTTTCTTGATCATCATCATATGGGGATGGACGATCTTGTTGACGATCGCCCTCGTGAGCATGTCGATCTGCCGCACCGTCTCAGGGTCTGCATCCTTCAGCTTGTGGAGTGCTTTTTTCAGCTCCCTGCTCCTCAGGGCCTCGAGGCTTTCCCGTATCCTGGTGATGAGGGGGTTCATATCGAGTTGTTTGAGCCAGAGGTCGAACTTACGCACCTCTTCGTCCACGATCTCGTAGGCCCTCTGCGATTCCCCGAGTCTGTTCGAAAGGTGGGCCTGGGAAAGTTCCTTCAGATCGTCGATGTCGTAAAGGTAGACGTTCTCGATGTCGTTGACGGCGGGCGCAACGTCCCTCGGCACGGCTATATCGATAAAAAAGAGGGTGCGCATCTTCCTTTTCTTCATGGCGCCGAGGACCATGGCCTTGTCGATGACGGGTTTGTCGGCGCCTGTCGACGAAAGCACCATATCGACCTTTGTGAGGAGGTCCGGGATATCATCAAAAGGGTGGGCGATACCTGGTATCTCCTCGGCGAGCTGTTGGGCCTTTCCAAAGGTGCGGTTCGTCACGAGCACCTTCTCCAGGCCCTCCTTCCTGAAGTGCTTACACGCGATCTCGCACATTTCCCCTGCGCCGACCACGAGTATCTGCCTGCCGGCGAGCACCCCGAAGATCTTCCGCGCAAGCTCGATCGCCATGGCGCTGATGGAAACGGGATTGTAGCCGATCTTCGTCTCTGTCCGCACCCTCTTCGCCACCTGGAAGGCCCGGTTGAAGACCTTGTCGAGAAAGGACCCCGCGGCATCGTGAGAGACGGCCGACCGATAGGCGTCCTTCACCTGGCCCAGTATCTGCGGCTCCCCAATGACCATGGAATCGAGGCCGGAGGCGACGAGGAAAAGGTGTCTGTATGCCTCTTCGTCATTGAAGACATAGGTGTAGTCGGCAAGGGAGGTCATCTTGAAGCGATTGACCAGGGCATCCGTCACGGCCCTGCCGGACTCCTCGGTGTCGGCGCCCGTCACATAGACCTCCGTCCTGTTGCAGGTGGAGATCACGGCGGCCTC
>JBEKJU010000178.1:0-8214 GCA_050011095.1 Syntrophorhabdales bacterium
AGTCTTTGAGCAGGGAGTCTCGGGGCACCCGCTTGCGGGTCGTGGCTTTGCCCACAGAGGGGGCGACGCGAGCCCCAATAATTGCCGGCGGAGCGAAGCGGAAAAAGATTCTCCCTGCAGCAGGCTGCAGGGAATCCGCAAGTTGATGCATGATACCGGCTGGGCGCGCACACCAGGAGCCGCTTCCGCGCAAAACGAGGCCCCTGGCCGTCTTCGGCCCAAGGGCCGACCCTTTATTTACGGATCATGGACGTGAGTGCAAAGGCCCCTTATATTTATAGTAAAAATCAAGAAGCGAAGGGGGGTCCTCATGGTGCACCTGGAGTTGACGGAAGATGAGGCGAGGCTGCTCAGCAACGTCATCGAGAACTATCGCGGCCATCTCGAGGTCGAGATCCACCGGACCGAGAGGAAGGAGTTTAGGGACGCCCTCGAGAAACGGGAAACATTTATCGAGGACATGATAAGACGGCTCAGCGGGCAACGCGCCTGATACCCGCTTCGATGCAGGATTGACGGTCGGAGGTGGGCACGCACCGGCGAGAGGCGGGCAGGGGGGGGTCGTGAACCGTACGCGTCGCGCCTCATGCCGAGTCCACTGTCTTCGGCGCTACCCGCGCAAATGGGTGTCAAGGAGCGTATTTTTTCGCCTTAGGGCTCGGAAGGAAATAAATGAGTCAGATGGCGGAGGATTTTTGGCCGATCGGCGAGGCGCGGAAAGGCCAAATGTACTGGATGTACATGACCTTTTCGCAACGAAGCGGGCGGACAAAAAGACGAGCCAGATGGCCCATTTATTTTCTGACGAGCTCGGCGGACAGGCTCATCTCCCAGGATGTCAGGGCCTTTGTCTGCCTTTCAAGGACATAGGTCACCCGGCCGCTCGCCCTCGCACCGGTTGTCGCCCCTGAAAAAACAAGCGTTCCTTTCTGCTGCGTGGCATCCTTTGTTCGGGCACCCGCGCCTTCCAGGTCGCTTTTCGTGAGGACGACGACGGCCGAGGCGCCCTCCGCGCGCGCCTTCTCCATGATTCTTCTCTTGATCGTCTCTTTCTGAAGCGGGGTGCGCCAATTCAAGGGCACACCCTTGAATGTATCGAAGCTGCCTTCCGGAAGCCCCTGGTCCTCGCCATACGAAAAGAAAACCATGGGACCTATCCTTCCGTGAGAGGCGAGCCCCCTCTTCGCCATATCCGCCGCCCTCTCAAACGTAACCCTGAGCACGGCCGGGAGCGATACCCTCGCCCGACCGGGGGCGACGCCTGTAGGCGGCGGCGCGGCCGGCCTCGGACCGTCAGGCGGCTTCGGCTCAACCCTGCCATCAGAAGGACCTCTTCTTCTCCTGCGGGACATCTCTTTCAACTATATCCCGATGTAGACGATCTGTAAAGCGAAAATCATGGCGATGCAAAGCCTCCGGAAGAAAGGGGGCAGGCGCGCGATGGCAAAAAGCCCGCCGTATATTGCGGTTGTTCTATTGTTCTGGCATATTTCCCGGAAGCATCTATCATATCCCGCAGTCCCTGCGCTCAAACATGCCCCATTTCCCCACCCTCCTTACCGGCCTGGTTTTTGCAAGTTGCAATAGTGAAGGTTTTGAGCTATGATATGCTGCTCTCGTCACGGGCGTCCCAAATCATTCCGGTTACGGGTTGATGAGACGCTGCACAACGTCGCCACTTTCAATCGGGGGAAGAGATATGGCAGAAAATAACGATTTTTCTCAGGTGCAGGAGGTCCTCAAGGGACACGGGAAGGAGGAAGGCTCGCTCATCCCCGTCCTTCAGGAGGTCCAGGCCCTATACGGCTATCTGCCGGAGGAGGCCCTCGCGCTGGTCGGTCGGGGGCTCGACGTTCCCCTGAGCAGGGTTTACGGGGTTGTCACGTTCTACGCGCAGTTCTACCTCAATCCCAGGGGCCGGCATACGGTGCGGGTGTGCCGTGGGACGGCATGCCACGTGCGGGGCGGAAAATCGGTCCTGAACACGGTCAAGGACAGCCTCGGTATAGACGATGGAGAGACGACGGCCGACTTCAACTTCTCCCTGGAGACCGTGGCCTGTCTCGGCACGTGCTTTCTGGCGCCGGTGATGATGGTCGACAGGAGCTACTACGGTAAGCTCGTCGGCCCGAAGGTACCGGCGATCCTGGATCAGTTCCGGGACGGGAAGGGAGGACAGGGTGAATAGATTAGCATCGGCGTCCGGCCTTGAGGCGCTTCGCGCCGAAATTCAGCAAGGGAGTGATCCGAATAAGATCGTCGTCCGCATCTGCATGACAGGGTGCAGGGCGTATGGCGCGGAGGAGGCGAGGGATGCGTTCCTGCACGAGATCCGGAGCCGCGGCCTGGAGGAGAAGGTCGAGATCCGGGAGACGGGCTGTCATGGTTTCTGTGCCAGGGCGCCCGTGGCCGCCATAGACCCCCTCGACATATTCTACCAGCAGTTCTCGGCCGAAGACGTGCCGGAGATCGTCTCCGAGACGATCGAGAAAGGGCGTATCGTCGACCGTATCGCCTACCCCGATCCGCTCACGCAGGAGGCCGTGCCTCATAGGTCGGACATCCCTTTCTATAAGGGACAGACGCAGATCGTGCTGCGAAACTGCGGAAAGATCGACCCCCGCAGCATCGAGCAGTACATCGCGCGCGACGGCTACGCGGCGCTCAGCCGCGTGCTCAGCTCGATGAAGCCGCAGGAGGTCGTGGATGAGGTGAAAAAGTCAGGCCTTCGCGGCCGCGGAGGGGCCGGCTTCCCCACGGGGGTGAAGTGGTCGTTCTTCGCCGCGGCGCGCGGCGGGACGAAGTATCTCATATGCAACGCGGACGAGGGGGACCCGGGGGCGTTCATGGACCGGGCCGTGCTCGAAGGCGATCCCCACAGCGTCATGGAGGGCATGCTCATAGCTGCCTACGCGACGGGCGCGACGCACGGCTACGTATACGTCCGCGCGGAATACCCCATCGCGGTCGAGCACCTGTTGATCGCCACAAAACAGGCGAGGGAACTGGGACTCCTCGGTGAAAACATCCTCGGCTCCGGTCTCTCCTTCGATCTTACGATCAAGGAAGGGGCAGGCGCCTTCGTCTGCGGCGAGGAGACGGCGCTCATCGCCTCGATAGAGGGACGCCGCGGCACGCCCAGGCCTCGTCCTCCCTTCCCCGCGCAGTCAGGACTCTGGGGAAAGCCGACGAACATCAACAACGTGGAAACCTTTGCGAACATCTCTTCGATCATCCTCAAGGGCGCCGACTGGTACGCGGCCATGGGGACGGAATCGAGCAAGGGGACGAAGATATTCTCCCTGGCCGGTCGCATCAACAACACGGGTCTCGTGGAGGTTCCCATAGGCGTGCCCCTGCACGAGGTAATCTTCAAGGTGGGGGGCGGCATACCCCGGGGACGCCAGTTCAAGGCGGTTCAGATGGGAGGGCCTTCGGGCGGCTGTGTGCCCATGAAGTTCCTGAACCTCCCCATCGATTACGGCTCACTCGAGTCGGTCGGCGCGATCATGGGATCGGGCGGCATGGTCGTCATGGATCAGAACACGTGCATGGTCGACGTGGCCCGCTTCTTCCTCAGCTTCACCCAGAGCGAATCGTGCGGAAAGTGCGTCCCCTGCCGTCTCGGCACGAAGAGGATGCTCGAAATCCTCACGCGCATCACGATGGGTGAAGGCCGGGAAGGGGACATCGAGCTTCTGGAGGAGGTGGGCAATTCCGTCAAGGACGCGAGCCTCTGCGGCCTCGGCCAGACGAGCGCGAACCCGGTCCTCTCGACCATCCGCCACTTCAGGAACGAGTACGAGGCGCACATCAGGTACAAGCGGTGTCCGTCAGGCGTCTGCGACGCCCTCGTCTTCGCCCCGTGCGAGAATACCTGCCCTGTCCGCTGCGATGCGGTGGGGTATGTTTCGCTGATTTCCAAAGGCAGATACGACGAAGCCCTCGACCTCGTCCGCCTGAACATGCCCCTTGCGGGCGTCTGCGGGCGGGTCTGCAACCATCCATGCGAAAAGGTATGCAAGCGGGGTGAGATCGACGACCCGATCGCCGTCTCCTCGCTGAAGCGTTTTGCAGCCGACTGGGAGATGAGACAGGGGAAACTCGCCCCGCCTTCCTTCATCGAGAAACCGAAGGCGGAGAGGGTCGCCGTTGTCGGCTCCGGCCCTGCCGGCCTCAATGCGGCGTACCAACTCGGCAGGCGGGGTTATAAGGTGACGATCTTTGAGGCCCTCCCGATCGCGGGCGGCATGCTTGCCGTCGGCATCCCCGACTTCCGGCTCCCCCGGGACGTGCTCGACCACGACATCCGCTTCATCAGCCAGCATAACATCGAGATCGTTAACGGAAAAGCCCTGGGCAAGGACTTCGCCGTTCAGGACCTCTTCGAACAGGGCTATAAAGCCGTCTTCCTCGGGCTGGGCGCGCATATGGACCAGAAATTGAACCTCCCGGGCGAGGATGCGGAAGGCGTCCTCAAGGGCGTCGAGTTCCTGCGCCGGGCGAACCTGGGAGAGAAGGTGGCAGTGGGTGAAAGAGTGGCGATTATCGGGGGTGGGAACGTCGCCATTGACGCGGCCCGTATGGCGCTGCGCCTTGGCGCGAAGGAGGTGGCCATCGTCTACCGGAGGACGCGGGAAGAGATGCCCGCGAGCGTCGAGGAAATAGAAGAGGCCGATGACGAGAAGATCACCCTCATGTTTCTCCTCGCTCCGACGGGGATCATTACCGAGAACGGAAGGGTGAAGGGGATCGAATGCCAGCAGATGGCCCTTGGAGAATATGATGAGAGCGGAAGGGCCAGACCGGTTCCCATTCCCGGCTCCGAGCGCGTGATCGATGCGGACACCGTCATTTCGGCCATCGGCTATGCGCCGCAGGTCTTCCGCCTGTCCCGGAACGGGGAGATCACGAGGAACAAGAACGGGACCCTTGTGGTCGATGACGTAACCCTGGCGACAAACATGCCGGGGGTTTTTGCGGGTGGGGACGTGGTCACGGGCGCCTCGACGGTGGTAGAGGCCATGGCCGGCGGTTATCAGGCAGCCCTGTCAATCGATAGATACCTCAGGGGCCGGGACCTTTACGAGGACCGGGTGTACGCAGCGCAGAGGCGCGCAGAGGTGCCGCGCACGGAGGCGGACGCGGAGGAAGCAGGCCAGGAAAGGGGCCGCTCGGTTATGCCCCAATTGCCCGCCAAAGAGCGGGTGAGAGGGTTCGCGGAGGTCAATGCGGGCTTCGAAGAAGAAACCGCCCTGTGCGAGGCAAAGCGCTGCCTGCGGTGCGATCTGGAAAAGAGGAGGGGCTAGCGTGGGTACGGTCAATCTGACAATAGATGACATAAACGTGGAGGTCCAGGCGGGCGCGACGGTGTTCTGGGCAGCGAAAAAGATCGGCATCGAGATTCCGCATCTCTGCTACAGTGAAGGCCTTTCGCCTACGAGCGCGTGCAGGCTGTGCGTCGTGGAGGTGCAGGGGGCACGGAACCTCTCAGCCGCGTGCTCGCTCCCCGTATCTAATAACATGGTCGTCAGGACCGCCACGCCGCGGGTAGTGGCCGCGAGGCGCATGGTGCTCGAATTCCTGCTCTCCGACCACCCTGCCGACTGCATGACGTGCGAGAAAAGCGGGACGTGCGCCCTCGAGAAGTACGCCTACCAGTTCGGCATCCGAAAAACCGGCTTCGAGGGGGAAAAGCACGCCTATCCCGTTCGCGACGCCAACCCCTTCTTCGAAAGGGATTACAACAAGTGCATCCTCTGCGGCAGGTGCGTCACGGTCTGTCACGAGGTGCAGTACTGCGGCGCCGTCGACCTGAGCCGCAGGGGGTTTGCCACGAAGGTGGCCGCCTTCGGCGACCGGTCCATGAAGGAGACACCCTGCGTCTTCTGCGGCAACTGCGTGAGCGTCTGCCCCACGGGGGCCCTCACGGTGAAGGCGGGCCGCTTCCAGGGCCGCGACTGGGAAATGAAAAAGGTCCCCACGATCTGCTCGTACTGCGGCGTGGGCTGCACCATCGTCCTGAACGTCAAGGACGACAGGGTCGTAAAGGTGACCTCCGACAGGGACGTCGGCATGAACAGGGGATGGACCTGTGTCAAGGGCAGATTCGGCTTCGATTACATCCACAGCCCCGACCGTCTGACCACCCCTCTCGTCAGGGACGGCGAAAACCTGCGCAAGGCCGGATGGGACGAGGCCCTCAGCATGGCGGCATCCGGCCTCAAGAGGGTCAAGGAACAATACGGGCCGGACGCGGTCGCCTTCCTCGCCTCGGCGAAGTGCACGAACGAGGAAAACTATCTCCTCCAGAAGATCGCCAGACTCGCTATGGGCACGAACAATGTCGATCACTGCGCCCGTCTCTGACACAGCTCCACCGTCGCCGGTCTGGCGATGGCCTTCGGGAGCGGTGCGATGACCAACTCCATCGGCGAGATAGCGAATGCCGATACGATCTTCGTGATCGGCTCCAACACGACCGAGAACCACCCTGTCATCGCCCTCGAGATAAAGAAGGCGGTGCGGCAGAATGGCGCGAAGCTGATCGTCGCCGATCCGAGGAGGATCGAGCTCGTCGATTACGCGCAGCTGTGGCTTGCCCAGAAGCCTGGGACCGACGTGGCGCTCATCAACGGCATGATCAACGCGATCGTCGCGGGCGACATGGTCAACAAGGACTTTGTCGCGGGGCGAACCGAGGGATATGAGACCCTCGCCGAGTCCGTCAGGGACTACACGCCCCAGGCGGTCGAGGCGATCACGGGGGTGAAGGCGGCCGATATCATCGAGGCGGCGCGCCTCTTCGCCCGGTCCGGGAGCGCGTCGATCCTATACTCCATGGGCATCACCCAGCACACATCGGGCACCAATAATGTCCTCGCCCTCGCCAACCTTTCCATGGTGACCGGGCAGATAGGCAAGCCCTCGTCGGGCGTCAACCCGCTGCGGGGTCAGAACAACGTGCAAGGCGCTTGTGACATGGGGGCCTTGCCCAATGTCTTCACCGGCTACCAGAGGGTCGACGACGAGGCATTGAGGGCGAAATTCGAAGATGCGTGGGGCGGTTCCCTTCCCGCGCGGCCCGGGCTAACCCTGATGGAGATGATGAAGGCCATAGGCGAGGGCCGCATAAAGGCGCTCTTTGTCCTCGGTGAGAACCCGCTCCTCACCGACCCGGACTCGGCTAAGGTGCGCCGGGAGCTTTCGAACCTGGACATCCTCGTGGTTCAGGATATCTTCCTCACCGAGACGGCCGAGGTCGCCCACGTGGTCCTGCCGGGTGTAAGCTTCGCGGAAAAGGACGGCACCTTTACGAACACGGAGAGACGGGTGCAGAGGGTCAGGGCGGCTATCAGCCCCCTCGGCGACGCGCGTCCCGACTGGCGGATCCTCACCGATCTCGCGTCCCGGCTTGGTTTGCCCATGCCCTATCAATCACCCGAGGCGATCATGGCCGAGATCGCCGGCCTCACGCCCTCTTACGGCGGCATCACCTACGACCGCATAAACAAACTCGGCATCCAGTGGCCCTGCCCGTCCGTCGATCATCCGGGCACACCGTACCTCCACAAGGGCCAGTTCGTGAGGGGTAAGGGCAAGTTCCACGCGACACCGTACGTGCCCTCCCCCGAGCTGCCCGACGACGAGTACCCCTTCTGCCTGACGACGGGCCGGATGCTCTATCACTACCACGGGGTCCTTTCGAGAAAATCGAAGCCCCTTTCCGAAATGGCGCCGGAACCGATAATAGACGTTAACCGTGAGGATGCCCGGAGACTTGGCTTCAATGGGAAAGGGGCGCGGGTCATCGTGGAATCGAGGCGAGGGCGCATCGAGGCGAGGGCGCGGGCAGTCGACTATCTCCAGGAGGGTCTCATCTTCATGACCTTTCACTTCAGGGAGGCTGCGGCAAATCTTCTCACCCTCGATGCCCTCGACCCCATCGCGAAAATACCGGGCTATAAGGTCTGCGCGGTGAAGATCAGGCTGGCCGATGAGGGATAGGCAGCGCCATGCGGATTTTCCCCTTCGGATTCCCGCCGAAGGCGGAGATGAGGGGATACATTTTCCTCACCTGTCATCTCCGCCTTAAACCTAATACTGTTCATTTAAGTATCTTGATACGTTTTTCGAAGTCAACCCGCTCGTTGCAGGGGACGGTCCTCGGCCGCAGATGATAGTTGCTCATCTTCCGCTTGACCCCCCGGGGGT
>JBEKJU010000179.1:0-7578 GCA_050011095.1 Syntrophorhabdales bacterium
CTGCGCGCATGAAACCCTTGCGTTTGCACCGCAAAGTGTCCCCGACGGAGTGCGGCGCGATCTCACTATGAGATCATAGGCTACTCGACAGTTCATTTTCGGCCGGGCGGAGGTCTTGTGGCACAGACTTGCACCGTGTACTTGTCCTGTGCAGCAAAGACCATGCTGGCCAAGACAGCGAGTACTGCCCCAATGATCAGAATCGCGGGGATGTTTTTATGCTTCGTTGCCAACACTTCCTTTTTTATTTGCCGGTCACTCATTTTGCGCCTCCTCTTGTAGATGATTGCTTGCGAAGTGCCGCGTCGAGCTGGACCTGTAGGTTTTGGCGCTGCACTGAACCCTTTCGGGTGGGTCACGCCTTTTTCGACTCAACCTAACCATCAGAACAGACCGAATCAAGGGATGAATGCCAAATCCACCGTGTGTGGATGTCATGCGTCCGTTCGCTGTTCGTCAAGATCAAGTTCGTGCTCGAGATTCCGTAGCTCCTCGTCGACATGGTTGCCACATTCGGCCGGCAATCCTTAATATCTATGAGACATTGAAAGTCGCAATTCACTTTCCGCACCACATTTCGCAAATCGCATAGAAATGTGTGGCCAAGGCAGCGGTACCACTGCCTTCGCCAACGCAACTGATGAAGTAAGCTTACGCGCTCGTCAGCCGGAGTCCACTCTAAGCGGCCTTCCTCGCCGCGAGCAGCTTCAAGAGAGCCTTGGCTGCGGACGTCGATGAGGCAGGGTTCTGTCCCGTAACTATACCGCCATCCACGATCGCAAAGGGCTCCCAATCAGCCGCCTTCTCGTAGAGGGCGCCGACTCTCTTCAGCTCATCCTCGACAAGGAAGGGCACGACATGGGTGAGGTGAACCGCCTCTTCTTCTCCGTTGGTGAAGCCGGTGACACGCTTGCCCTTTACGAGCGGAGCACCCTTGTACATCACCCGATGGAACGCGGCCGGTGAATGGCAGACCGCCGCGACCGGCTTGCCGGAATTGTAGAAAGACTCGATCAAGGCGATGGAATCGGGATTGTCGACGAGGTCCCACATCGGCCCGTGGCCGCCCACGTAGAATATGGTGTCGAAGTCCTCGGACTTGATATCGGACAGCTTGAGTGTCCGGGACAGCGCCTTTTGCGCCTCCGCGTCCTGCTTGAACCGTGCCATCGCGAGAGTCTGATTCTCCGGCAAATCGCTCTTCGGATCGATCGGTGGTTGACCCCTTTTCGGCGAAGCCAGTGTCAGATGCACGCCAGCATCCCTGAATACATAGTAGGGCGCCGCGAATTCCTCGAGCCAGAAGCCGGTGTTGCGACCAGTGTTGCCCAATTGATCATGGGATGTCAGCACCATCAGTATTTTCATTGTTCGTCCTCCTTTGCTTTTGTATTTGACTGTCCGCTTAGTTAGTTGTCAGAGCTTCACGTCAAAGATCGTCTCCTGCTCCGCTTCACATCGTCAGAACGACGCGAAATTCCGCCTTGCCGCTCCTCATGCGCGCATACGCCTCGCCCGCCTTTTCGAGCGGATATGTCTCGATCATCGGACGCACGCCCGTAAGCTCTGCGAACTTCAGTGTGTCCTCGATATCGGCCGGTGTTCCCGAGGCCCAACCTTGAATATTTCTGTTTCCGGTGATGAGCTGTGCCGGTGTGACCTCGATGGGGTCGGGTGACACGCCTATAACCATGAGCTTGCCGTTTGGCCCCAGACCGTCGATCAGTGCGGACATCGCTTTCGAGCTCGGGGCAGTCGCCAGGATAACCTTGGCGCCGCCTGATTTTTGCAATGCCTCTGCCCCGTTCGTCGATTTGCTGTCGATATACATGCTCGCTCCCAGTTTCTTTGCGAGCGCCGCGGTCTCGGGTCCCTGCCCTATGGCCGCCACTTTGTAGCCGAACCTGTTCGCGAATTGAATGCTCAGGTGACCCAGGCCACCGATACCAGCACTGCGACCAGCTCGCCGGGGAGGGCACCACTGTGGCGCAGGGCGTTGTAGGTGGTAATTCCGGCGCAGAGCAGCGGTGCTGCGTCGGCGTCGCTCAGACTTTGCGGGATCGCCACCAGTGCCTCTGCCGGAGCGACCATGTATTGCTGACAACCGCCGTCATAGCTGATGCCCGGAATCTTAAGGTTCCGGCAATTGCGAAAATCTCCGCTCCGACATTCGCGACACGTATTGTCGTGGCCGCCGTGCCAGCCAACCCCTACGCGCCGGCCCTTTTTTTCCATGCCGAAACGTCGGCGCCCACTTCATCGACGATGCCCACCACTTCATGCCCTGGGACGCGGTGATACTGAATTCCAGGCCAGGAGCCTTCTTTCGTAAACACGTCACTGCCGCGGAAACCACAGGCGTGCACTTCGATCCGCACCTGTCCCGTGTTCGGCTTGGGGATCTCACGCTCGACGATCTCGAAGTCTGCTCCGGACCTCGAGATCTGCGCCGCCTTCATCATTGGCGCCAGCTCTGGCGCTGCCGTTGTTCTCATGCAAGTTCCTCCTTTTGAATCCTTCGCCCCGGTCGTCCGGCCGGGCTATTGTCCTCGTTAAGTCCGCTGGGTCTTCAAGTCAAGATCAGAACGATCAATGGGGTAGAGATGCAGCACATAGAAGACGCGAAGCTCGTTTCGCTCATCCGAGATCGTAGACCGTTGCTCGCCTCCTTCACGAACTCACCATTTGCCGGCGTGAGCGCCACCATCCACGTGAAGTACCTCTCCGGTCACCTGACCCGCGTGCGCCAGGTAGAGAACAGCGTCCACAATATCCTTAACGGCCGCGATTCTTCCCATTGGCTGCAACTTCTTAAGAGAGTCTTTAGGATCATCCTTGTGGAGTGGTGTGTCCACGACGCCGGGGGCTACCGCGTTGAAGCGGATACCTTCTTTTGCATACTCGATTGCGAGACTCCTGATAACTGTATTCAGGCCCCCCTTCGTAATCATCGAAACCGAGGCATTTACTCCTGCGATCGGGTTATCGGCAAGGGCCGCGGTGATGCTCACCACACTCCCCGATCTCTGCTTGAGCATCTGTTTCACCGCGAGTTGGGTGATGTAGATGAATCCCCGCAGGTTGACCGAGACCAGGGTGTTGATGTCCTTTTCAGTGAAGTCCGTGAAAGGCTTGACGTAGCATATTCCGGCGTTGGTCACCAAAGTATCGACGGCTCCGAAGTTCTTGATCGCTGCCTCGACCGCCTTAGCAGCAGTCTCCTGCTTACCGATATCGCCGTCGACGAGAGTGAGGCTGGGCGAAGCAGTCAACGATCGACTGACATCGAGTGACGTTGCGACGACCTTATAACCCTCCTTCAGGAAAGCCTCGACCAAACCAGCGCCAATACCCTGCGATACTCCCGTGATAATTACTGTCCTCTTGTCCAACATACATCCTCCACACCGAGGACCCGCTCGAGGCGTGTCTCGTGAGCAGCTTTGTCCGTCATTGTGGAGCCTCCTTCCGGTCGCTCAGCGCAGAAAGAGACTCTATGAGCCGCACTTTCCTGTTCAGCGAAGGTGCGTGTGCCCTTGATTGCCCTCACGAACTCGACCATATCCGGATTCCTGACGGCCGCTTTTTAGCACCATGACGACCTCTTTCGTTCTGAAATAGTTCAACCGATGGTCTTCGCAAGAAACCGCCTCATCGCAATGGCAATCTCCTCGACGTGCGTTTCTAATGCGAAGTGTCCTGTTTCGAGAAATTGGACGATTGCGTTTGGGTTGTCCCGCCGGTACGCCTCGGCCCCTGGCGGGGAAAAAAACGGATCGTGCTTACCCCATATCGCGAGCAACGGCGGTCTTGCTTTCCGGAGGTACTCCTGGAAGGCCGGGTATAGCTTCACGTTGTTTCCATAGTCGAGAAACAGATCTAACTGAATCTCCATGTTGCCAGGCCGGGCGATCATCGCAGCATCGAGTGTATAGCCTTCCGGCGCAACAACTTCGGGGTGCGGAACGCCGTAAGTATACTGCAACCGAATCCCTTCAGGGCTTAGTCCCTGCGGACGGCCTCCCGGTTTTCGAGGGTCGGCTCCCGCCAGTAACGCCGGATCGGCGCCCAGGCGTCCCCAAGCCCCTCTTCATAGGCGTTTCCGTTTTGCGAAATGATGGCCGTGACACGTTCCGGGCGGACCATCGCAAGGCGAAAGCCTGTCGGAGCCCCATAGTCGAATACGTAAAGCGCGTATGCCTTAAGCCCGAGCGCATCGGTGAAGGCCAGCATGGTATGCGCGATCGAGTCGAAAGAGTACCTGTAACTGCGCTCCTCGGGAACCTCAGTGAACCCGAATCCGGGAAAGTCGGGGGCGATCACCCGGCACCAGTCGGCGAGTCGCGGGATTAACTCCCGGTACTGAAACGAAGACGTCGGGAAGCCGTGCAGCAAGAGCACCACGGGCCTACCCGGCGCGCCGGCCTCGCGGTAGAAGGCGGTTACTCCGTCAGCTTCAACACGGTGGATGAACGTACGAGGGACCTTTGTGTTCATATCTTCGCTCTTTCTTACGACTGCTTCGGGCCGTGCACTCATGATCCGCTTCTTGCCTCAAGAGCTATGAAAGCGGCATGGTCGCCTCCTCGGCCGTCCGGGGCGTGCTTCCCGTTTTCATCGTTTTTCCAAATATAATGCACAATGCCATGAGGTCAAGGAGGCGATATGCATTGCCCGCACTACTTTCGGCTATCTCACAGTAGCCGCAGCCCGATTCCGTTTGACCGTACAGATCGGCTCGTTCAGAGGGGGTTCAGCTCTTCGAGCATGGTGGGGATCAACTCAGAGACGGTCGGATGGATGTGCATCGCCCGCTTCACCACCGTGTAAGGCGCTTTGGCGTACATCACGTCCAGGAGAGAGTGGATGACCTAGTCTCCGCCTGTCCCCAGTATCGCCGCACCGAGGATCCGTTTTGTCTCTGCATCGACGATTACCTTCATAAACCCCTGCGTTTCGCCCTTGTCTACGGCCCTGCCCACGCGAGTCATGGGCCGTTTCGCGATAAGAGCGGGCCTGCCGGAGGCCCGTACCTGGTCTTCCGTGATACCTGCCCTTCCTAGAGGAGGATCGGTGTAAAGGGCATAGGCCAGGATGCGGTCGCTCACGCGGCGCCTCTCCCCGTCTAGGATATTCGCGGCAACGATCTCGTAGTCGTTGTACGATGTATGGGTGAACGCACCCCTTCCGTTGCAGTCGCCTAGCGCCCAGACGCCGGGGACGTTGGTGCGCAGCTCGTCGTCGACCGTGATATAACCGCGCTCGTCCGTGGGCACACCGGCATTTTCAAGCCCAAGGCCGTCCGTGTTAGGGCGACGCCCGACTGCAACGAGAAGGTGCGACCCGACGCTCTCGGCCGGATTGTCCGGGCAGTCCACATTTATCCTTACATCATTGCCTTGCTTTTCAACGGCGATGCATTTCGCGCCAACGCGCACCTCGATGCCCTCAGCTTCCAGTATTCCTTTCACCTCTTGAGAGATGTCCTCGTCTTCCTTCCCCATGAGACGGGGACCCATCTCGACGATCGTTACCTCGCTTCCGAAGCGGCGGTACATCTGGGCAAACTCTATTCCGATGTAGCCGCCCCCCATTATGAGAAGATGGCGGGGAAGAAAGTCGATCTCCATCATCGAGGAGTTGGTGAGATAGGTGACACGGTCGAGCCCCGATATCGGAGGGATGAAGACGCGCGCACCGACATTGATGAATATCCTGTCTGCCGCAATCAACTCCGTTCCAACCCGCACCTCATGGGCCGACTCGAAGCGCGCGTGATTCTTGTACACGGTGCACTTCTTCATGTTCCCAAGCCACGCCTCGAGACCGTCTCTCGACAGTGCCGACACGTAGTCTTTGTGGGCCTTCGTCCGCTTCATGTCCACGGTCACGCCGCCCGCGACGACCACGCCGAAGTCCGCGGCCCGTCTCGCGAGGTGGGCCGCATGGGCCGACGCTATCAACGTCTTCGTCGGTATGCAACCCGTATTGACACAGGTGCCCCCGAAGAGCTTACGCTCGATGATGGCCACTTCCATCCCGCTCTCCGTAAGGCGTCCCGCCAGGGGCGGTCCTGCCTGTCCGGTCCCGATGATGATCGCATCGTATCTCTTCACCGGCCCCTCGTTTCCTAAAATCTCTCTATTGACATGGTGAGGAGACCTTCGGGTGTCAAGGGTCTTTGGATAAGGCGAACTTGCACTGTATGCGGGCTGATACCTATGCCAGTCGGAACGGGGACGTCATGAGATCATCTCCAAGACGTTCATGGGCACCATGACCTCAGACGACGAGGATGTATATGAGAAAGACAAGCGAAGCTGATGCCTTGCGCTGGATGGACGTGCCCCTGCCGGATAAATACAAATCGCGCCGTAGTCTCGTTGCTTTGTATCACGATTATACTTGGCATTAGTTATCAAAAGAGGAAAACCGAAACGCTCTAGTAGTAGTGCAAGCGCGTATATGTAATGATTACATATAGTTGAGGCTTCCACAAGTCCTCACAATTGATTGCGTTTCCGTGTTCCAGCATTACCAGTTGAAGGCGAGAGTCGACCCTCAACGTCTCGGCTCGTGAAGTGAGTAAACAACGTCAAAATGCCCAGTCTTTTATTTCAGCCCTATTCCTTGACGGATTTATCCACTGTCAAGGGCTAACCCCCATTTTCACTTCTGAGAAACAACTCCTCCACAATTCCCCAATAGACCCCCGGATGTGCCCTTCGTCTCGCAAACTCCACCAGCCGGTCACTTTCTCATTTGACGAGTGTTATTGTATAGATGTAGAATAGGCAATAAGCCAAAGCGGATGGGAACAAGAGCGCGGGAGGGATTATGAGCAAGCGTAGACCGGATCAGCCTGATGTAAGCAAAATGAAGTTCACTTTTTTTTAAATCGAAGGAAACGATGAAACACTTCAGGAAGGGTTCAGGGCCATAAACACGGCTCTTAGGGGCATGGCGGGTCGTCACGACGGTGGCGACCATGTGAAGACCCTTCAGCCTATCGAACTGTTGCCGGTTGGTCCTGAGTCATCTAAGGAGGATCCCAGCGAAGCTGAGGAGGCCGGCGGAAGATCGAGCCGATCGCGGAATTCGAAACAACGGATCCCGCGTTCTCCCGATGTTCTCGACCTTGACCTATTATCTGGAGATGTCCCGCTAAAAGTTTTCCTCGATCGATGCGACCCTGACGACACTACTAAGAAGTACCTCCTAATCGCCTATTGGTTGAAGCAGTATAGGAATATTCAGGAGGTTTCGATGGATCACATACACACAGGTTTCCGGCACATGGGATGGCAGACGCCTAAAGACGCGGCGTATCCCCTTCGTATCATGAAAAGCCAGAACCAGTGGTTTCATAAAGGTGAACAGAAGGGGTGCTATAAGATTAACCACATCGGCGAGAACCAAGTTATGAAACTACTGGAGAAATGATCAATTGGATTTGAGGGTAGGGTAAACTCTTCTGTGTGAATTGAAAAAGGAGTGAAAAAAGGGCGTACCTCCTATAAAATGACGTGTCACGACCAAATGATACGGATCTTATGAGGAGGCACACCGATGAAGCTG
>JBEKJU010000180.1:0-7548 GCA_050011095.1 Syntrophorhabdales bacterium
GAGAGCCATTCCCGGGAATTGGAAAAACGGCTTGAAAAGCAACAAATCACAGCCGAGGAGAAAGAGATCGTCCTCCGCCGCATCCACTTGACCACGAATATGGAGGAAGGGGCATCGAAGGCTGATTTGGCGATCGAGGCTGTGCCTGAGGGTTTGGAAATCAAACGTGAGGTGTTCGCTCAACTCGATGAGGTTTGTCCCCGTCACACAATCTTGGCGACGAATAGTTTCATCGCTTCGCGTCTCGGCTATCGAAGATGCCACCCACCGCCCGGATAAGGTCCTCAACATGCATTTCTATTCTCTGGCCATGCACAGGACGATGGTAGAGCTGATGCGGGGTACTGCCACTTCTGATGAGACCATTGAAAACGTGCGTCAGTTTGCACGTACGCTCGGCTTGACGCCGCTCCTTGTACGCAAGGAGAGCACCGGCTTTATCTTCAACCGGGTGTGGCGAGCGATCAAGAAAGAATGCTTGCATCTTGTAGATGACGGCGTGGCTTCTCACGAAGATGTCGACCGGGCCTGGATGATCTTCCTCGGCGCACCGGCCGGCCCCTTTGGTATGATGGACAGAGTGGGGCTTGATGTCGTGCGGGATATCGAAATGGTCTATTACCGTGAGTCGGGTGATGAGTCGGATGCTCCTCCTAAACTCCTTTTGGACAAGATTGAAAGGCGGGAGTTCGGCATGAAAACGGGCAAAGGCTTTTACACCTACCCCGGTCCTGCCTTTGAAGCCCCTGGTTGGCTGAAGGGCGATACGGACTGAGCTGTTTCCCGAGACCCTGCGCTTCCCGCCGACGCTCGGTTTCTATCGTGGCAGTTTGTGGCGCCTTGACGTACATTGTGATGGAAGGCCGTGCGGCTGAAACGCAGGCGTTCTATTCTCATTGAGAAAGGAACCATCATGTCGGGACTTCTACGTCTATTCGGAGCGGTTGCAATCGGGCTGGTCTTTCCGCAACGGGTCGCTGGAGCGCACATTGTGGGCCCATGGCGGCTTGTATCCTATGAGCTTGAGTTCCAGGACGGCGGTGAGCGGGTGTTTCCTTTAGGCGCCCATCCAAACGGATACCTGGTTTTTGGCCCGGACGGCCGTATGGTGGCTTACCTGGAAGCAGCTGGACGCACAGCGCCGCGGAACGATGAGGATCGGTCTGCTGCGTACCAAACGTTGATTGCGTATACCGGAAGGTATCGGGTCGAAGGCGACAAGTGGATTACGAAGGTCGACGGGGCATGGAATGTCGAATGGATCGGAACCGATCAAGAACGGTTCTTCACGCTTGACGGCGATCGATTGAGCCTTATCGCACAATGGAATGCGAATCCGCTCCACCGTGGAAGAATGACGAGAGGACACCTCTCATTCGAGCGCGAGAAGTGAGACCGTCAAACTGCACCTCAACCTTGGTGTCCACCAAATCCATCGTACCCTACAGTGAGACTCCTCCGGTGGTATTCTGCGCATCTCCTACTCGCTGCCGGAAGCCGACGATCTTCCTGGAAGGGTGTTCGGGACCGAGCTTCATCCACTAACACCTTTCACCTGGCAAGGGCAATAGAAGGCCCGCACGGCAAAAGGTCCCCCCGGAGGCAACCGGGTTCTCCGATCTTTTCATGGCCGTTGCGCGTATGCCCCCCATGTTCCCTGCTCGCCTCAGGCCACCATGCCCTCTCCTCCGGGACCCCCTATAGACTAACTCTGAGAGTGGTATAATGAATGGAGGCGGGGCAGGTGGAGGAAGTCTTTGTGGACAAACGAGCCCCGAGCAGAGGCAGGGAAGATATTGAGTGTGTCCCGCGGGCCGGGAGGCGCTGACCCGGCCGTAAAGGGCAGGGACTGCTCGCAAGAATAAGGAGGAAGGACATGGCGCAACGAAGATATGAAAAACTATTCTCGCCCATTCGGATCGGCGAGGTGAAGCTGAGAAACAGGCTCGTGAAGACGGCGAACCAGACTTACCTCTTCGAAGACGGCGAAATGCGAGTCGGCGCCCTCGTAAAGGCCTTCTACGGCGCCCTCGCGAAAGGTGGCGCCGGCCTGGTGGTCGTCGAGACTCCGGCCATGGAGTGGCCCTTGTCCGACACCGGAGACCGCCGGATGCGCGCCGACGACGACAAGTACATCCCCGAGATCAAGGAACTCGTCGACGAGATACACAAGTACGACTGCCCCGCTTTCATCCAGTTCTACCACAGGGGTCCGTGGGGCGCCATTTATCGCATGGCGGCCAGGACGGTCGCGGCGTCCGCGGTGACTTTTCGCTCGCAGTTCGACGTCCACGAGGAGGAGCCTCCCCACGCTCTCACGATCGAGGAGATCGACTGGCTCGTCGAGCACTACGCGCGAGCCGCCGAGCGGGTCGCCAAAGCCGGCTTCGACGGAGTGGAGGTCCACGCGGGCGCCGACCACCTCTTCCACACGTTCCTCTCGCGTTACTGGAACAGGCGGTACGACGAGTACGGTCCCCAGAGCATGGAGAACCGGACGCGCTTCGTGGTAAGGGTCATCAAGGAGATCAAGAAGAGACTGGGGCAGGATTTCCCCATCCAGGTGCTCATGAACGGCGCCGAGGTCGGCGTGGGCGAGTTGGGCCTCACCGTCGATGAGTGCAAGGCCATCGCGAAAATCTACGAGAGCATCGGTGTCAACTCCCTCCATGTGAGGTCCCACTGGCCGGGCATGCACTGGGGCTCGATACATCCGGACGTCATTTACTACCCGGAGCCGCACATTCCTGTTTCCCAGTTCCCCCAGGAGATGTACTGGGGCATGCGGGGTGCTCTCGCGAGCGTGCCCGTCGCCGCGGGCATAAAGAAAATAGTCTCCATACCGGTCATGACGGTCGGGGGGTTCAGCGCGGAGACGGGTGAGAAGGTGCTCCAGGAGGGCAAGGTGGACCTCATCGGCATGACGAGGCGCTTCCTTGCCGATCCCGAATACCCGAACAAGGCGAGGGAGGGGAGGATGGAGGACATCCAGCCCTGCACCAAGTGCGGCTGCTGCTACTCCACCTACAACACGCCCCGCCACTGCCGCATCAACGCCTGCTTCGGCCGGGAAAGCTACGAGCCCGCCCCTAACGGCGAGAAGAAGAAAGTCGTCGTGGTCGGCGGTGGCCCCGCAGGCATGCAGGCTGCCCGCGTCGCGGCCATGCGGGGGCACGATGTGACCATCTTCGAGAAGGCCAAGGAACTCGGAGGGGTACTGCCCATCGCGGCGATGGTGAAGGGCTTCGACCTCGAGGATCTGACCGAGATCATCGAGTTTTTCAAGACCCAGGTGAAGAAGCTCGACGTCAAGGTGAAGCTCTCCCACGAGTTTACCGCCGAGGACGTGGAGAAGATCAAGCCCGACGCGGTCGTGCTCGCCGTCGGGGGCGAGCCCTCCTATCCCGACGTGCCGGGTTTCGACAACGGCATCGTGACGAAAAGCAGCGACCTCTACGGCACGCTCAGGTCGCTTTTGAAAACCTTCGGTCCCAGGAAGCTGCGCGCCCTCACCAAGATGTGGATGCCCGTGGGCAAGAAGATCGTCATAATCGGCGGCGCCATCCAGGGGTGTCAGCTCGGCGAATTTCTCACGAAGCAGGGCAGAAAGGTGACCATCGTCGACACCGCCGGGCAGATGGGCGACGGGCTCTACCCCGAGCGCAAGACCCGCCTCTTCGCCTGGTTCGCGAGGAAGGACGTGATGCTCCTCCCGGGGGTCAAGCTCGTCGAGATCACGAAGAAGGGCCTCACCGTCAAGACGAAGGAAGGCGAAGAGGAGTTCCTCGAGGCGGATAGTATCATTCCCGCCATGCCCTTCGTCCCGAACAAGAAGCTCTACGAGGAGCTGAGGGACAAGGTTCCCGAAATCTATTCCATTGGGGACGGCGAGAACCCCGGCCTCATTCCCGACAGCACCTTCGGGGGATGGCAGGCGGGAAACAGCATATAAGTCATCGCGGTAGCGGCAAGACAGAGCCCCCGGCGAAGGGCCGGGGGCTCTGTCTTTTTTGCGAGAGTCGGACGGGCCGCCGTTTTTTTGACCTCTTCCGCCGCCTCATTTGTTAATTCAACCGCAATTAATGGTAAAGAAGCGCTTGGGGACAAGATGAGCATCAAGATCAGACCCCACGATCCGAGACGTCACTCGGCAGGAGGGAGCGGAAGCGCAGACCCGCCTATGCAGTGGCCCATCTCGGGCCAGGTTTACACGACCGTGGATCAAACGTTCGTGCCCGTTGCGGTAACCAACCCGACGCCGATCGCCGTCGACGACTTACCGGCATACAGCCGATACGGTTACAGCGCCAGGACCAAGGGGCCGGGCATTCCCTGCGCGAAGCGGACGGACATGGCGGCAGGCTATACAGGGGCGCCCATGCAATAGAATTGGACTCGGGGGGCAACAATAGGCTACATTCTATGATAAGGAGACCGTTATGAACAAGCCCGGATTAAGAAAAGAGCAAGGCCCTTCGAACGGGGAGGGCCGTGAAACGCTTCCCGGTCTCACCCGCCGGAATTTCCTGAAATGTTCCGCCGGCGCCGTTGCAGGGGTCTGCCTCGGCTGTTTGCTCGGCGGATGCGGGGGCGGGAGCGGGGGGAGCAACCCCCCCGATGCGACCTTCCCGGCGGTCGTCTTCTCGGATATCCATTTCAATCCCTTCTACGACCCGACCCTCTTCCCGGCCCTCAAGGCCGCGGACCCCAGCCAGTGGGCGGCTATTTTCCAGAGCTCGAGCATAACCGCGCCGTCGACGTGGGGGTACTACGGCAACACCCGTTTCGACAGCAATTACCCCCTCCTCGCCCTCGCCCTCTCGGCGGTAAAACAGAATCTCGGGACGAGTCCTCTCGTCATTTACACGGGCGACATCCTGGGGCACCTCTTTTCGCAGACGTTTTACGTCCTCGACGGATCAACCGACGCAGCGGCCATGCGGGCCTTCACCGACGATACGGTTTCCTTTGTCATGCAGCAGGTGCGGTCGGCCGTAGGGAACATCCCCGTCCTGTTTGCCCTCGGAAACACCGATTCCTACACCGGTCAGGGACCGGACAGCACCTTTCTTTCCAACGCGGCCCAGCTCTATTACGACCAGTTCTTGAACGGCATCGCCGACCAGCAGACATTCTTAAGCGACTTCACGAGCGGGGGCTACTATTCCGCGTCAATCCCCGGCCTGAACCTCGTGGTTATAGGGATCAACACGTACGAGTGCTCCCCCTCTTTCAACGGCGCCGCTTCGGCAGCAGTCAACGCTCAGCTCGCCTGGCTCAATACGGCCCTCGCTTCGGCCCAGGCCGCCGGCGAGAAGGTCTGGCTCCTGATGCACCTGGCCCCCGGCGCAGACGAGTCCACCACCGCTCAATCCGTCGATTCCAACGGCCACATCTCGAACCCCACGATGTTCTGGGACGCCGGTTACCAGGCGAGTTTTTTCCAGATCCTTTCGGGTTATCCGGACGTTGTAACCTTCACCCTCGGCGCCCATACCCACAACGATGAATACCGCATCATACAGCCCGGCCAGGCGCTCGATATACCGGGCGGCATCAGCCCCCTCTTCGGCAACAACCCCGCTTTCAAGGTCTACGCCTTTGACGGTAACGCCTTGGCTGCGACCGACTACGCCTCCTTCAATCTCGACCCCTCGGCGGCGTCGCCTCAATTCAACAACTATTACACGTTCTCGACGGCCTACGGCGTGCGGGGGCTCCTCAACAATTCCCTTGCCGAGCTCTACCCGCTCCTTAAAACTAACGGCGCCAAACAGGGCTTTTACCGGGCGGCCTATCCTTCGGGCCACTCCTATTCCACCCCGGCAGGTTTCGAGGTCGATCCGATTACGGACCAGACATGGCCCGTCTACTGGGCAGGCATAAAGAACATGGACGCCCGGAGCCTTATCGATGCAGTCAATTCGTACTGATGCTTGCTTACTGGGAAAAGCAGCCATGAGTAAACAAAGGGGAAAGAAAGTGAGCAAGATTTCGGCGTTGCCGTGCCTGTTCGTTGTTCTCGCCCTGACGCTCCTTGCAGGGTGCACGGGCGGTTCAGGCCCCGATTCGGCAGTTGCCCCGTTGAGCCCCTCCAACGTCAACCTGATCTTCGTCGCAAGCCCCGATATAGGCTTCCGCCGGGGTCCAGTAGTTCATAAAGCGGGTCGCAAAATAAAGTGCCGATTCGCGTACTCGTCACCCCGGTGAAAACCGGGGTCCAGACAGCCCGTAAGACATTGAAATGACTTGGATGTCCCACCTTCGCGGGATTAAGGCCCGCTTCGCTCTACCGGCGTCCGCCGGAATGACGGAAGAAGACGAACACACCGCCGTCAAACGAGAATTAATTCTGCGGAACGCTCTAAAATTAAGAATGTGCACATCGATCATAGAGATTTTTGGATGGATGAACATTATGTCCGTTGGCCCGGGAAAGGGTGGGTAATATGGCCTGGCCTCAAGAGCGGCAATGCTGGTCACGGGGCACAGCGATGAGCGCACCCTTGACGGTTACGATCACCCTCGCAGGCGCCGCGTACGCGAGGTCATGGATACGGTTCAGGGAAGAAAAAAGGCCAAAGTGATTCCACTCAGGCCCCAGAGCAACAGAAACGAATAAAGTGGGGGGTGGTTCAGCTAAGTAGCTGAAATAACTTAATATGAATGGTGCCGACGGCGGGACTCGAACCCGCACGGGTCTCCCCGCCACCCCCTCAAGATGGTGTGTCTACCATTTCCACCACATCGGCACGCCTTTATTTCGCCTTGACGGGCAGTCTTTCCTCTATTGGGGCCGGAATCGACGTCCTCGACGACGTTCGTCCACTGCTGTACATCATGGCCAGTATGAGGCTGGTCAGCATGAATACGATTACGGCAATGGTCGTCACCCTCGTCATGAAGCCTGACGTACCCGAGCTGCCAAAAAGCGTCTGACTCGCCCCGCTTCCGAAGGCCGCCCCTATCTCCGAGCCCCGTCCCGTCTGCAAGAGAACAATAAGGACGAGGGCAATCGCGGAAATTATATGAATTATGCTTATCGCGGTTATCATCCCTGTCTACCGGAAACAGCCTTTATTATACTGATAAAACTCTCGGATTTCAAGGACGCTCCTCCAATGAGGGCCCCGTCTATGTCCGCCATCGTGATAAGCTCGCCTATATTGTCCGCCGTCACACTTCCCCCGTAGAGGATCCTCGTGCTCTCCGATGTCGCGCTGCCATATCCCTCGCCCAAAAGGCGCCTTATGAAGGCATGCACGTCCTGGGCCTGCCCCGGCGTGGCGTTCTTGCCGGTCCCTATGGCCCAGACCGGCTCATAGGCAATCGTCACGTTCTCCAGGCTCCCAATCCCATAAAGCCCTTTTTTGACCTGGAGGCCGACCACGAACTCGGTAACGCCCTTCTCGCGCTCTTCCTCCGTCTCTCCCACGCAGACGATGGGTCTGAGGCCGACGGACAGCGCCTTTTTGATCTTCGCATTCACGGTCTCATCGGTCTCGTGGAAGTATTTCCGCCGCTCGGAATGGCCTATGATGGCATAAG
>JBEKJU010000181.1:0-14388 GCA_050011095.1 Syntrophorhabdales bacterium
CAAACGGAAAAGAAAAAACCCCTCAAGATTTACGCGACGTTTGATGACACCCATTCATGCGAAGTTTGATTCTGCCCGCTCAAGATTCCGTCCGAAAAGCATACTCCCGCAACGGTCAAACCTTTGGGGTCCCCCGGCAGAGCCGGGGGTTTACCGTAATGCGAATTAAATTAGGGCACTACCAAACCCCGATTCCCTTTTTTTTCCGCCACCGGCCGCTGCCGTCCCTCTTCCCCATCCCCGCGATTATCCCGCCTCGTCCCGCGTGAGGAGAAAGGACCGGAGGACGGATTCATAGGAGCAGACGGTCTTTTTGGGCGGCTTGCCGAGCCACTGGTAGAAGATGGCCCGGTTGATCCGCAATTCCTCCCTGTGGCGGATCGCCGTCCTTACGGACCAGCCGAGGACAAAGGCGATTTCGCGCCAGCCTTGGAGCCGCCCCGCCTGCCGCGCCGTCTTCAATCGCCCCTTTTCACTTGCCACTTTTCACTTCCCTCTTTCCTCTTCCCACTTTTCACTTACTCTCCAGGCCCGAAGGCCTCGGGCGCGACCCCATGCCGCTCCATGATCTGCCTTAGGGACTCGGGTCCCGTGAAGGTGCGCGACCTCTTTCTCGCCTCCACGAGAGGCGGAGGGCGCGCCCCGGCCCCCGGCCCCGGCGCCGCTTCGGGCTCAAGACCCGCATGAGCACCACGGGCCTCGGGCGCGGCGGGGTGCGCCCGTTCATCCTCCCAGCCCATGGCGTCGAGCCATGTGGCCGGGTGGGGGATATATTTCCCGCCCTCCCTGCGCCACTCGGGGGACGATTTCGCATCCCTGATCGCGGCGAGCATCCGGCCGAGGAGCCGCTCGCCTGGTGCGATGGACAACCAGACCTTCTCTGCCCGGCCTTTCGATCTCTTTTTCGGGTAGGCGTCCCAGAACCGCTCGAAGAGGCTCGCCGCCCGCGGCGACCCGCCCTTGCGCCCGGTTTTGGCTTCCGCTTCGGCTTTGGCTTCCGCTTCGGCTTCAGGCTCGGCCTCGGTTTTCGTCTCCCCTTCTGTTTCTGTTTCCTCATGAGCGGTTCGTGAGGGCCTCATGAATCGCCCGGTTATCTCCTTCGGGGGTTCGGGGTTCCTGGCGGGAGAGGGGTGCTGGATCTTCTGGTGCTTCAGAAAGCCGGGAATGAAGTAGTACTGTTCGCCATTGGCCGAATACGGCCGTATGCGGTCGAGGGCGGCGAGGTCCGTGAGCCACTGCCCTATCTCGTCGGCGGACAGATCGTCATAGGGGAATATCTGCGACTTGAGCCAGAGGGGATGCCCCTGCGTCGTGCCCGCGTCGTCGCACGTGTTCCATAGCCCTATATAGAGAAGACGCGCCTGGAGGCTCACCTTCGCGAGCTTCTCGTCACTCCAGAATTCCGGCTTGATCATCCTGGTTCTGGCCATTGTCCACCCCTCCCGATGCGTGCGGCCTTCGGCGGAACGGCCTGCGGTCTTGCATGCACATTGCCGCCTTGATCCATTATTACCACAGTGGGAATATCTTGTCAATACCTTTTTTCTTTTGTATTCCCATTACGATGCATTGTGTTTTCACAAGGAACCTTCATAATAGAGTGAGATGGTAAGAACGAAGCACAAAAAGAAGATTCGAGAGATGACTGCCTCCGAGCTTGCCTCATCCCCTGATGGCATAGTAATTGCTTGGAATTTTATCCGGATGCGTGAGTCTTTGGGCCTCACGCAGGAGCAGGTCGCCGATATAGGGGGTGTCACGGTAAGCTATATCGGAAAGATAGAGACCGCCGCGGTCAGCTTCGGAACGAGGGCCCAGCAGAAATGGTCGGCGATATTCAGGGTGGACAGGCCCGAATTTCTCAAGCGGCCCGACGCAGGCGTTGGCGTGATCGGAGACATTATGGAAAAAGGAGTCATCAGGGAGTACGAGCCGGGCGCCGAGCTGCAACGCGTACCTCTGCCGCCCGGTTATACGCAGGAAAGAGCAGAGCGGGAAGGCGTGTTCTGTCTGAGGGTTTCCACCGATGCCCTCCATCCGCACCTCCGGAGGGATTCGCACCTCTACATAATCAAGGTCCCGATTTCGACCATCCGAAACGATAATCTGGTTATCTACGCCGAGCGGGGAGAACCGGCGGGCATCAAGGAGGTCGAATGGCTCGCCGACGACAGGGTCCTCCTCAAGGGCCTCGGCAGGGGAGGGGCGATCACCAAGGAAACGAGCGAGATATCCACGGTGCACAAGGTCGTCTTCATCGGCATGTAGACGAGGTGGGACCCGCCCTTAGGTCCGTTTGGAGCCGGTTTCCGGGCTCTTTGCACGACGTCGCCTCCAAACTCGCCTCCGACTCGTCCCCGAAAACCATCCTTTTTGCGTATTTTGGATGAGGTCGCAGGTTTTGGGTCGGTCGATCATATTACCATTACAGTAATCTTTAGAATGACTTTATATATCCGTTATGGTAATATATATGCATGGGGCAATGCGACGAAACGACCGGCATCCCGGCAGGATGCGGAGAAAGGGCGGGAGAGGCGGAAGGCCGCGGAAGGCCGTGCATCGTGGAAGATGGGCTGACCTGTCCGGCTTCCCGCGCCGACTGCACGAGGCCGTGTCCCTTCACGGGGTGGGAAAGACGCACGGCCTGAAGGGGGGACGGATGGATTTTCACGACTGGCTCGACTCGCCGGAAGGCCGGCACTGCGAAACCGTGCTTGCGGCCTCGGGCGTGGCGTCGGCGGCATCCATCCTGGAACTGGCGTTCGTGGCCGGCCGGATAGCCCAGGCGAGGGAAGACCGCGCCCTCGTGCGCGGGGCCGGGCGGGCGCGCCCGGGCGCGGGACCGGCCGCATAGGCCGCGCTCGGCCGCCGATAGGGCCGCGCATGTATTCTTGCCTTCTCATATGCATCGTAAGACATAGTCTGAAAAGGTGCGACCGTCCGCGCGTCGGATGAGGGACGTCGCAGCGCTCATGCGAATGACGACTGTGCGAAAGGGGATGCCCTTGACGATGCGATGACGACCCCGCGCCATCGTCCGCGCCTCCCTCGCGTTCTTTGCGCCCTTCCACTTGCGTCATCGGCAACCGTTATTGCGGACGTCTGTAATAAGAGTGATTACAATTGATTATAAGTCCCCGGAAGGAAATAAATGAGTCAGATGGCGAAGGATTTTTGGCCGATCGGCGAGGCGCGGAAAGGCCAAATGTACTGGATGTACATGACCTTTTCGCAACGAAGCGCGCGGACAAAAAGACGAGCCAGATGGCCCATTTATTTTCGACGAGCCCTAATACGGAAATGCGTCCCCGGAGGCGCAAGGGGCGCACGGGATGACCTTTCCGGCCGGCAGGCCGGGTGGGATGCGCGAATCGGTTACAGGGTGGTGCATTCCGTCCGTCTCTTTTGATATACTAGACGAGAGGGGCGCGCCCGCCTCGACCGAAAGGCGACGACGTCCGCACGCGGCCGCGGGATGCGCCTTTTCGGTTCCCCACCAGGAGGACCCATGGACATGGATGACATGGATGATCTGGATGATAGCGATGATCGGCCGATGGCGGAAGACGCACGGGGCGTCTCGACGAAAAGCCTGCTCTTTGAAACAATCGCCTTTCTTTCCCTCATCCTTCCCGCGCTCATCCTCCCGTATTTCGTTTCGAGCGAACCGGACGGCGGGGGCGGCTTCATCGGGACCGCCGTGGCGACGATCCTCCACGACCTCGGCTTCCTCTGCCTCGTCGTGTTTTTCGTGTGGAGAAACGGCGAGCCCTGGGGGCGTATCGGCTGGGCGCCCCGCAAGCCGGCACGGGAGGTGCTTTTAGGTTTCTCCCTGTTCCTCCTCATGACGTTCTCCGCGGACCTCGTCGAGCGCATCATCACGCTCGCGGGCATCAACCTGCCCTCGCACCCCTTGCCCTCTTCCCTGATCGCCGGCTCGCCGGCCGGCTACATCCTCGGCTTCGTGCTCGTCGTGGTCGTCGCCATATCGGAAGAGACGGTCTTCCGGGGCTATCTGATAGCCCGGCTCGCGGTCGTCTTCCGGAGCCGCGCCGCCGCGGTGATCCTTTCCACCCTTATCTTTTCGATCGGCCACGGCTACGAGGGGCTTACCGGCGTCGTCGCGGTCTTCTTCATAGGGCTCTTTCTGGCCGTCATCTATATCTGGAGGGGAAGCCTGATCGCGCCCGTGGTGATACACATCCTCCAGGACTTAGCGGGGCTTCTGTCGGCCGTCCTCTCGAAGCACGCCTGACGGGGTTGGCTACAATTATTGGGGCTGACATCTATTGGGGCTAGCGTCGCCCCCTTCATCGGCGAAGCCGATGAAGCTTCCCCCTCATGAAAAGGAAGGGGCGGAGGCGAAAAAGGGCAATCGTTGGGCTAGCGTCGCCCCTATTGAGCGCGGGCATCAGGCAGGGCGACATATTTTGGGTCGATCTCGGGGAACCGGGAGGCCCAGAACCCGGCTTTCGACACCCCTGCGTCGTGATACAGAACAACGTGTTCAACGCGAGCCGATTGAATACAGTCGTGCTCTGCGTACTTACATCCGATCTGGAGAGAGCGAAGGCGCCGGGCAACGTGCTGCTCCGGAAAGGCGAGGGAAATTTGCCAAAGGACAGCGTTACCAACATCACGCAGATCACAACCGTGGACAAATCGGACCTCGTGGAGAGAATAGGCTCCCTGCCGGCTGTATGGGTAGATCAAATCGTAGAGGGCGTGAAGCTGCTGCTCGCGCCAAGAGAGCTATAGGCGGCTCGAGCACGGTCGGCCCAAAAGGGCTATCTTTCCGGCTCTCACGGCTTCCTGTAGTGCTCAATTCTGTTTTTCTTCTTGAAGTCCGCGCTTACAAATGGTAATGGATAGGAGGCGAGTGATCGAGGCCACTGTTTTTTCGGCAAGAAGGGGGGGCAACGAACTACGTCAAGAAAGTGGTTTGTCTTTCAAACTCCCGCAGACATTCGGGTAGGTGCATCGCAGGGAAGGAAGTGACGGAAAACGGGTATGGCTCTTGGATTCGTCCTGTCAGTGCTCGTCCGTCGGCTGAAATCTCGGAAGAAGAGCGCCGTTACGAGACCGGACAGGACCCTGTAGTACTTGATATTATTGATATTCCATTTATTGCACCGGCCCCTTTACTTCACCAAACCGAGAACCACATAATTGATGGGGAGTACTATCGGGCAAAGAGGGGTGAACTGCCATGGGAAGAAATGAAGCGCCTGGTTGATAAGCCAGAGACGCTATGGCCCAACGGCGACTCGACCTACCTTGGACTAAATGATCGAATCATGCTGGATACGGCCGCCAAGATGACCGGGTCACTTGTGCTCATTCAGCCTATCTCTCCATCCATCCATGTTCAGACTGAAGGGGCAGAGTTCGGCAATCCGAGAAGAAGAGTACGAGCCTCGTTCGAGTATCATGGAACCAACTACATATTGATTGTTACGGACCCGGTGGCAGAGCGGAAGTTCTTGGGCAAGCCCGACGGGCGGTATCCCTTAGATGAAAGCTATCTTTGCATCAGCCTCGGAGAAGTTCACACAGACAACTATTGCTACAAACTCGTGGCTGCGGTTATTATGAGAGAGTTATAATGAGTCAACCATGACGGAAACCATCTACACAATTGGGTATTCAAATCATCCCTTGGACCGCTTCATTGCCATCCTAAAGAAGCACGCTATCAATACACTCTGTGACGTAAGGTCTGATCCGTACAGCCGTGTGAACCCTCAATTCAACCGTGAAACTCTAAAAGCGGCGTTGGAGAAGCATGCTATCGCTTATGTTTTTCTCGGTAAGGAGTTGGGGGCGCGAAGCGAGGACCGGTCCTGTTATATCCACGGCAAAGTCCAGTACGATTGTCTAGCTCGCACGGCCTTGTTTAAGAGAGGCATAGACTCGTTACTGGAAAGAGCTCGCGGCTGCCGCTCTGCGTTGATGTGCGCAGAAAAGGATCCACTAGACTGTCATCGAACCATTCTTGTTGCTCGCTATCTCGACAAGCTTGGCGTGCCTATAGAGCATATCTTGTTCGATGGCAGCTTGGAGACTCACCGACAACTGGAAGCAAGACTGCTCCGGCAACACAAAATACCAGAAAGCGACGACCTGTTTCGTTCACGTGAGGCCACGATTGATGATGCGTACAAGACTCAAGCCGAACGCATAGCTTACACTGTTAGGCTCACAAACGATGAAGCGCGGCAGACCGGCAGAAGTTCGCGATGAAAATCTTCACAATAGGGTTTACCAAGAAATCGGCCGAGGTGTTTTTCACCAAACTGCAATTGGCGGGTGCCAGCCGACTAGTCGACGTACGGCTGAACAACGTTTCTCAACTGGCAGGTTTTGCCAAACGCGACGACCTCCGGTATTTCTTGAGAACGATTTGTCAAATGGACTACGTGCATCTTCCGGAACTCGCGCCGGCACAACACATACTGGACGAATACAAGAAGCACAATGGAGACTGGAACCGGTATGAACGTCAGTTCATAGACCTAATGACCACGCGACAAATTGAGAACAAAGTATCGCGTGAACTGCTTGAGAACGCCTGCTTGCTTTGCAGCGAAGATAAACCCTCTCATTGCCATCGTCGCCTCGTGGCGGAGTATCTCAGCGACAGATGGGGCAGTATCCAAATCGAGCACATCACCTGAGGCCGCTAACAATGCGCTGGAGCCGATCGTGGCCCTGTCGGGCCACTCGGGTTAGTTCTGTGTTACAAGCTTTCCAGCGGCAATATGAAACTACCGCAGTTCAGCCCAACTGTTCAGGTGACGTCGATACCACCTATCTTCCTACCCTACTTAATCCGCCTCGCCCCCGCGGTGTCCGTCTGGTCGGGTTCAAGGTTTTTGCAGAATCACGCGTCTTCTTCTTTCGTGCCCCTGTTGCGGATATCCTCACGCGGTAAAGCTCCCAGGTGATGGGCATCTCTATATCGAGGCTCTCGGACAGCCTGTAGGCCGCCTCGACCGCGTAGTACCCCTCGACCACGACCTTTTGCGAAGCGATAATCTCTCGGGGGTCCCTGCCCCTGGCAAGCTCCACCCCGAACATCCTGTTCCTGCTCAAGGGGCCCGTACAGGTGAGTATAAGATCGCCCATGCCCGAAAGGCCCATGAAGGTCGTGTCGCGGGCGGCCTGGCTCCGGCCGAGCCTCTTGATCTCGGCAAGGGCGCGCGTGATGTAGGCGGCGAGCGTATTGTTCCCGAGGCCGAGCCCTTCAATGATCCCCGCGCCGATGGCCATCACGTTCTTCAGCGCCCCGCCCAGCTCGACCCCCACCACATCCTGGCTCGTGTAGACGCGGAACCGGTCGTCATGGCTCATCTGCTGAAAATGCCGCGCAAGCCCCTTGTCGGATGCGGCCACGACCACGGAAGTAAAATACCTTTTCGCCACCTCCAGGGCGAACGAGGGGCCGGACAGGACCGCGCTCCGGGCAGCGCCGCCCACAAGCTCGTCGATCACCCGGCTCATGCGGAAAAGCGAATCGGTCTCGATCCCTTTCGTCAGGACGAGGAGGCGCTTTCCCGAAAGGGCGGCCGATACCGGCGCGAGGGTCGATCTCAGGGCGAAGGAAGGCGTGGCCACGACGATATCGTCGGATGAGGCCACGGCCGCCCGGAGGTCGTGTGTGCACGCGATGTTTTCGGGCAGCGTGAAGCCGGGGAGATAATAGGTGTTCTCCCTGGTTTCCCCGATCACCCTTTCAAGCTCGGGCTCGTAGACCCAGAGCGTGACCCTGTGGCCCCTGCCCGCGAGTTGCATGGAGAAGGCCGTTCCCCACGCTCCCGCGCCGATAACCGTAATATTCATGCGCTATCCTTTCCTGTAAGGTCGGCAGGACGGCCGCCTGCGCGGAATGGTCATCTGCGGCGGTCTGCTCGCCTTGCGCCCTTCGCCGTACGGCAGTACGGCTACGGTCTACAAGGCTCCCATCCCATCCACATCTGAACCATTCCTTCATGCGGCCGTCCACCGAATCCGTGGAGCATCGCCGATGCTCCACGGAGGTCAACCAACGTGTCCACGGCTCCCGGCAGCCAACCGCCCTCGCGCCCGCTCCGGCGGAGCAAACAGTCACTTACAGCCAACCACTTCAATGAGAACACCTACGAGTCCTTGCCTCAGGCCGGCATAGCAAACTGCACATTACCACCGAAAGAGTGTAGCCATTCTTTGTGCGACTCTCTATCATTATTTAGGACAGCTCTGCGTGTCTACACGATAACATTCCTTTCAAGAAGGAGAAAATCAAGTGCCTCAATCTTGATAAGGTTCGCCAGCATTTCCTCTGGAGTGGATTTTTCAATTTTCTTCGGCTCCGCTATCCGACTCAAGAGACGGAACCTCAACGCTTCAACAATCTTGTCGTCAAACTTTGCTTCGGTGTTTTTCAGAAAGAACGCGGTCGCTTCGTGAAGTGCTCTTTCATAGATTTCGTTTTCGACTTTCATGCGAGAGGCGGCGCCGTTTAGAAGGCCGTCCCAAAAGGACACAAGGAATGATTTTTGTTCAACAACCGAGCCTTCGCCGTATTTTGAGAAAATCGCTTCAGCAATTCTCTTTCCCTTGACTTCAGCAAATTTCTCCATATCTATGCTCATTGCCGATTCTGTTCATTTTGGTGCTGCATAACCAAAGAGCCTATTAATGTATCCAAGACAATACTGTCGTTCGTCCGAACGACTGGAATTCTCACCTCCGTAATTTACTCTGCATTGGACATACTCCTCCCAAGCCTCGTTGAAGCCCGCCAATTGGGTCTTTTCAAGGAACGGTTCAAAAACGATCTTAGCTTTTTCGTGATCAACGAGAACATGGTCCGTCAGGATTTGAGGAATCATTTTGCCCTCGACATCGCTCCTTTGACGGAACCAATACATGACTTCGACAAAAGCAGCCCGAAAAGCAGCCGCGGCCTTGTTGAATTCAGTTATTCTGAGAGTCTCTCTATTCAGCCGCAGGGCAAAACGATATGTTATGAATGCCCCGAGAAAGGTTCCTCCTAGACCGATAATAGCAGTCAACATTTCTGTCTCCCCCTATTCTCCGTATTTTTGTCAGCATCCCCCAAAGTTCATACCCGTAGGGGGAAAATGGCTTCATATTTCTTCCATTTTGTCTGCAATTGGTTTCCGCAGTATCATTCTATCCAGCCAGGGAGAGCGAGAGGGGAGAGCGAGAGGGACGACCGTAAACAAGTAAATAACCCAACCTCTCGCCTTCTTCATCTCCGGCCCCGCCACATGCATTAATCATAGCCACCAGTAATGCAGTATTGCAAGAAGAACATTCGACGGCACCCTTTCAGGAAGACATTGAGAAACGCCCAGCCCCTGGGAATGCAAGTGGTTTACCGCCGGGTTCGATCAGCGGAGGCTGATCGGACCCGGCGTGGGTGGACAAGCCTGTCCATTCCCCGTCATGCCGGCGGAAGCCGGCATCCAGTGACTCTTTTCACTTTTCACTTTCCGTGTCTGTGCAGTCACACGATCTTGTGATACAAATCTTCCCAATCGGGATTATCTCTCTCGATCAATTCCAGCTTCCATGCCCGTTTCCAATTCTTCAGTCTCTTCTCTCGCGTAATAGCCGATTCCATTGTCTTGTGCACTTCGTACCATACCAGAAGATGCGCGCCGTAGCGTTTCGTGAACCCGCCTATCACGTCGTTTTTATGTTCCCATATCCGCCCGACGAGATTTGAAGTGACACCAACGTATAGCGTACCGTTTCTCTTGTTTGCCAGCATATAGACCGCCGGCTGTTTGTCCATTGTCGGTTTCACCGGATGCGGCCCTTCCCCCGGCAGGCCCCGGATGTCCGGCCTTCACGGGATTAAGACCCCCCTCGCCCTATCGGCTCGGACCATGACCTGGATGCCGGCTTTCGCCGGCATGACGGGGGAATGGGCATGCCCGCCCCGGAAGGCCTGAATCCGGGGCCGGCATGACGGGGAATGGTCCGGCCTGCCGCTCCCGACTCATGCCTTTTTATCGCCCACCACACCTCACCACCTAACGACACCCCCATTCACACGATCACACGATCAATCCTCGCTTATCATCCCTACCCCGCTGATCCGCTCTTCGTCGTCCTTGAGGCCCATCAGCTTCACGCCGAAGCCGCCACGGAGGTGGGCGGGGATGGTCGTCGCATTGAACCTGATGGTCCGCCCCGTGTTCGTCACGAGGATGATCTCGTCGTTCAGGCCCACCCGCTTGACGCCCACGACCTCGCCGTTTCTCTTCTCGCACCTCACGTTGATGACGCCCATGCCGCCCCGCGCCTGGACCTTGTACTCCTCGCAGGCGACGCGCTTTCCGAACCCCTTTTCCGTTACCGTAAAGAGGGTGCATCCCGCGCTCACCACGTCCACGGAGACAATCTCATCGGTCTTCTTCAGGCGGATGCCCTTCACGCCGTAAGCCGCCCTGCCCATGGAGCGTATATCCTCTTCCTTGAACCTGATGGCCATGCCCCTTTTGGTCGCGAGGATGACCTCTGAGCCTGCCTCCAGGGGGAGCACGTCCATCAGGCTGTCGTCCTCGGGCAGTTCCATCACCTTTATCCCCATGCTCCTCACGTTCTTCAGAAGGCCCAGGCTCATCTTTTTCACCTGCCCCTTGCGCGTCGCCATGAGGAGGAACCGGTCGTCCGAAAAATCCCTCACGTGGGTCACGGCCGTGATCTTCTCGTCCTTCTCCGCCTTGATGAGGTTGATCACCGGCTTCCCCTTCGCCGAGAGGTGCGCCTCGGGGATCGTGTGGACCTTCCTGATGTGGGCCCTCCCGGCCGACGTGAAGAGAATGATATACGAGTGGGTCGAGGCGATATAGAGCTGGTTCACGAAATCGTCTTCCCGCACCACGATGCCGATCTTCCCCTTGCCACCCCGGAGCTGCTGCCTGTACTGGTCGAGGGAGGTCCTCTTGATGTAGCCGCCGTGGGTGATGGTCACCACCACCTCTTCTTCCTTGATCATGTCCTCGACGGTGATATCCGGAAGCTCGTCCACGATCTCCGTGAGCCTGCCGTCGCCGTACTTCTCCCTGACCTCCAAAAGCTCCTTCTTGATGACGTCCATGAGGAGCCTTTCGTCCTGGAGGATCGCCGTGAGCCGCTTTATCTCCTCCTGGATGGCCTTCAGCTCGTCCAGTATCTTCATCCGTTCGAGGGAGGTGAGGCGGGCGAGACGCATGTCGAGGATGCTCTGGGCCTGTTTCTCCGAAAGCTGGAAGGCGCCCATGAGGCCGTTTCGCGCCTCCTCGGTGTTCCGCGCCTGCCTGATGATCGCGACCACCCGGTCGATATTGTCGAGGGCGATCTTCAGGCCCTCAAGGATGTGGAGCCGCTCCTCCGCCTTGCGGAGCTGGAAGGTCGATCTCCGCGTCACGACCTCCTTCCTGAAATTGACGAATTCGGTAATCATCTGCTTCAGGCTGAGGTAGCGCGGCTGGTTGTTTACGATGGTGAGGAAGATGATGCCGAAGGTCGTCTGGAGCTGTGTCTGCTTGTAGAGCTTGTTCAGGATGGGCAGGCCCATCTCGTTCCTTTTCAGCTCGATGACGACCCGGATGCCCTCGCGGTTCGACTCGTCCCGTATGTTCGCTATGCCCTCTATCTTCTTGTCGTTCACCAGCTCGACGATGTTCTCGATGAGGCGCGCCTTGTTGACCTGGTAGGGGATCTGGGTGATGATGATCGATTCCCGGCCGTCCTTCTTGTTCTTCTCGATGTTCGCCGTTGCGCGCAGAAGGATATGCCCCCTGCCCGTCTCGTAGGCGTCCCTGATGCCCTGCCTGCCGTAGATGAGGGCCTGCGTGGGGAAATCAGGGCCGGTGATGTGGGCCATCAGCCCTTCGGTGGTGATCGCCGGGTCGTCGATAAAGGCGATCGTGCCGTTAATCACCTCGGTCATGTTGTGGGGCGGGATGTTCGTGGCCATGCCCACGGCGATGCCGGAGGAGCCGTTCACGAGGAGGTTCGGAATCCTTGAGGGGAGCACGACGGGCTCTTTCAGCGACTCGTCGTAGTTGAGCTTGAAGGCGACCGTGTCCTTCTCGAGGTCCTCCAGTATCTCCTCGGCGATCCTGGAGAGCCTCACCTCCGTATACCTCATGGCGGCGGGCGCGTCCCCGTCGATGGAGCCGAAGTTGCCCTGTCCGTCGATAATGGGGTATCTCAAGGAAAATTCCTGCACCATCCGCGTGATCGCATCGTAGACGGCCTGGTCGCCGTGGGGGTGGTACTTGCCGATCACATCGCCGACGACGCGGGCCGATTTCTTGTAGGGCTTGTCGTGCATGTTGTTCAGCTCGTACATGGCGAAGAGTATCCGCCGGTGCACCGGCTTTAGCCCGTCGCGGACATCGGGCAGGGCCCTGCCGATGATGGTGCTCATGGCATAGTCCAGATAGGACCGCCTCATCTCATCTTCGATAGGTATGATCGTGGCTGTAGGCATGAGGCCTCCTTGTTTTAGGCAGCAATTATTGGGGCTCGCGTCGCCCCCTTCATCGGCAAAGCCGATGAAGCTTCCCCCTCATAAAAAGGAAGGGGCGGGGGCGAAAAAAAGCATCCGACGACACCCACTTACGCGCGACCCACTGCGTGGGTGCCCCGCGGTCGCCCCCTTCATCGGCAGAGCCCGACCCGCACGCGGGTGCCCCGGCTTCCCCCTCATAAAAAGGAAGGGGCGGGGGCGAAAAAATACCCGGTGGGCTCGCGTCCTTCCGGCGAAGGGTGGATTTCGAAACCGTGCATTCACGGGCAAGGGGGAAAATTGTCCGAAAGACGCGTAAAACCGCTATTACTCTACCATAAACAATAAGGCGTTGACAATTGCGACTACATTATCAGAGAATAAGTGCGTGACCATCACCATGCGGCGTCTTCTCATCATGTTCCTGCCCCTCCTCCTTCTTGCATGCCACAGCTACCGCGCCGAGAACGACCGCCTCAAGGCCGAGATACAGATGATAAGGGAGGAGAACAACTACCTCAAGGCCGAGATCGTCGGCCTGAAAAAGGAGCTTGCCCAGTTGGCCTCGCGCGTGAAGGAGGAGAGGGAGACGCTCCGGAAGACCCTCGAGGAAGAGCGCGCGCAGATGCAGGCGAAGATCGAGGAGACGCGCGACGAGCTTCGAAAAAAGGCGGAATTGGACCGGAAGAAGACCGTCGCAGTCAAAAAGACGCCCGCGAAGCGGGTGGTTGAGGGGGGTGGCTCCAATGGCCCTGCCGTTGGAGGGGGCGCTGAGCCCCGGCAATTGAAGACGCCCGCGAAGCGGGTGGTTGAGGGGGGTGCGCCACCCGCAGACACAAGCTCTACCGATCAACAGGGTGGTATGCTGCGGGTACCAGGCAAAGACAGGTCGCACGAGAGAGGGGGCGCTGAGCCCCGGCAATTGCAGGACCAGACGAAGACCGCCGGGCAGGCCAGGAACGGGACCGCGAAAAAGGACCAGACACAGAAGGACCAGACGACGGCAAAGGGGCAGAAGGAGAGCGGGGCCGTAAAAAAGGACCAGAAGAAGGACCAGGGCCAGAAAAACGGCCAGAAGGAGAACGGGACCGCGAAAAAGGACCAGAAGAAAGACGCGAAAAAGGACTCCAAAAAGGACCAGAAGAAAGACCAGGGCCAGAAAAACGGCCAGGGCCGGGCAAGCGAGTCCAAAGCGCCCCCGCCTGCGCCCGCGCATGATGCGCCCGCATCCGACGAGGAATAAGACCGACCGAGGTTTCCCACGGCAACCAGGAATATACGCCTCACCGTGTCGTATGACGGCACCCGCTACCATGGATGGCAGCGCCAGCCGAACGCGGCCACCGTCGAGGAGACGCTGAATGCCGCGATTGCGAGGATCCTCGACCACGAGGTGAAGCTCTACGCGGGCGCGAGGACCGACGCGGGGGTCCACGCCATGGGCCAGGTCGTCAATTTCAGGACCGAAAAGGGCATCGACCACACCGGCATCCGTAGGGGGCTGAACAGCCTTCTGCCCAGGGATATCCGCGCCGGCGACGTCCGCGACGTGGACGAGGCGTTCCACGCGCGCTACTCGGCGAAGAGCAAGACCTACATCTACTGCATCCTCAACCGGGCCTGCAACTCGCCCTTCCTCGCCCGGTACGTGCTCCACTTCCCCTACGCCCTCGACGTCCCCTCCATGAAGGACGCGTCCAGGCTCATTGTGGGGGAGCATGATTTTTCGGCCTTCAAGAAGAAGGACGAGGTGTACCGAAATCCCGTGCGGCGCGTGTTGCGCTCAGGCGTCGCCAGACGGGATGATATGATCTACGTCATCATCGAGGCCACCGGTTTCTTGCGCTACATGGTCCGGAATATCGTCGGGA
>JBEKJU010000182.1:0-10916 GCA_050011095.1 Syntrophorhabdales bacterium
AAGGGCTCGAGGAAGAGCACGCCCTTTGCCGCGCAGCTTGCGGCAGAAAATGCGGCAAAGAAGGCTATCGAGCAGGGCATGAGGACGGTGGACGTCTATATAAAGGGTCCGGGCGCCGGCCGGGAGGCGGCGCTCCGTGCGATCCAGAGCGCCGGCTTGAAGATCCATCTCATAAAAGATGTCACTCCTATACCCCATAATGGGTGCAGGCCGCCGAAAAGAAGAAGAGTCTAATAGGAGGGGAAATTGTCGAGGTATACAGGACCTGTTTGCAAGATATGCAGAAGGGAAGGGATGAAGCTCTTCGAAAAAGGGGAGAAATGCTACACGGAGAAGTGCGGGGTGGAGAAGAGGAATTATCCCCCGGGCGTTCACGTGGAGACACGGACAAAGGTGACGGAGTACGGTATCCGGCTCCGGGAGAAACAGAAGGTGAGAAGGATGTACGGCCTCACGGAAAACCAGTTCAAGCGGTTCTTCGTCATGGCCGAGAAGACGAAAGGCATAACGGGCACGAACCTGCTCGTGTTTTTGGAAAGACGACTGGACAACATGGTGTATCGCCTGGGGTTTGCTGTCTCGAGGAAAGAGGCCCGGCAGATCGTATCTCATTCGCATGTCGCCGTAAACGGCAGGACCGTGGATATTCCCTCCTACTTCGTGAAGGAAGGGGATGAAATTACGATCCGCCACAAGAACCTGGCTTCTGTGCAGAATGCCCTGGAATCCGTGGTGCGTCGGGGCCTTCCCTCCTGGCTGGAGCTGGACAAGGAAGCGATGACGGGTAAAATACGGCTCTTACCGACAAGGGAGGACATCTCCGTGCCCATTAAGGAGCAACTCGTCGTAGAGTATTACTCTCGTTAGTTTCTTTCCCCCTGAAGGAGGAGCCATGTACATGTTCGAGAAGAATTGGCAGGAGCTCATCAAGCCAACAAAGATTGACATAGAGAGGGAGTCCTGTTCCGTATACTATGTTCGGTTTTCCGCGGAGCCCTTCGAGCGCGGGTACGGCATCACCGTCGGCAACTCCCTGAGGAGGGTGCTCCTTTCCTCTATTATGGGAGCGGCCATCACGTCCGTGAAGATCGAAGGCGTGGACCACGAGTTCTCGACGGTCAGGGGGGTAAAGGAAGATGCGACGGAGATCATCCTCAATCTGAAGAAGGTCGTCCTGAGGATCGAGGATGACCGGCCGAAAATGCTGAAGGTGGACGCCCGGGGGGAAGGCGCGGTAAAGGCGGGGGACATTATCCACGAGGGCGGCGTCGAGGTCGTCAACCCGGACCACCTCATCGCCACGTTGAGCGATGAGGCAAGGCTCTACATGGAGATGAAGGCAAGGGTGGGCAGGGGCTATGTGCCCGCCGAGAGAAATCGCGAGGAGGAAGAACCTATCGGGACGACCCCCATAGATGCGATATTTTCGCCCGTCAAGAGGGTGAGCTACAACGTGAGCCCGGCCCGGGTGGGCTTCAGAACGGACTACGACAAGCTGACGATGGAGATTTTGACCGACGGCAGCATCAGCGCCCTTGACGCGCTCTCCTTCGCGGCAAAAATTATCAGGGAACAGATGCGGATCTTCATAAACTTCGAGGAGCCGGTCGATCTGGAGGCGGGTGAGTTGACGGAGGGCGAAAGGCAGGAGTTCAACGACAATCTCTACAGGAACGTCGACGAGCTGGAGCTTTCGGTGAGGAGCGCCAATTGCCTGAAGAACGCGGATATCAAGTACATCGGCGAGCTTGTCCAGAAGAGCGAGCAGGAGATCCTGATGACGAAGAACTTCGGGAGAAAGTCGCTCAACGAGATAAAGGAGATCCTCGCGTGCATGGGCCTGAAGCTCGGTATCAGGCTGGACAACTTCCCGCCCAGGGAAGAGCTTGACAGGATGGCGCAGAGAAGAAAAGATCAAGTATAGATAGAGGGTGCATCATGAGGCATTTGAAAGCAGGGAGGAAACTCAACAGGACATCGAGCCACAGAAAGGCGCTTTTTCGCAATCTGGCCGCCGCCCTTTTTTATCACGAGAGCATCAAGACGACGAATCCCAAGGCCCTGGAACTGCGGCGCGTAGCCGACAGGCTTATCACCCTCGCGAAGAGCAATAGCACCCATGCCGTGCGCCTCGCCTTCGCATACCTCAGGGACAAAAAAGCGGTGAAGAAGCTTTTTTCCGATATCGGGACGAGATATACGAACGTGAATGGGGGATATACGAGGGTCCTCAAGATCGGCCTGAGAAAGGGCGATGCGGCGCCCATGGCGCTCATCGAGCTGACCCAGAAGAAGGACGAGGAGGAAAAGGGGAAGGGGCGGAAAAAAGAGGTAAAGGCAGCCAAAGCCAAGGAGAAGAAACGGGAGCAGGCGGACCAGACCAGGCAGGGGAAACAGGAGAGGACCGGCTAGGGACCGTGGATGTGTGAAACCAGTGGGGGATCGTCTAACGGCAGGACTCAAGACTCTGGATCTTGCTATCTAGGTTCGAATCCTAGTCCCCCAGCATAAATTAGATGGATAAAAGACGCATCGCCGTCATCATACCGGCTTACAACGAGGAAAAAACAATCGGACGCGTTATCAGGGGTGTGAAGGACCTCGGTGACGGGTATGACGTAATCGTCGTCAACGATTGCTCCAGGGATAACACGACGAGAAATGCGGAACGGGAAGGGGCGACGGTAATCGAGCTGCCCGTCAACCTGGGGATCGGGGGGGCCGTTCAGACCGGCCTGAAATACGCGTCGGCCTGCGGGTTCGACGCCTGCGTGCAGGTGGACGGGGACGGGCAGCACCCGCCTCACGAGATCCCCAAGCTGATCGAGCCGCTTTTCGGTCAGGGTCTCGATATGGTAGTCGGCTCGCGCTTCCTCGGCGGCACCTACAAGGTGCCCTTCATGAGGGCCCTTGGAATCAGGCTCATCGCCCTCTTCCTCAAAATAAGCACCGGGGTGGGCTTCAGGGATACCACGAGCGGGTTTCGCGCGTTGAGCAGGCCCGTCATGGAATTTTTCGCCGTTCACTACCCCCAGGATTACCCCGAGCCGGAATCGTTGCTCATCGCCCATCTGAAGAGATTTAAAGTGGCCGAGGTGCCGGTCGATATGAACTACAGGGAGCATGGAATGTCGTCGATCACGCCTTTTCGCGCGGCCTACTACATGACAAAGGTGCTCCTCGCCATGCTGATCGACCTCTTCAAGGAGCTTTAAGGGGACTTGCATATGCTGCATATCCGGCTCTTTATCGGCGCAATGAGTATTATCTTTTTCGCGGTGACCTTCGAGTTCATCCGGAAGAAGCACCTGAGGGAGGAGTATGCGATCCTCTGGCTTTTCACGTCGTCGATCATCGCCATCCTGAGCCTCTGGCCCGGCCTCATCGCGATCTTAAGTAATGTCACGGGACTCTACTACATTACGGCGGTGCTCGTGATTGTCTTTACCTTTGTCATAGCCGTGCTCATGCACTATTCGATCGCGATATCGAAAATGAAGGAGATGAACAAGGAACTGACCCAGAAGTGCGCCCTTCTGGAATTGAGGGTGAGAGAGCTGGAACATGGGAGACGGAGGTGAGGGAATATGGAGCGGGCAACGGGGCTCGAACCCGCGACATCAAGCTTGGGAAGCTTGCACTCTACCAACTGAGTTATGCCCGCCCTGTTGAGAAAATAATAGAGGAATCGGCTCGTCAAGTCAACACCTATAAATGACCCTGCTGCAAGCAGCAGGGTATCCAAGACAACGAGCGGAGCGAGTCTTTGAGGGGGAGTCTCTGCGGGCTTTGCCCGCAGAGGGGGCGACCGGGTACCCGCGAAGTGGGTGTCCCAATAATTGCCGGCGGAGCGAAGCGGAAAAAGATTCTCCCTGCAGCAAGCTGGAGGGAATCCATAAGTTGAAGGCTGACGCGCAAAACGGACTCACGAAAGGCGCCTGCGGCGGCCCGGCTGCGCCCGTGGTCCTTCGGGTGCCCAAGGGGCGGTTGTGGCCTCGTGAGCCGGCGGAATTGCTTATGCCCCTGCAATCTGTTATAAGATTAGCTTACTTTTTGCCATGAGGACGGAAGAGTTCGACTATTTACTACCGAAGGAATTGATCGCCCAGCATCCCGAGGGCGAGCGGGCCTCGTCCCGTCTCCTCGTGCTCGACCGGCCGGCGAGACGCGTCGAGCACCGCCATTTTCGGGACATCACCGCGTACCTGAGGGAGAAAGACCTGATAGTCGTGAATGACACGAAGGTCCTGCCCGCGCGGCTCACCGGCATGAAGGAGACAGGGGGGCGCGTCGACATCCTGCTCGCGGAGAGGCTCGATGGGAAAAGCTGGTCCTGCCTCGCGACCGGCATCAAAAGAGGGGCGCGGGAGGCGCGGGTGTCCGTGGACGGGATGTCCTTAAGGCTCCGGGCGGGACCCCTTTTCTGGACAGTCGAGTTCCCGGAAGGAACCGATCCACAGGATGTGATGGCCCGCTATGGGAAAATGCCCCTTCCACATTATATCAAGCGGGGGAAGGACGGCGCAGAATCCGGGGATGACGAGCGGTACCAGACGGTCTACGCGCGCTCTGAAGGGTCTATCGCGGCCCCGACCGCCGGGCTGCACTTCAATGAGGACGTGCTCTCCCGGATCGAAAGGATGGGCGCCCATGTCGTCAGGGTCACGCTCCATATAGGCGTGGGGACCTTCTTTCCGGTCAAGAGCGAGAACGTGGAGGGACACGAGATGCACCGGGAATACTACTCCATTTCGCCCGACATCCCCGATGCCGTGAGAAAGACAAGGGAGGGGGGCGGCAGGGTCATTGCCGTCGGCACGAGCGCGGTGAGGACCCTCGAGACGGTCTGCGCGGGGAAGGATGGGGGGCCGCTCGCGGGCTACACCGGCCTTTTCATCTATCCCGGCTACACGTTCCGGGTGGTCGATTGCCTCATCACCAATTTTCATCTCCCCAGGTCAACGCCGCTTCTGCTCGTCTGCGCCTTCGCGGGGAAGGAGACGATACAGGGGGCTTACCGGGAGGCCATCGAACGGGGCTACCGGTTCTACAGCTACGGCGATGCGATGTTCATCTCATGAGCGCCCTCACTATCACCCGGACCGACGGCCGGGCACGCCTCGCCGTCCTCGAGACGGGGCACGGACCCGTGGAGACGCCCGTCTTCATGCCCGTGGGGACCCAAGGGGCGGTGAAGGCCATACTCCAGAGGGACCTCAGGGAGATGGGCGTGAGGATGGTGCTGGCCAACGCCTACCATCTCTTTTTGAGACCGGGGGACGCCCTGATCAGGGATATGGGCGGTATCCAACGGTTTTCCGGCTGGGACGGCGCGGTGCTGACGGACAGCGGCGGGTACCAGATTTTCAGCCTTGGCGTGCTGCGGAAGATCCAGGAGGAAGGCGTGACCTTTCAGTCACACATCGACGGCTCGAAACACTTCCTTACCCCGGAGCGGATCGTGGAGGTCCAGGAGCACATCGGGGCGGATGTCTGCATGTGTCTCGATGAATGCGTGGCCTATCCATCTTCCCACGAGTACACGAGCGCCTCGGTCGGCCTTACGACGAGGTGGGCCCAAAGGTGCCGGGCCGTAAAGAACTCATCTTCCCTCCTCTTCGGCATCGTCCAGGGCGGCACGTATGCCGACCTCCGGGTGCGCTCCGCCTGCGAACTCCTTGAGCTTGACTTCGATGGATACGCGATCGGCGGCTTGAGCGTGGGCGAGCCGAAGAGCGTCATGTGGGAGATGGTCGATGCGGCCATCGGCCGGTTGCCCCCGGAGAAGCCGAGATACCTGATGGGTCTGGGCTTTCCCGAGGATATCGTCGAAGGGGTGAAAAAGGGCGTCGACATGTTCGATTGTGTCATCCCCACCCGTCATGCCCGAAACGGGGGTCTCTTCACGAGGACGGGCGGGATCAATATCAAGCACGCGCGGTATGCGCGCGACGAGGGCCCCATCGACGATGCCTGCCGATGCTACACGTGCGCGCATTTCTCAAGGGCCTATCTCAGGCACCTTTTTATGACGAGGGAACTGACCAGTTACTACCTGAACACGGTACACAACCTCTTTTTTTATACGGACCTGCTTTCGCGCATACGGGCGGCGATCCGCGAGGGGAGGTTCGACGGATTTTGCAGGGATTTTACTTCGGTTTGGAAAGGGGGTGAGGCACACGATGGATCTCGCATATGCGATGGGTAACCAGGCGGCGGGTGGCGGCCAGGCGGGCGGGTTGATGACATTCCTCCCGCTCATCCTCCTGTTCGCGGTCTTCTATTTTCTCCTCATCAGACCGCAGCAGAAGAGGGCAAAAGATCACAAGAGGTTCATGGAGAACCTGAAGAAGGGAGATACAGTTATCACTTCGGGGGGTTTGTATGGTAAAATAACGGGTATTACCGACGAGGCAATTACCATGGAAATAGCTGAAAAGGTAAGGGTAAAGGTCTCGAAGAGCGCGGTAGTAGATTACGTGAAAGGAGAACAGGCGTGAGAAGGTATGAGAATATTTTGATCGTAGCTCCCGACTGTACGAAGGAGGACGAGGAAGATCTGCTCCGGAGGGTACAGGCAAACATCGAGAAACTCGGCGCGGAGCTGGTGAAGGTTGACGACTGGGGTGTGCGGAAACTGGCATACCCTATCAAGAAGAAGGACAGGGGGCACTACTTCTTCCTGCTTTTGAGCATGGACGAGTCTACCGTGGTGACGCTGGACAAGTTTTACCGGACGATGGATCTTATTCTCAGGCATCTTTTCGTGGTGGTGGACGAGAAGGAAAAAGGACTGGAGAAGCCGCCGGATCAGGTCGTCTTCGATGAGCTGGAGGGCGAGGCATAGTGAACAAGGTCTTCCTCTCAGGGAAGGTGAAGAGAATGCCGGAAGTGTCATATACCCCGAAGGGACGGAAGATCATTACCTTCCCCATGTGGGTCCCCGAAGGGGATTTCAATGTCATGGTGATCGGGGGAGGGGAGGTCTTTCCGCAAGGGATGGACAATGCGGCCGGGGGCGCTGTTCTGGTAGCAGGAGAGCTGATCAAGACCAAGCTGAAATCCCGTGACACCTTGAGGGTGAAGGCCAGCAAAATTATATGGATGGAGGAGTAAATGCCGAGAATGCAGGATTCAGGGAAAAAGCGCGTCTACGTGAGGAAGAGGATCTGCCGGTTCTGCCAGGACGCGAATATCAGGATAGATTACAAGGACCCCAAGCTCCTCAGGCATTTCGTCACGGAGCGGGGCAAGATCATGCCCCGAAGGATGACGGGGACGTGCGCGAACCATCAGAGAAAGCTGCGGGAAGAGATCAAGAAGGCCCGCCATATAGCCCTTCTGCCCTTCACCACTGTTACACGCTAGGAGGCACCAATGAAGGTCATACTGCTCGACAACGTTGAAGGTGTGGGGAAAAAGGGCGAGACGCGCGAGGTGAGGGACGGCTTCGGAAGGAATTTTCTCGTGCCCAGGGGTCTTGGGGTCGACGGGAAGCTTTTCGGCTCGGTAACGGCGAAGGAGGTGGCCGAGGCCGCCAAGAAGGCGTTCGACATCGACATAGACCGGAGGGTCCTGAGACTCGGTGAGCCCCTGAAGATGACAGGAGCCTACACGGTCGAGGCACACCTGGAAAAGGGGATCGTTGCCCAGTTGAGGCTCGAAATAGAAGAAGCATAGATGGCTAGGGTCGCTAAAAGCCCTGCGGAGACAAGAGGGCGGGTGCCGCCCCAGAACCTCGAGGCGGAACAATCGGTTCTCGGCGGGATCCTCATCGATCCGGAGGCGTTGAACAAGATAGTCGATATCATCGATGCGGAGGACTTTTACAGGGAGGACCACAGGACCATCTATCAGGTCGTGCTCGATCTTTACGAGAAGAGCGAGCCGATCGATCTCATCACGGTCAGCAGTCTGGCCCGTGACAGGGGCCTGATAGAAAAGATAGGGGGTGCGGCCAACCTCAGTCGCCTCGTGGACGCCATGCCCACGTCGGCCAATATTGCCCAATATGCGCGGTTGGTGAAGGATAAAGCGCTGCTCCGCAACCTGATGCATATCGCCACGGAGATCGTGGAAAAGGGCTATGAAGTCGACACGAACGTGGACAACTTCATCGACGAAGCCGAGAAGATGATTTTCCAGATCTCGGAGAAGAAGTACAGGCCCGCCTTTTACTCTATCAAGGACCTCGTCATGGAGAACGTGAAGGTCATCGAGAGACTCTGCGAGAAGAAGCAGGCGGTGACCGGCGTCCCGACGGGCTTCACCGACCTCGACAAGATGACGAGCGGCCTTCAGCCGTCCGACCTTATTATCGTCGCGGGCAGGCCGAGCATGGGGAAGACCTCCTTTTGCCTGAATATCGCCCAGCACGCGGCCCTCTCCGACGGCGGCATCCCCGTGGGCATATTCTCACTCGAAATGTCAAAGGAGCAGCTCGTCATGAGGCTCCTCAGCTCCGAGGCGGAGGTGGAGTTCTCCAAGCTCCGTTCGGGCATGGTGAAGGATACCGAGTGGCACCAGATCGGGACCGCGGCCGGCCGGCTCTATACCGCGCCTCTCTACATCGACGATACCGCCGCCCTGAGCATTCTCGAGCTGCGGGCGAGGGCGAGACGGTTAAAGAAGGAACATGGCCTTGAACTCCTCATCATCGATTATCTCCAGCTCATGCGGGGCAGGGCGAGCAGCCTCGACCGGAGGGAGCAGGAGATATCGGAGATATCGAGATTCCTCAAGGCCCTGGCGAAGGAGCTGAATATTCCGGTCATTGCCATATCCCAGCTTAACAGGATGGTGGAGCAGCGGGACAACAAGAGGCCCCGCCTCTCTGACCTCCGGGAGTCGGGCGCCATAGAGCAGGACGCCGACGTCATCATGTTCATCTACAGGGATGAGGTCTACGACAAGAATTCCGAGGAGAAGGGGGTGGCCGAGATCATCGTCGGCAAGCAGCGGAACGGTCCCACGGGTGACATCAAAACGGCATTTCAAGCGGCGTACACAACCTTTAGGAACATTTACGACCCAGAATGAACCTGCCTAACCTGCTCTCCTTCTTTCGTCTTTTTGTCACCGTCTTTTTCGTCCTGCTCGTTGCCTACGAGCGGTACAGGCTTGCCCTTTTGCTCTTTGTCCTGCAGGCCCTGAGCGACCTGCTGGACGGCTTCTTCGCCAGGCGGATGGGAACGAAAACGAGCCTCGGCGCCTACCTTGACCCCCTCGCGGACAAGGTGATGCTCGCGTCGTCGTACGTGGTGCTCTACTTTCAGCAGATCATCCCGTTCTGGCTGATGGCGGTGGTGCTCCTTCGGGACCTTGTGATATCCCTCGGGTTCCTTATATTGTTAAAAAGGGGCCTCACCATGAATCCTGTGCCGAGTTTCGTGAGCAAGGCGACGACCGTGCTCCAGATGCTCACCATCGTCTACGTGCTGGGGTTCACCGACGGTCGCGTCGCTTTGTTCTTTTTTTACCCTGCAACCGCCATCCTGACCGCGGTGTCGGGCTTTCAGTACGTTTTACTAGGCTGGGCCGTGTTTTTGCGAAAAGAGATTGTTTGACAAGACAGGGTCCTTTCGCTAATATTTAACAACACATTGAGGAGGTATCATGGCTATCAGGGTGGGTATTAACGGGTTTGGCAGGATCGGTCGGCAGGTGTACAGAATAGGTTCCAAGAATCCTGAGCTGGAGTTCGTTGCGATCAATGACATCACCGATGCAAAGACTCTCGCCCATCTTCTGAAGTATGACTCTGTCCATGGCACCATGGGCGCCGACGTGGGCGAGAAGGACGGGTCCATAGTGGTGGACGGTAAGGCGATCAAAGTGCTGTCTGAGCGGGACCCCGAGAAACTCCCGTGGAAGGAGCTTAAGGTAGATGTGGTCCTGGAGAGCACCGGAAAATTTACCGACAGGATAGGCGGGGAGAAGCATCGGCTCGCAGGGGCGAATAAGGTGATCGTGTCGGCCCCCGCCAAGAATCCTGACGTGACCTTTGTGCTCGGCGTCAATCAGGAGGTATATGACAAGGGGAAGCACCACATTATCTCCATGGGCTCCTGCACCACGAACTGCCTTGCGCCGGTAGTCAAGATACTGCAAAAGGAGTTCGGCATAGAGGCCGGCCTGATGACGACCGTCCATTCCTATACGAATGACCAGGTGATCCTCGACCAGCCGCACAAGGACCTGAGGAGGGCCAGGGCGGCGGCGCTTTCAATGATACCGACGACGACCGGGGCGGCAAAGGCCATATCGGAGGTCATTCCGGAGATGAAGGGGCGGCTCGACGGGCTCTCCATAAGGGTGCCCACCCCCACCGTTTCCATCGTCGACTTCGTTGCCAGCCTTTCGAAGAGCACGACAAAGGAAGAGATCAAGGACATGTTCCGGAAATATGCGGCAGGCCCCATGAAAGGGATACTGGCGGCGACGGACGAGGAGCTTGTATCGAGCGATTTTATCGGAAACCCCCATTCATCGATCGTCGATCTTCCCGAGACCTTCGTCGTAGGCGGCCGGATGGCGAAGGTCCTCGCATGGTACGACAACGAATGGGGCTTTTCCACGAGGATGTGCGACGTCATAGCCTTCGTGATGAAATAGGGATTAATCGGATCTGGCAGGGGAGAGCCCATGAAATCGATCAAAGAGGTTGAGCTGAGCCACAGGCGGGTCTTCATCCGCGCTGATTTTAACGTTCCCATGGACGATCAGGGGAACATCACGGACGACACCAGGATAAAGGCGCATCTTCCCACGATAAACTATGTGATCGAGAGGAAGGGGAAGGCGATATTGGCATCCCACCTCGGTCGTCCCAAGGGCAAGAGGGCGGAGAAGTACTCGTTGAAGCCCGTTGCAAAAAGATTGTCCGGCCTGCTGGAAAAAGACGTGCTCTTCGT
>JBEKJU010000183.1:0-7455 GCA_050011095.1 Syntrophorhabdales bacterium
GAGACGGGGCGGGAAGCGGACAAAGCGCGCGACGCAAGGCAATGTTCCCGGCGCTGGAGACGAAAGTAGTCTTTCCCGGAGAGAAAGAGGGCCGTAGGTTCCAAATGCGTTTGCCCTGGGACAACACCGCATCTCCCTTGACAAAAAAATGGAAATGCCCTATAGTAGAGAACCATGAATATTATGGCACTTTTTTCCGGCTATTACTTCTTTTTTTGGTTTAGGGACAGGCACCCACGGTGTCCTTGACTACCTTTGGGTAAGTGAGGGCCATGGGTGCAAGACCCATGGCCCTTTTCGTTTTTTAGGCCATGGAAATCCCATGGCCTTTTGTTTTGGAAAGGGGCTTCCCGGGAGGAGGGAGATGACAGACCTGAGGCTCGCAATGTTGAACGGCGGCGGCAGGACAGTCGTTCCGGTCGATTCCGTCAGGATCGGCGAGGGATTTACCGTTATAGCGGGTCCGTGCACGGTGGAGAGCGAACGGCAGACCATCGAGACGGCCATCGCCGTCAGGAAGGCCGGCGCGCACGCCCTGCGCGGGGGGGCCTTCAAGCCGCGCAGCTCGCCCTACGCGTTTCAGGGTCTCGGTCTGAAGGGCCTTCAGATCCTGAAGAAGGCGAGGGAAGAGACGGGCCTGCCCATCGTGACGGAGGTGATCGACTCGCGGGATGTCTTTTGGGTGGGTGAGTATGCCGACGTGCTCCAGATCGGCGCGAGGAACATGCAGAACTTCTCGCTCCTCAAGGAGGTGGGGCGATCGAATAGACCCGTCCTTCTGAAGAGGGGCATGAACTCCACCATCGAGGAGTGGCTCAACTGCGCCGAGTATATCCTCAGCGAGGGGAACCCCAACGTGATACTCTGCGAGAGGGGGATACGCACCTTCGAGAAATATACGAGAAATACGCTCGATCTCAGCGCGGTGCCCGCCATCAAGGAGCTGAGCCATCTCCCCATTATCGTCGATCCCTCTCACGCAACGGGAAAGGTGTCGCTCGTCCCGTCCTTGACCCTCGCGGCGGTTGCCGCGGGCGCCGACGGGGTGATCATCGAGGTCGACATCAATCCCGAGGGCGCCCTCTGCGACCGCGATCAGACGCTCAACCCCGCCCAGTTCACGGACATCATGGGAAAGATCGACGGCCTCCACCGGTTTATGGCGGGCCCGCGATGAGGCGGATCGACATCACGGCGTCATCGGGCGCCCCGGTCATCGCAATCGCCGAATCCCTTTCGCGCCTCCCCGAGTATGTCGGCGCCGCCAAGGGCGTGATCGTCACCGACCGGGTGGTCAGGCGCCTTCACGGGAAGGCCTTTCCACAATGGGAGGTGATCGAGATCGGCGCGGGCGAAGGGTCGAAGACACTCGGTGCGGTCGCGGGCATTTATAAAGAGTTCCTCCGCCACGGGGTCGACCGCGTCACCTGCGTTGTCGCCATAGGCGGCGGGATCGTCTGCGACGTGGCCGGCTTTGCCGCATCGACGTATTTGAGAGGTCTGCGGTTCGGCTTCGCGCCCACGACGCTCCTGGCGCAGGTTGACGCCTCGGTGGGGGGAAAAAATGGCGTCAACCTGGACGGCTACAAGAACCTGATCGGCACCTTCACCCAGCCCGCCTTCGTGCTCTGCGACCTCGACCTCCTCGGGACGCTTCCCGAGCGAGAGCTGCAAAACGGCTTTGCCGAGGTCGTTAAACAGGCGGCCGTCGGAGATGAAAACCTCTTCTCCTTTCTTGAGGCGCACCGGGAAAAGGCCCTTCGCCTCGACCGGGACGTGATCGGGCACATCGTCCATGGCTGCCTGACCGTAAAGGGCGCGATTGTCTCCAGGGACGAGCGGGAATCGGGGGTAAGGAGGACGCTCAATTTCGGCCACACGATAGGCCATGCGGTTGAAAAGGCCTATCACGTCGATCACGGCCGGGCAATCGGCCTGGGCATGGTAGCCGCCTCAAAGCTCTCCGTCGCAAAGGGCCTCCTTTCCCAGGACGACGCGGCGAGGATCGAGGCCCTCCTTTCCTCCTTCGGCCTTCCCGTCGCGATGGAGATGGACAGCCGCGCCCTGGGGGACGCGCTGGAAAAGGACAAGAAGAGGGAGGGCGGCTTGATCCATTTCGTCCTGCTCGAAGGGATCGGAAGGGCCAGGGTCGTACCAATCGCGCTTGATGCCCTCAGGGAGGTGATCGATGATCTGTGTCAGCCTCGCTGAAGAATCGGTCGTCTCCTGCCTCGCGGCCCTCGAAGACGTGGCCTTCGCCGAGATACGCCTCGACAGGATGGGCCTCGATGCGGCCGATGTGCGCACCATTTTCTCACGCCACCCCAATCTCATCGCCACGTGCTCGCCCGGCGCGCTTCCAGACGCCACCCGCGGGATGCTCCTTCTGGCGGCGATCGACTCCGGGGCCGCCTATGTCGACGTGGAGCTTGACGCCCCGGACGAGTACCGGGAGGACATCGTGAGGCGCGCGCGGTCGGCCGGCTGCGCCGTGATTGTCTCATTCCACGACCACGCGGGGACGCCCGAGGCAGCCGTGCTTCGCGAGACGGTCGGCGCCTGCTTCGCGAAAGGGGCGGACATCGCCAAGATAGCCTGCGCGGTCCGCTCTAAGGCGGATAACGCCCGGCTCCTCGGCCTTCTCGACGACGCGAGAAGGATCGTGGTCGTCGGCATGGGCAGGATGGGCCGGGTAGTGAGGCTCGCGGCCCCCCTCCTAGGAAGCCCCTTTACGTTCGCGTGCCTCGCGGAGGGGAAGGAGACGGCGGACGGTCAGATCGATCAGCGCGCGCTCGGGATTCTCCTTCGGGCGCTCGCATCCGGCGAAGGGACAGGCGCGCCATGACGGCCCTCTACGCGGTTGCCGGAAACCCCGTCTTTCACAGCAGGAGCCCCATCATCTTCAATACGGCCTTCAGGGAGCTTGCCGTCGACGCGCGCTACCTCCGCCTCGCGGCCTCCACCGCCCGTGAAATAATAGACCTCGCCCGGCAGATCGGCCTTGACGGCCTCAACATCACCTCCCCCTTCAAGACCGGGATCATGGGCCACTTGGACGGGTTGGAGGCCGATGCCGCGCGGGTGGGGTCGGTCAATACGGTCGTGAAGAGGGCAGGCCGCTATATCGGCTGCAACACGGACATTGCCGGCGTCCTTTCCGCGGTCAGGGGCGCGGGCCTTGAGCCCTCAGGGCAAAAGGCCATCGTCCTCGGCGCTGGAGGGGCGGCGCGGGCCGCGGCCTTCGCCCTTCTTTCGGCGGGCGGCAGCGTGGTCCTTTCGAACCGCACGTTCGAGAGGGCCCGCGACGCGGCGAAGGCGCTCGGATGCGAGGCCGTCCCCCTTCACGACGTCGCGGGGCCGCTAGCGGAGGCCCGCCTCCTCATCTCCGCCATTGCCTCGGCGGACCGGGTGGTCGATCCCGCCCTGCTCCATCCCGATCTCCTCGTCCTCGATGCCCTCTATTCCCGCCCCACGGCCCTTGTGCGGGATGCGGGCGACAGGGGGTGCGCGGTGATCGACGGACGGGAGTGGCTTCTCGGCCAGGCGGCCCCCGCCTTCAGCCTTTTCACGGCGCTTTCCGCCCCCCTTGGGCCGATGCGGAAGGCCCTCTTTAAGACGAGGCGGGACGCGAGGAGGAACATCGCCCTCATCGGGTTCATGGGCACGGGGAAATCGGCGGTCGCTTCCGGGATCGCCGGGATGAGCGGCCTGACCCTTCTCGACATCGACAGGCAGATCGAAAAAAAAGCGGGTTCGGCCATCGCGGAGATCTTCGAGCGCAGCGGGGAAGAGGCGTTCAGGAGGATGGAGCAGGCGGAAATCGACGGCCTCAGGCTCGTGACGCGCCATGTCGTCTCCCTGGGCGGCGGCGCCGTGGGCACCAGGGCGAACGTGCGGGTCCTCCGGAACAACTGTCTCTCGGTCTGGCTCTGGGCGGACGTGCCGACGATCCTCCAAAGGGTCGGCAAGGACGGGACAAGGCCCCTTCTGAGCGGCAACGATGCAGAGGCGGACGCACGGGCGCTTTTGGCGATGCGCCTCTCAGGGTACGCCCGCGCCGCCGATCTCCTCATTTCCACGGAGGGAAAGGGGCCGGAAGAGATCGCGGGGAGGATATGGGATGAGATTCATCACGCCTTCACGGGTTAAGGGAACAATCATCGCGCCGCCCTCGAAGAGCATGACCGGCCGGGCCCTGGCCGCGGCCCTGCTCAGCCGCGGCCTCTCGGAGATAGAGAACCCCTCGCTCTCCGATGACGGTCTCGTGTCGGCGGAGGTTATCGAGGCGCTCGGCGCGCGGATAGACCCGCGCGGACATGCCCGAGGGGCCGAGGGGCCGACCGCGGCGGAGACGGGGGAAAACCGGTTTTTCGTCCACGGCACGGGCCGGGATGGGCTGGGCAGGCCGGAAGGCGTCCTCAACTGCCGGGAATCGGGGCTCGCCATGCGCATCTTCACGCCGATTGCCGCGCTGATCCCCGGCAGGACCACGCTCGTCGCCTCGGGCTCGCTCATCACGCGACCCATGGGGATGATGGAATCCCTGGCCGCCCTGGGCGCCTCCTGCGTGACGGACAACGGCCACGCCCCCATCATTGTCAGGGGCCCCTTGAAAGGCGGTCATGCCTCCATCGACGGGTCCGTAACCTCCCAGTTCCTGAGCGGGCTCCTCATGGCCCTTCCCCTCTGCGAGACGGATTCCCTCGTCACGGTCGTCGGGCTGAAGAGCCTGCCCTACGTGCGGATGACCGTCCAGCTCCTCCGTGCTTTCGGCGTGGAAATAGACCATGACGATGCGCTCGGGGCGTTCGCCGTCGCGGGGAACCAGGCCTATCGCCCGTCCGCCTGCACGGTCGAGGGCGACTGGTCGGGGGCGTCCTTTCTCCTCGTCGCCGGGGCGATCGCGGGAGACGTGACCGTAAGGGGCCTCGATCCCGCGTCCCTTCAGGCGGATCGGGCCATCATCGACGTCCTCGCGGAAGCGGGCGCCCGGGTGGATGCCGGGCGCGACCACGTCTCCGTCGAGCGATGCGACCTCAGGGCCTTTCACGTCGACGCGACGGCATGTCCCGACCTCTTCCCCCCTCTCGTCGCCCTCGCGGGCGCGTGCGAGGGGACAAGCGTGATCCATGGCCTTGACCGATTGACCCACAAGGAGAGCGACCGGGCACGGGCGCTTTCCGAGGAGTTCGGGAAAATGGGCATTGCCGTGAGGCCGGCGGGCAATGCCATGGAGGTCCGGGGAGGCTGTGCGCACGGGGCCCTCGTCGACTCCCACAACGACCACCGGATCGCCATGGCATGCGCCGTGGCGGGCCTGGTCGCGAAGGGAAGGATCACGCTTACCGGCTCATCGTGCGTCCACAAATCCTATCCCGCCTTTTTTTCCGACCTCGCCGCATTGGGCGTGGAATCATGAACGCCTTCGGGACGCTCTTCAGGATAAGCATGCTCGGCGAATCCCACGGCCCGTGCGTGGGCATCGTGATCGACGGGTGTCCCGCCGGTCTCGCCCTCACGGTCGGGGATTTCCTGGCCGATCTCGACCGCCGGAAGGGCGGGAGGCCGGGGACAACGGCAAGGAGGGAGGACGATATACCATCGCTGAAATCGGGTCTCTTCAAGGGCGTCACGACCGGGGCCCCGCTGCTCATCCTCTTTGAGAACAAGGATGTCGACTCGACCGCTTACAGCCACGTCACGACGAACCCACGGCCGGGCCAGGCGGACCTCACAGCCCAACAGAAGTTCGGCGGCTTTCACGATTACCGCGGGGGAGGCATCTTCTCGGGGAGATTGACGGCGGGCCTCGTCGCGGCCGGGGTTGTCGCAAAGAAGCTGATCCTTCCCGCGACCTGCGAGGCGACACTCGTCGAGGCGGGCGGATCGACCGACATCGACGGCGCGGTGAAGGCGGCCGCCCGTGAGGGCGACTCCGTGGGCGGCATTGTCGAGTGCCGGGCGGACGGCATCCCTCCCGGCCTGGGGGAGCCTTTCTTCGATTCGGTCGAGTCCCTCCTAGGCCACCTCGTCTTCGCGATACCGGGGATCAAGGGGATCGAGTTCGGCGCGGGTTTCGCCTGCGCCCGGATGCGGGGAAGCGCCTGCAACGACCGGATCGTCTCAAGGACGGGCGAGACCATGACGAACAACGCGGGCGGCATAAACGGAGGGATCACGAACGGCAATCGGCTGGCCTTCAGAATCGCCGTAAGGCCGACGGCGAGCATCTCGCGACCGCAATTTTTCATCGATATGGAGACGGCCCTGCAACGCGAATTCTCCCTCGAGGGGCGTCACGATGCGTGTTTCGCCCTGAGGGTCCCCGTCATCGTCGAGGCGGCCACGGCAATCGTGCTGGCGGACCTGATGCTCCTCGAACAGAAAATTCCCCGGATACGGAGGTGAGAGGGAAATGGACCTGAAAGAGATACGGAGCGCCATCGACACAATCGATTACGAGATCGTGAACCTCATCAGCCGGCGGATGGAACACGCCTTGCGACTCAAAAGGCTGAAGAACAGCCTGGTCGAGCCCGAGCGGGAGCGGGAGGTCCTCGAACAGGTCCGGGGCTACTCGCACAACGTCATGGAACCGGCATTCACCGAGCGCCTCTACAGGGCGATCATCGAGGAGGCGAGGCGCATCCAAACGGAGGAGATGCGGCTCATGGGGTTTCAGGGGGAGCACGGCGCCTATAGCGAGGTGGCGGCCCGGAGGTACGATCCGGACCTTGTCCCCATCCCTTGCGAGAGCTTCCACGAGGTATTCGGCCAAGTGGAGACGGGCCAGCTCGACTACGGCATCGTGCCCGTGGAAAACTCGCTGGAAGGGGCCGTCACCGAGGTCAATGACATGCTCGTCGAGACAAGGCTCCGGGTCGTGGGAGAGGTCTCGATCCCCGTGCACCACTGCCTCCTCGCGCTCCCCGAACAGGACTACCGCGATCTCCGCGCGGTTTATTCCCATCCCCAGGCCCTCGGTCAGTGTCGCGAGTCCCTGAAGCGGCACAAGCTGGAGGCGCGGCCTTTCTATGACACCGCGGGGGCGGCTATCATGCTCCGCGAGCAGAGACCGGCGGCATGCGCCGTCCTTGCGAGCAGGCTCTGCGCCGACCTGTATCACCTCGAAATCCTGAACGAAGGCATGGAGGACAACGACTCGAACGCGACGCGGTTCCTCGTGCTGTCAAGGGATGCGAGCCCAGATGCGGGCGACAAGTGCTCCATTATCTTTTCGGTCAGCCACCGGCCCGGAGGTCTCTTCTCCGTGCTGAAGGCATTGTCCGACGCCGCCATCAACATGACGAGGATAGAATCGAGGCCCCTAAGAACAATACTGTTCACTTAACGTAGTCTTTGTGATAAAATGTGCCATCCTATCCAAGTGAGGAGCAAAGATGGCGCGAACTGTTGCAGAGCTTCCGAAGGGAAACCGCATTACGGATTTTATCA
>JBEKJU010000184.1:0-7402 GCA_050011095.1 Syntrophorhabdales bacterium
GTTATGATGCTACAGCCTGTATCGCCATGGTAGCCTGGATTCAGAAGAGGAACCATGTGGCCTACCTATCGTACAGAAAACGGAAACTGGCTCTCGTACGTCAGGTATCGTTGTGGGGCTAGGATATCCTTGACGATAAGCCTGAGGATTTTCTGACGGTCCACGATATTGAGCTTTCCGCTGATGTGCGGATGCGGGAGAGGAAGTCGTCTATTCCGTTGACGAGCCTCAGATGAGTCTCCTCGTCGACCATTCTGGACTCCATGGATTGGAGTTCCGACGTCAATGCCGAATCTTTCTTCCGTAAGCCGGACACCCTGGTGCGGAGCTCCGGGAGCTGCAAAAGTCCATCCTGGTATGCGTCGAGCAACCGGTCGATGCCGTTTTTCACGCGGGCGATCTCTTTGGAGAGCGTCTCTTTTCGCACCCTTACGGGGCTGGAGTTTCGGGCTTCCTGGACCCTGCGGTTTATCTCGTTGCCGATGAGGTCCGGATCTTCGAATAACCGCATGACCTGCTTCCATACGAGTTCATCCAGATAATCCTGGCGGATAGGCCGGTTCGTGCACCTGCGGCCATTGGGGTGTCGGTAGTCGTCGGAACCCAGGCAGCGGTAATAGTAGAGCTTCCTTTTGGACGTCCTGGTGGTAGTCCTGTAGAAGGCGTAGCCGCATTCGCTGCATACCAAGAGTCCCTGTCCCCTTACGGGTACCGCTATGTGAAGAAATCCGAAACCTCCGCCGCCTACTACGATGTCATCGAAGAAGAGGCAGCGACAGTGCGGGACGTGTATCAGTGGTACACCGAGGAAGCATTGAGCATAGGGGAGATCACGCGGAGACTGAACAGCCAGGGCGTCGAGACCCGGAAGGGCACATCATTGTGGGAGCGGTCGACCGTGTGGGCCATGCTCCGTAATCCCGCCTACAAGGGAACGGCGTGCTTCGGCAAAACCGAGCATACCGAGAGGAAAAAAGTCAACCGCCTCTTGCGCAAACGCGGCGGCTTCTCTCCCCGCAACAGTTGCTCCCATGAACGACCCCGGGAGGACTGGATCGAGATACCCGTTCCTCCTCTTGTCAATGAAGCCTCCTTCTCTCTCGCCGAGGAGCGCCTCGGGCGGAACAAACAGTTCTCCCGCCGCCACACCAAGGTACCCACACTATTCTCCCGATCGTCTGCTCCTCTTTCTGCTTCTCCGAGGACACCCGGGCATAGAGCGCCGCCGTCTTCATGCGTGTCTCCTATCTTCTATCTCTTTTCCGGAACAAGCATCCTGTAGATCTGTGAGATCTTCTCATCGCCCAAGCGATCGTGCTGGTAGAGCATCTGAATCTCACGGCGCTTTCCGGCCATACTCCCTTCTTCTCAAGAATGCCTTCAGGGCCTGCGTGACGATGGCGCTCAAGGACTCCCCGGTAGAATCGGCAACGCGCCTCACGAGAGATGCAAGGCTTTCGGGGAGCTTCACGGTAAATACGATCTTCGCTTCCGGGACTACCTTGCGCTTCTTCTGCGCCTCTTCCATGTACCGGTAGGCCTGTCTTCGGGAAACGCTGAATCGGGCCATTATCTTCGAAACGACTTCCTCGTCGGCGGAGCCTCCCTTCAATAGAGAGCGCACCGTGTTGAGGCGTTCCACAAACTCTAAATTCGGCGATCTTCCCATATGCCATATTACTACTACTAAAGTGTGTCATTTGTCAACTGCTATATTGTTCCAATTCCTCGTATATTTGACTGTATTCTCAAACTCAAAGTTATCTATTGTGTGGGAGGAGTCAGGACCGACCCCTTGGGGAATCCCAGCATTCGTAGGGTTGAAGGACCATAGCTCCATGAAGCCCGCCTTCAGCCATTTCCTGAGCATCGAATTTGTCCATGGGGATATTGTCGAGCAGCCAGGCATGACTGATGTTGTCGAAACAGCCCTTGATGTCCCCCTCTAGAATCCATTCCGCAGATTTTGGTCCAGCCAGTTGTATAAAGCAGTGTCCTATTGCGTCCGCAGTGGACCTTCCTGTTCGGAACCCGCAGGAGTGCGTGTCCGCTTTCGTCTCCGCCACAGGTTGCAGGGCAAGCAAGTAAAGCGCTTGCATGGCCCTGTCCGTCATAGTCGGAATACTTATCGGGCGCTTTCCTCCCTTGGATTTGGGGATGTATATGCGTCTGAGGGGCATCGTTTGATAGCCCCTCTGCCGCAACGACAACACGGCGTTCGATTTGGCTTCCGGCGTAGACCACGTAACGTCGTCCACGCCCGGTGTTCGTTTGCCTTGGTTCTCTGTCACCCGCCTCACGGCAAGAGTTTTGCCGCTGTACGAGTGGGTCGGCAGACGTTGCAGGGCTTTCACCTTGCCCCATCTGCCTTCCTGCGTAGCCTTTACGATACGCGCCTGCAGCCTCCTGGTATTCTGGTAGACTTGATGCCATTCAATCTGGCGCCAGTCCACCGTCTTGCCGGAGGGTGCACAAGCATTTTCTGATGCCTTCATTTGCTTTCCCTCCTTGAGAGGTTCTCCATGTTCTCTCGTAAAGATAGACCCGATGGACGTCAGCCCGCTTTCGCGTGGGATGATATCGGCTTTCGCCTCAATCCCTATCCGACCCATTACAGGCCGGCCTTCGCTTCTTCCATCTTCCTGTTCCCGCATGTCCGTCGGCGTTCCTTGCAGTTCGCTTTCCCTTATGGGGAACATACGGGGTTTCCACGTTCCACCTATCTGATGATATCGAGTGGGTTAGGCTCTGCCTTTTCGCCTGCCGCATTCGTGTCCGTGTATTCCCATTCTACAAAGGAATATCCCGACGGCTTGCCGCTTTGGCTAGGGCCTATCAGTGTCCTTTGGCCCTTTCAAAATTCAAGACGTTTACCAGCAGTTCACATGTGTTAGCCGTACCACTCCAGCCTGGCTCCCCGACCGCCTGACACTGGCAATCATTGAACGCCCTCGCGGTTTGTTCTGCGCTTTTCGGCAGGGCTACTTTGTCCCAGTAACTTCACACCAAGGCGTTACCGCCTTCGCATGTACCGGTAGGCTACCTGCGACGGAACGCAGGGTTGCTTCTCTGGTTGCCCAAAGAGCAACAATCAGCTAGGCGACCTCGTGTCGCACGTAGAAGGATTTCGTCGGTATCACCCACGAACCCATCCCCTTGATGCCCGTATTGCTCCTTTCAGTTGTTGGCGGTTATGGTGATGCCGCCGGGTTTGAGAGAAATGACGGCGCTCGCCATGGCGAGCAGTTCAGGGGTGTGGGTGATGCAAAATTCCTGTTCGTATCCGCCGAGGGCAAGCACCTTCTGCTTCATGCGGAAATAGGCCCTCTTTCTCTCCGGGTCCAGGGCCCCGTCCCTCTCATCCGTGTAGATTGTCGCGAGGTCTCTGCCGTTGCTCGTCTTGTTGTAAATGCATATGGCCTTCGCGACCGCGTCCTCAACAATGGTAGCTTCACCGCCCGAGAGTTTCCGGATGCTTTTCGATTTATTCGTGTTGGCGTCGAACACGGGAATGTCGAAGCCTTCCCTGAGCTTGCCTGCCCTTGTCATTTCCTGGGTGTTGAGCCGGACAGAGAAGGGAGAATCGTAGACGCGTAGCAGCTCGTTCGCGATGCTCGCGATGGCGGGGCCCGCGTCGTCGATTTCGAGGGCAATGATGCCGTCATTCCCCAATGCTCTTTCTGCGATGGTCCATTCTGATATCTCGGTCCCGAGATGCTTGATTTCTTCATCAATCTCCGTGCATTTCGCCTCCGACTCCGCGATCCGCCTGAGGGCCTCGTCGAGGGCGCCGGCTTCCTTCCTTAAAGCGGCCTCCTCTGTCCTTTGGGTGTCTATTCGGCTCCCGAGCGCGGAAACGCTTTGTACGAGCCGATCCTTCGCTTCTTTCAACGCCGGGTCGATAACGATCCGCGCCGCCTCGTCTTCCCGTGCCCTGATCTCTGCCTCGATCGCGGCGATGGCCCTATTGGCCTCCAGAAGATACTCTTCCTTTTCTTTTTCCAATGCCACGAGTTCCGCCTCCAGTTCCGGCAGCTCCTTCTCGGCCTGCTCCGCTTCCGCCAGCGGTTTCAGTTCATCCTTCAGGGCCGTGATCTGTTCGTCGGCCCTCCTCATTTCATCCGCGAGGACTCTCTTCGTCGAAAGCAATTGTTCGGCCTCTTTCCGAAGAGAAGGCATGGCGGCGCATTTTCGGCGAAGGTCGGCCAGTTCCCGAAGGAGCTTTTCCTGCTGCGGGTCTTTGGCGCCGGTCAGGCGCTGAAGCTCCGCCTCATTGGCCGGGATAGCCTTTTTCGCCTCGCGCGCATCCCTGAGGAAAGGGCATGAACTCGCTCCCGTCGGATCGCATCGGTACTCGGCGAGTCTCTGCACCTTTGCCTTCATGTCCTTGATGACTACTTTGACCTTCTCGACTGCATGTTGTCGGGAAAGCCGTAGTCTTTCGAGTTCCTTCTCCTTGTCCTTGACGACCTTTTCGACGGTCTGGAGGTCCGATATCTGCGTGTTCATCCTCACGTACCGCTCGTCACAGAGCCTGGCCGAGTTTTTCAGGTTCGACATTCTTTCATCGAGGCCCTTGAGTTCCTCCGCCTTCAGCCTCAATGAATCGAGGTTGGCAAGGAGGTTCCTGGTTTTCGTAATTCTCCCGCTCATGGATGCCGCCTTTGTCCGGAACGCTTCCAGCCTGGTTTCTCTGACTTTCCGCAGCCCTTCAGCTTCCTTCTTCTTAATTTCCATATCGGCGAGAATCCCGTCCGTTGCCTTCTGCCGCTCTTCCTGGAGTGCGATCTTCGTAGTGGCTTCGGAAAGCTTCCGCTCCTCGTGCTGGCGCTCGGATTCGAGGGACCTGATATTCGCAGCCAGTCCGGAGAGGTCCGACTGCACATCGCGGGACTTCGAAGTCTTCTCCTCTTTGCCGGCTATGACGTGCAGCAAATCCTCTTTTTCCCTTGCGAGATACCCGAGATGGTCCTGAAGGGCCTTTGCGCACACGGCCGGCCTTGTCCGAGAGTTCCTTGATGCCGTCTATGCCTAAAAGCTCGGCGAGGACCTCCTTGATGTCCCCCTTACTGTACCTGGAGAAGCTCTTTGCCCGCTGGTCCCTGAAGTTCGAGATGAAGTAGAGCTGCGGCGTGCCGAATATCCGTTCAACCGCCCTGTCGTAGCTCTCTGTCAACCCGTCGGGGTTCAGGGGCCTCCAGTTGTCGTTCACCTCCTCGTAGAGGTAACACTTTTGTCTCCGCCTTATGGCGTCGATGGAAATTACCGATTTATGGCGCATGCCCTTCATTTTGGAAACGAATATCTTGCAGGCATCGGCGCCGTACGTCTCCTCGTAGAAGCTGAAACCCTCGGGGGAGTAGCTCTTGTTCACCTTGGACGGCATGAGGCGGAAGTGATGCATGTTGTCGACTATGGTCGTCTTTCCCCTACCGTTCGGACCGTCGAAGACGACGATGCCGTCCGGCACGATGGAAAAGTCGATTTCGATTTCGTGAAGACCCATTCCTGACAGGATCCCCTCGAAGCCTCTAAGCAGCAAATAATCCGGTTTCATCGGATGCCTCCTTTCTGAGATAACTGTCGAGTATGGCTTGTTCGTCCGCTGTCTGAAGCTGGCGGAGCTTGTCGAGCAGACTCGTAGTGACCGGTTGGCCGTTCAATTCGCCCCATCTCTTGAGCTTTTCATCGAGAGATTTGAGCCTGGATATGCCCTCGGATCTCACATTCGTCATGGGGAGCACCGTTTTGTCAATCCTTACGTGGGCGGCTCCTTTTTCATAGGCAAGCCGTCTCAAGGCCGCATCGTCCACCAGGGCTGCGTCTTCCTCCCTGATGCTGTAGACGATCCTCACATAATCGCCTTCTTTGACGGTCTCCAGCAAGGAGGCGTCAGGCAGTTTTTCAGTCGCCTCCAAGGTGCGCATCGTCCTTGCCGGGGTTTCCACGAACCTGGACGTGACAACCTCTTCGTTGATCGTGTGGAGGAAAAAGCCTTTCTCTTCGGTCTCCCCGTGATCGGCGCGGGTGATGGAACCGGAATAGAAAGTGTTGTCCTGGAGTTGCTGTCGCATGTGGATGTGGCCGAGACAGACAAGGGCAGCTTTTGTCAATTTGAGATCGGCGATGCCGAATTCAGCGTCGGGATCGGTGACCCGCTGTCCCGTCGACAGGCGGGAGCCTTTCACCGTCCCATGGCCGACGAGTATTGTCGGTATCCCGAGGCGGTTGGCCTTTTCGTTCGTGACGCCCCAGGCCTGGAACAAGTCCCTCAGCACTTCGGCGCATTCAATGCCCGCGGCGTCTATCGAGAGACTTGCCATCGCCATCAGCGACGCCCTCGTGACTGAAGGCAGGCAGGATACGACAAGCGCTGACCCCGGTAAACTGCCGCCATCTCCGTTGACCTCGATGAATCCGCGTGGCTCCTCCTTTGTCAGGCACACCTGCCGGGGAAGGCCGGTCGCATAGATAGGGTACTTTGTGCTGAGCTTGTTGAATACTTCCGTGCTGTTGGCCGCATCGTGCGTCGGGGTGCCGCTCGTGATTACGACGGGGGCGATGTTGCCGCACCGGTACACGAAATCGATCGCTGCCAGTGTTCCCGGCGAACCGAGGATAAGCCCCCTCTCGAAAATGTCTCCCGCTATGACTATCGATTGCGGTGATTCGACCCGCGCTGTCTCAACGATCCGGTCGCAGCATTCAACGGTGTTCTGGAGCCGACCACGCTCGTCGTCGAAGTGCAGGTCGGCGCAGTGAAGGATCTTCGTGCCTTCCATGGACCCTCCTTCTCGGTGTTTTCTGGAATTTTCGAATGTTTTATCGTCCTGCATATTTCCATGCAGAAAGGGCGCTTTTCGGGCGTCTAATGAAGATACTGAAGCTAAAGGGATACTACCTCGACGGACGCATGATGGCTCGTGCATCTTCCAGGCTCGGCACGTATCATCGGGGAAAAGGATGGTTTGTACCTGTCCGTTTGGACAGGTACGAGTGGTCTCCGGCTATGTAGAAGATGGAGGAACCCGCCCGGAATTGCCTGACTTAAGAAAAAACAACGATTGACCGAAAATATGTATGGGAGTCTAAGTCAGTGGGCCATTCAGATCCGCGACAGGTGAAACAAGAGATATATGCAGGACAGCAGGGCAAGAAGAAAACTAATGGTGCTCATGCGTCAGTCATCATTTCCCGCGATTCCATCCTGCCCGAGGCTTGCAAAGCCCTGTCAAAGGAAGGCTTCGCGTCTTGTTATCAAGAAAAGAGGCCAATGCTCTCTTATTCCAATTCTAAATCAAAGCGATATCGAGGCGCCGAGGAAGGAGCGACGAAGATGTACAGTCGTAGTACATCGAGGGGCAGATGACGAAGGCAACAAAGATAGCGCTGAGTTAGAATT
>JBEKJU010000185.1:0-7285 GCA_050011095.1 Syntrophorhabdales bacterium
CTATAACTATATCTGCGCAATTTTCAGATCCGAGGCGACGGGTTAACCTCCCTCTCACCCGTCGGATTCGCGCCTGCCCGTGACCCCGGGGAGGCGCCCTATTTTGTATGGGTCTGTTATTGCTGTTGAACATGTTCAAAACATGCTATACTCTCTTCCGAGCCGGTCACACAGTGATAACACGGTGCGGAGCGACCGATCACAGGAAGGAATGATGGCGAGGATTTTGGCGAAAAATCTCATACCGGGAATGAAACTGGAGCGCCCGGTGGTGAACAGGAACGGCCTCATGGTGATGGGGGAGAATACCGAGCTTACCGAGGACCTCATCGAAAAGATACAGAGGATGAACGTCGAGGCGGTTTTCGTGCAGGGGGCTTCGAAGGCGCTACCTCCCCGCGAGGAGGCGCTCACGCAGCTCGACAGGCGCTTCCGGAACGTGGAAGGGACGCCGCAGATGGACATGCTCAAGAGACTGATGAGAGAGCACATAGAAGGCCTTTACGAAGCACATGGATCTGAAAACCCTGAAGGATAGAATCGAGACCGTTCAGACTCTCGCGACGATCCCTGCGGTCGCGTCACGCCTGCTGGAGCTGGTGGCAGACCCGACCGTTTCGCTCGCCGAGATCAGCCGTTTTGTTTCGCACGATCCTGTACTCGCCACCAAGGTGCTAAGGATGGTAAACTCTCCGATTTATGGGTTCCCCGGGAGGATCTCGTCGGTAAACCAGGCCGTGCTCCTGCTCGGTCTCAACGTGGTGAGGGGTCTCCTTATCGGCGTCTCGGTTTTTGACCTTATGCAGCAGACGATGATCGGTCTCTGGGAGCACTCCCTGGGATGCGCGATCCTCGCGCGCCTTATCTCGAAAAAGAAAGGACTGAGGGACACGGAAGAGATATCCATCCACGGCCTCCTCCACGACATAGGCAAGGTCGTCCTCGTGCTTCAGTTCCCCAAGGAGTATGAGAAGGTCATGAGCCGGGCCCAGGCAGAGGAGTGTACCGTGTACGAGGCGGAAGACGACTACTTTCCGACGACTCACGCCACGGTGGGCGCGTGGATCGCTGAACAGTGGAGCTTCCCGAGACGTCTTATCGACGTTATTGCATGCCATCACAGACCCCAACTATCAAAGGTGGCGCCGATGGAGACGGCAATCGTGCATTTTGCCGATATCCTGCTTCGGTCCAGGGGATTCGGTTTTGCCGGTGACTTTGCCGTTCCCCTGCTGCACCCCTCGTCCTGGGAGCTTATCGGACTGTCGGAATCAGATATCGGGGATATCCTGAAGGAGTCTGAGGATCTGCTGGAAGAAGCCGCCGACCTCGCATTGTGAAGGGCTTTCAGGTGCTGTCATGAAGACTGCTGTGCTCATTTCCCGCGATACGGCCCTGATTGCCATAACGGAGAGACTCCTCGCGGGGCCGTGCCGGGTAATCCCCTTCAGCAACCTCGGATCGGGTCTTGACTACGTCTACTCTCTCATCCCTGACCTCCTCGTCGTCGATCTCACCGCCAATGCCGACGAGACCGTTACGGTGCTCAAAACACTGAAGGATGATCCGATCTTCACCCATCTGCCTGTCCTTGCCGTGATCGATGATGCGATCCCCCTGCCGCAGTGGGATTCCGTCATTATCGAGGACTACGTATGGAAGTCGCAGCTCGAAAGGGACCTCTCGGCCCGCGCCCAGCTCAGCGTCCTTCGGGCCGAGCGCGTGGTGGAGGTTAACCCGCTCACCCGTCTACCCGGTAATATCTCGATCAACAGGACGATCCAGCAACTCATCGACAAAGACGCGATGTTTGCCATCGGATATGCGGACCTCGACAACTTCAAGCCCTTCAACGACCATTATGGCTTTACGCGGGGGGACGAGGTAATCAAGATGACGGGAAGGCTCATCCTGAACATCGTGAAGAACAGGCAGCCGAATGGGGCCTTCGTGGGACACATCGGGGGAGACGATTTTATCTTCGTCATGGACGCGGACGTCGTCGAGGCTACCGCCTCGGAAATTGTCGCCACCTTCGACAGGATTATCCCCACCTTCTATGACGGGACCGAGAGAGAGGCGGGTTGTATTATTGCCCTCGACAGGCAGGGGAAAACCAGATCATTTCCCTTCATCTCCCTCTCGATCGGGATCGCCAGCAATAGAAACCATCCGTTTTCCCACTACGGGGAGATCACCGAGGCTGTTTCCGAGATGAAGCAATACGCGAAGCTAACGAAGGGAAGCTGCTACCGGTCGGATAAGCGCTGCACCCCGCAAGACCAGTGAGGTGGCCTTACCGAGCCGCCTGCAATTACAAGGGCGTTTTTGACCGACGGGCTCAGCGCCCCCTCAAGGGAATTGTTCGTCACATCTTTGTTGTCGCATCACAGCCGCCCGCGGCGGGTACCCACGAAGCGGGTGTCACGCAGCGGGTCGCCGCCGAAGGCGAGGGTGGTGGCGAAGATGAGCAAGTCGGTCTTACCGGCGCCTACCGGCAACACCCTTCCAATCTTTCGTTAAATTCGTCTGCGCTGAACCGGTATTCCTGCGTGCCATAGCATTCGACCGCGAAGGAGGCGCACACGCTGCCCATCCGCGCGCACTGTTCGATATCCAATCCCTGCGCGAGACCCGTCAGCAGTCCGCCCCTGTAGGAATCCCCCGCCCCTGTCGGATCAAGCGCCTGTCTCGCCCTTACAGGAGGAATCTCTGTTTGACCGCGCTCCGGCGTGGCGATCTTCGATCCGAGTTCTCCCAGGGTGGTAATGAGGACGCCGACCCGGTCGAGCAAGGCCCTTCTGTCGAGGCCGGTCTTCTTTATGATGAGGTCAAGCTCGTAGTCGTTGGAGATAAGGACCCGGCACCCCGAGATTGCCTCGACCAGGGCCTCGCCATCCAGCATGGGCAACGACTGTCCAGGGTCGAAGATATAATCGATGCCCCTCTCTTTACAGATCCGTGGATACTTCACCATATCCTCAAGATTACCGGGAGAGACAATAAGCACCGTGCGTTCTGGTTCCAGTCTGTCGAAATCCAGATTGGATGTAAACTTCATGGCCCCCGGGTTGAAGCCCGTGATCTGATTGTCGGCCCGGTCGGTGGTGATGTAGGCGCCCGCGGTAAATTCTTCTTCTATGATCCTGATGTCTTCCGTGGGGAGGCCGTTCCCTTGCAGCCACTGAAAATACCGTTGGTAATCATGGCCGCCCACCGCGGCGGAGATGAGGGGCCTTTGACCCATGAGCATGAGGGAGTAGGCGATGTTGCCTGCCGTTCCCCCGAATTTCTCCCGTACCCCGTTCACCTGGAAGCAGACATTCAAGACATGTATCTTTTCCGGCAGGATGTGCTGGGAGAAGTATCCGGAAAAATCCATGATCCGGTCATAGGCCAAGGAGCCGGAAACGACAATGGTCTTCTTCATAGGACCTCAAATCACCTCGAAGTCTCCGTCCGCCATGCACCGCAGCCAGTCACGCGGCCCGGGCTCAGGCGACGGGAATGTACACAGTTCTGAATCGTGAAAGACCTCATCCTGTCTGACCATGCAAACAGGCCAGCCGGGCACGCCCGGCGGAACACACGGGTTATCGTTGATCCGATAGGCGAGGAACTCCGTCTCACTGCAAAAAATCCGGTAGCTGATACCTTGGTATCTGATTTTGAGATTGCACCTGAGCCAGCCCCTCTCATCGAAGAGACCGACGAACTGTCGTAACACCCCACGCTGCTCGTTTCCCTCCCCTATCCTCACGTCACCACCTCATTTGCTGCCTCATTTAGCGCCGAAAAACCTCCGGGGCTTTTCGGCGCAAGAGGCAAAACGGGCCATCTTTTCGCTTCTCGTCCCCGACCCTCCGTTGTGAGTGCCCGCTTAGAAAAATAGATGCAATACCGCTGAATGTCAAGGCTTTTTTTCTTGACAAACTGTGTTTGCTTGATATATAGAATACTCACTTTGCTTTGAACCTCGCCTCTCTATCTTTGGTGCGGTGAAGAAGATTTCCGGCGAGCCTGTTCCGCCTCCTGTTCCTGAAAGAGAAAGAGCCATAGCCAGAAAAGGTAAAGAAAATTGAAGCAAGTGCAGAAGTGAATATCTTGGAGACAGCATAATTCAACTTGCCTTATTGAATTTCAAAATACAACGCTGAAGAGAAAGGAGCTTCATGAACAAGAGCAACATTAAAATCAGACTCATGAAGGTTGACGATTTTGACGCTGTGGTTCGGATTGACGAGAAAGTGCTCAAGGTTTCCCGGTCGGAGTACTATAGACAGAAGTTTGAAACGCTTGTGCAATCCCCGGATTATTTGCCCACGTCGCTTGTGGCGGAGGAAGAAGATGGAACGGTGATAGGGTTTGTAATGGGGGAACTCTATATAGGAGAGTATGGGATTTACCGGGAAAAGGCGACACTGGATACCATCGGCGTTGATCCCGATTACCAGCATAAGGGCATCGGTGAGCAGTTGATTAATGGATTTATGGATCATTTGAGAACACTCGGCGTTCAAAAGGTAAACACCCTGGTCGACAGCAATGATTCCAAGCTGATGCATTTCTTTAGCGCGAACCAGTTTAGCCCCTCCAAAACCATTAACCTGGAACGAAGCCTTTGATGTCGATGAGGCATTATCGATAAGGCGGTCCATAAATAGGAGATTCTTGAAGTTCGCAAACAAGGCATAGCCTATGACAGAAAAGAGTACATTGAGGGGATGGTTACCTTTGGTATACCTCTTCAAGCCGCCATCCGGGCTGTTAGCCTGACGCGCCGGGTGCCCATTTCAATGTCAGGGGGCAGCAGGAAAAACGAACGGCAGCCCGGCGGGTGCGAGGGTCCGCTTCTCATGGTCACGTGTCTGAGACAGCCTCCCCCGGCCTCATGTATTTCTCGAACTCCGCAACGTGGGCTTCGAGAATTGTCACTTCTTCGTGGAGGTGGGTGGCCTTTGACGCCAGTTCCGGGTCCTTCGCCAGTTGCGATATGCGCCGGGAAAACCCCCCGATAATGGCTATGCTGTTCCGGAAATTGTGGACGGTCTGAGAAAGGATGGTTTCCTGCCGCCGGCAGGATGTCATGAGTTGCTTTATGAGCTCTGCCCTTCCCAGAATGGCGCTGACAAGCTGGCCTATTACCTGGAGATATTCAAAATCCTCCTCCGAAATGGGACGGCCCTCCTGCCCCGAATCGACAATCAACGCGCCCAATTTCCTTGTCTGCCCGGTTATCGGGTCCACATACGTCAGGGGAATGACAGATTTGATCTTGCTCGGTTGGGCCAGGCTATGTTTGTAGCCGTCCGTCTGCCGGGGGTCTGTCAGGTTTACCGCCCCACCCTTTCTTACGGCATCCCAGACGATACTCTCCCTATCGACCACAAGCTTGCCCATGGGGCAACTGTGCGCGCCCGCCCAGAACCGGAGCCTCAGGTCATCCCCCTCAAGCAAGACACAGCGGCACCTTTTGCCGAGCCGGTCACAGAGCTGCGTAAGGACCGTCTCGACCACCTTCTCGGGCACCACGCTCGAACTGAGGAGACGGCTGGCCTCCAGGATGTCCCGGAAAGGGCCAGGAGCACCCATCTTTGTTCGTGGCTTTTTCCGACGCGCTTTTGCCGGCATTTCGCGAATACCTTAACTATAGCCATAGTACCACGTATTTCGCCTCCAGGCAATGGATAGAGGCAGCTATTCCCCGGTTAGCCCCCTCTCCCGGCAGGTCCTGCCCAATCCCGGTTATCCTCTTTTTCTGTTTGCCTAATCAACTTGCGGATTCCTTGCAGCTTGCTGCAGGGAGAATCTTTTTCCGCTTCGCTCCGCCGGCAATTATTGGGACACCCACTTCGCGCGACCCACTGTGTGGGTACCCCGCGGTCGCCCCCTCTGCGGGCTTTGCCCGCAGAGACTCCCTGCTCAAAGACTCGCTCCGCTCGTTGTCTTGGATACCCTGCTGCAAGCAGCAGGGTCATTTATTGAGGCTCACATGACGCGTATCACCGTTGTGATGGATCGGCAGATCGGATGGGAGAAGGGGCTCACCGGGAACGATAGCCTTGACCCTGTCTGCCCCGTCACTCAAAAAAGCTCCCCAAAAAACTGTCTCATTGCCGCGAAGGAGCGTCTGTCCGCCTTCTCGTTATAGGCGACACCCTTCGACGGGTCGCTGCCTGACGCGGGGTTCGTGAAGCTGTGAACGGCCCCGCCATAGACGATCATCTGCCAGTCCGCCCCGGCCTTGCGCATCTCCCCCTCAAAGGCGAACCGTGCGGCCGGTGGGACAATCGGGTCATCCGCGCCCGTCAGGACGAGCACGCGCGGCCTTATGGATCGCGTCTCCCCAGGCGTCGGCGCATCCAGCCCGCCGTGGAAACTCACGACACCCGCCACGTCCGCATTGGCGCGCGCGAGCTCGAGCACGCTTGTCCCGCCGAAGCAGTAGCCGATGGCGACGAGGCGGGATGGGTCGGAGTAGCGGAAATTCCTGACCACCGCGAGGCCCGCGAGCGCCCTCGCCCGAAGGAGCTGCCTGTTCGACCGGTAGATGGCCGAGACCCGCGCCGCCTCCTCCCTGGTGGCCGGCCTTACGCCTTTGCCGTAGATGTCCGCGGCGAAGGCCACGTATCCCAGGGATGCGAGCTGTTCCACCCTCCCCCGCTCGTACGGCGTTATTCCCATCCACTCATGGATGACGAGGACGCCGGGCCGCCGGGCCTGGAATGCGTCGTCGTAAGCGAGGTAGCCCTCAAGGACGGTCGAGTCCTGGCTGTAGCGCACCGTCTCCGTCCGTATCGCGGCGCGCGCGGCAGGATTGCCCACGACGAGAAGCACGGCGCAGATGAGCGGCAAGAAAAGGAGGCATCTCGCGCACATGTCCCTCCGCGAGGAAGATATTGCCCGGGAACCTCCGTCCACGGGGCCCCTCCCTCGCGGCCCCCGCATCGAGCCGCCAGCATGGCCTGTCATGGTTCACCTCCCGTATCGTCTATCCGCCGGCCGGTCTTGCCCGGCGGCCTCACGTGTACTACGGCCCCTCTCACACCGAGTTGCGTTCGAAGGCAACCACCCACGCCTTCGGCGCGCCGACCCGCTCCGCGACACCCGCTCCGCTGGACCCGCCACGGGCGGCCTTGATGCGCCGACTCAGGCGTGGCGAAGATAAGGGCTCGTCAGAAAATAAATGGGCCATCTGGCTCGTCCTTTTGTCCGCCCGCTTCGTTGCGAAAAGGTCATGTACATCCAGTACATTTGGCCTTTCCGCGCCTCGCCGATCGGCCAA
>JBEKJU010000186.1:0-12834 GCA_050011095.1 Syntrophorhabdales bacterium
ACGCGCCCGATGACGCCCTGGTGAAAAAGGCGAAGGAGAAGGGCGTGCTGACGCTCTCCCCGGACCCTTATGATGCGGTGAGGGGCGCCGACGTGGTGAACACGGACGTATGGGCGAGCATGGGCATGGAGGACCAGAAAGAGGAACGAAGAAAGGCGTTTGCGTCGTTCCGGATCGATAAAGAGCTGCTTGCGGCTGCGAAGCCGGATGCAATCGTGCTCCACTGCCTGCCCGCCCGCCGGGGCGAGGAGATCACCGACGAGGTCTTCGAGGCGTTTCAGGAGGTGATCTTCACGCAGGCAGAGAATCGTTTACACGCGCAAAAGGCGCTTTTAGAGTGGTTGATATTGTCAAAAGCCTCATGAAGAAGCCGGAGGCGAACATGGAATGCCGATTTGCCTTGTCCTTTTGATGAGGGGGAGGCCGGCGGCGGGTACCCGCGAAGTGGGTGTCGCGAAGCGGGTGTCCCAACAATTGCATGGTTGATGGCGGAGGAGATCCATGAGTAACATCAAGAAAGTCGTGCTCGCGTACTCGGGCGGCCTTGACACGTCCATTCTCGTGAAGTGGCTGCGTGAGCAGTACGGGTGCGAGGTGGTTGCCTACACGGCGGATGTGGGGCAGGAGGAGGAGTTGGACGGCCTCGAGGCCAAGGCCATAAAGACCGGGGCATCGAAGATCTATATCGAGGACCTGAGGGAAGAGTTTGCGCGGGATTTCGTCTTCTTCGCGATCAAGGCGAACGCGATCTACGAGGGTACCTATATGCTCGGCACCTCGATCGCGAGGCCCCTCATCGCAAAGAGACACGTGGAGATCGCCCGCATGGAAAACGCGGATGCCGTCTGCCACGGCTCGACGGGCAAGGGGAACGATCAGGTGCGCTTCGAGCTGACCTACTATGCCCTGGCGCCCCACATCACCGTCATCGCGCCGTGGAGGGAATGGGCGTTTTCATCCAGGGAAGAGTTGATGGACTATGCGAGGGCCCACGATATTGAAGTGCCCGTCAGCAAGGCGAAGCCCTACAGCATGGACAGGAACCTCATGCACATCAGCTACGAGGGAGGGGTCCTGGAAGACCCGTGGAACGAGCCCGACGAGTCGATGTTCCTGCTGACCGTCTCGCCGGAGCGGGCGCCCGATAAGCCGCGTTACCTTGAGATCGATTTCGAGGACGGCGCGCCGGCGCGGATCGACGGGGAGGCGATGAAGGCGCACGAGATCGTCGGCCTGCTCAACCGCGTGGCCGGCGAGAACGGCATCGGCAGGGTCGATATCGTGGAGAACAGGTTCGTGGGCATGAAGTCGCGCGGGGTCTATGAAACGCCGGGCTGCACGATCCTCCATGCGGCGCACCGGGCGATGGAATCGATCACCATGGACCGCGAGGTCATGCATCTGAGGGATAGCCTCGTGACGAAGATATCGGAGCTTATCTATTACGGTTTCTGGTATGCCCCTGAAATGGAGGCGCTCCGCGCCCTGATCGACCAGTCACAGGTCGGGGTGACGGGAACCGTACGGCTGAAGCTCTACAAAGGGAATACGATCGTCGTCGGCCGGAAATCTGAAAAGTCCCTCTACAAGCAGGATTTTGCGACCTTCGACAAAGACGCCGTATACGACCAGGCAGACGCGACCGGGTTCATAAAGCTGAACGCCCTGCGGCTGCGCATAAGGGCGATGCAGAAAGGGCAGTAGACGAAAGCGGGCAAAAACGGTGCGGAATGAATAGGAGTGACATCAAAACCTACGACCCGAAGGCCGTGGAAGAGAAATGGCAGGCCGTCTGGGAGAGGGAAAATCTGTTCCATGTCACGGAGGAAGAGGAGAGGGAGAAGTTCTACCTCCTGGAGATGTTTCCCTACCCTTCGGGAAAGATCCATATGGGCCACGTGAGGAACTACTCCATCGGCGACGTGATCGCCCGCTACAAGAGGATGAGGGGGCTGAACGTGCTCCACCCCATGGGATGGGACGCCTTTGGCATGCCCGCGGAAAACGCGGCTATCCAGCACGGCGTCCATCCGGCCGTATGGACGAAAGAGAACATCGCCTCCATGAAAAAGCAGCTGAAGCGCCTCGGCTTCGGCTACGATTGGGACAGGGAGATTGCGACGTGCGACGTGGAGTATTACGGCTGGGAACAGCTGATCTTCCTGAAGATGCTTGAGAAGGGGCTCGTCTACCGGAAAAGCGCGCCCGTCAATTACTGCGACCAGTGCCAGACGGTTCTCGCCAACGAACAGGTGGAGGACGGCAGGTGCTGGCGGTGCGGCGGCGAGGTGATCCAGAGTGAGCTTGCCCAATGGTTCTTCGCGATCACCCTCTATGCCGACGAGTTGTATGAGTTTACCTCGGAGCTTCCGGGCTGGCCCGACCGGGTCCTCAACATGCAGAGGAACTGGATAGGGAAGAGCTACGGGGTCGAGGTGGACTTCCCTCTTGATGCGGGCGACCGGCTCACGGTTTTCACGACGAGGCCGGACACGCTCTACGGCGTGACCTTCATGGTGCTCGCCCCCGAGCATCGCCTCGCGGCCACGCTGTCTGTCGGAACGCCCTACGAAAAGGACGCCATCGCCTTCATCGAGAAGGCGAAGGCCCAGGACCGCAGCTTCAGGGCCGAGATCACCCTGAAGAAGGAAGGCGTGTTCACGGGGGCCTATGCCATCAACCCCCTCACGCAGGCAAAGATACCCGTATTCGTGGGCAACTTCGTTCTGGCCGAATACGGGACGGGCGCCATCATGGCGGTCCCTGCCCACGACCAGAGGGACTTCGAGTTCGCCCGGGAGTTCGGCCTGCCCGTGATTGTCACGATCATGCCCGGTGACGCCGGCCTCGATCCGGCCTCCATGGAGAAATCCTACGAGGGCGACGGCGATCTGGTCAATTCGGGTACATTCAACGGCATGAACAACAGGGACGCCATACCCGCCATCATCGATTACCTGGAAGAGCAGCGGATCGGCAAACGGACGGTGAACTACCGCCTCAAGGACTGGGGCATATCGAGGCAGCGCTACTGGGGTACGCCCATCCCCGTCATCTATTGCGCGGAATGCGGCGTCGTGCCCGTGCCGTATGACGACCTGCCCGTCGTCCTTCCCCTCGATGTGCGGGTGTTGATGGTGGGGCGGTCGCCCCTTGCCGACTATCCGGAGTTCTACAACGTGGACTGCCCGAAATGCGGGAAAAAGGCGAGGAGGGAAACGGATACCATGGACACCTTTGTGGAGTCGTCCTGGTATTTCCTGAGATATACCTGCCCGCACCACGACAGGGCCCCCCTCGACCGCGAGAAGGTTGACTACTGGATGCCCGTGGACCAGTATATCGGGGGGGTCGAGCACGCCGTGCTCCATCTCCTCTATTCGAGGTTTTTCAACAGGGTGCTCAACGAGCTTGGCCTCGTGGGGGTTCGGGAGCCCTTCGAAAACCTCCTTACCCAGGGGATGGTCATCAAGGATGGGGCGAAGATGAGCAAGTCGAAGGGGAATGTGGTCGACCCCGACTACCTCATCGGGCGGTTCGGCGCCGATACGGCCCGCCTGTTCTGCCTGTTCGCCTCTCCGCCCGAGAAAGACCTCGACTGGAGCGATAAAGGTGTCGAGGGTTCCCATCGCTTTCTCCAGAGGCTCTGGAGGCTCGTGACCGAGCGGGAAGAAGAGCTGAAATCCGTGGAGCCCGCCCTTGCCGCCGGGACCCAGGATGGGGAGGTCTCTCTCCTCCTCCGCGCGCTACACAAGACGATAAAAAAGGTGACGGAGGACGTGGAGAGGTTTCACCTGAACACCGCCATCGCGGCGAGCATGGAGCTGGTGAACAGTATCCACCGGTTTGTCGAATCGGGGCGGACGGACAAGGATGGCCTGGCCGTTCTGAGGGGCGCCGTCGAGTATCTGATAATCCTCGTGAGCCCCTTCTGTCCTCACATCACGCAGGAACTCTGGGAGATCCTGGGCCACCGCGATCTCCTTATAAACCGTCCGTGGCCGGTCTTTGATGCGGCCTACGTCAGGGAGGAGACGGTGACCTTCGCCGTCCAGGTGAACGGGAAACTGAGGGATACAATCGACGTGGAGCGCGATACGGACGAGGCAGCGCTGAAGACGCTTATCCTTTCGCTCGAAAAGGTGCAGCGCCATATCGCAGGCCGGGAAATAAGGAAGGTGATCGTCGTGAAGAATAAACTCATCAATATCGTGGCGTGACATCATGAAAAGGCCGACTTCCCTGTTCGCCCTCCTCATCTGCCTCGCCCTCGTCGGCGGCTGCGGATACGAGCTTGTCCGTGATAAAGGCATATACAGCGGTGACATAACGTCCCTGAGCGTACCCGTTTTCAAGAGCACGACCTTCGAGCCCCAGGTGCCGGGCATCTTTACCGAGGCATTCTCAATGGAGCTTGCCAGCGCCGGACTCTTCGAGCTAAACAAGCCCGATTCCGACGCGATCCTTCAGGGGACGGTCAACATGGTTACGACGGGGGCGGGGGGCTTGAGTTCCACGACGGGGCAAACTATCCAAAAGACCGTCACGGTCCTTTGCGGTCTGACCCTGACAAAGCAGGGTAAGCGCGTGAAAACATGGACGTTCAGTGATTCCGAGGTGTACGACGCGAGCAGCATCAACCTGGAGGACTTCAACAAGAGGCTGGCGATGCAGAGGGTCGCGAGCCGCATGGCCCGAAGGTTCCATGCCCAGCTCCTGACCGTTCGCTGATACCGAGTCGCTTATCTTCGCCACACCTTTAGTTGTCTTACGATTATTGGGGCTGGCGTCGCCCCCTCCACTGGCAAAGCCAGCGGAGCCACCCCCTCATAAAGAGGAAGGGGCGGAGGCGAAAAAGGGCACCCGACGGGCTGGCGTCGCCCCCTCCACTGGCAAAGCGCGACCCGCAAGCGCACTCCCCGGTCGCCCCTCATGAAAAGGAAGGACCGCAGGCGAAAAGAGATGCCAACGCCTGCGCATCGTTGTTGTTGCATAATCCGTCGCCCTGATACCCGCCAAAAAACGCGCACCGCTGAAGAAGAATAGTATATTATTTATGATATACGACGAGTACGATCACCGACGAGGCCTGGGAGGCAAATGAAAGAACGAAACGACCCAAAAGACGTGAGAAGGCCGGATCCCGATGCGCTCTTGAGAGAGATCAATCGTGGGGAGGCCAAGCGGGGGCGGCTGAAAATATTCCTCGGATACGCGCCGGGCGTGGGCAAGACGTACACCATGCTTCAGGAGGCCCACGTCCTGCGAAGCCGGGGAGAAGACGTGGTCGTGGGGATCGTGGAGACGCACGGCAGGGCTGAAACGGACGCCCTGGTCGAGGGGTTGGAGGTCATCCCGCGCAAGGAGATCGACTACCGGGGCATGGTGCTCAAGGAATTCGACCTGGATGGCGTGCTCCTGAGGAGACCGGCCATCGTGCTTGTCGATGAGCTTGCCCATACGAATGCGCCGGGCAGCCGGCACCCCAAGAGATATCAGGACGTGGAGGAACTGATAGAAAAAGGGATCGACGTCTATGCGACGGTCAACATACAGCACTTCGAGAGCCAGGTCGACATCGTTGCGCAGATCACGGGCATCCGCGTGCAGGAGACCGTGCCTGACACCATTCTGGCCGAGGCGGACGAGGCCCAGGTGATCGACATCCCCCTCGAGGAGCTGACCCAGCGGCTGAAGGAGGGGAAGGTCTACGTCCCCGAGCGGGCCCGTCAGGCGATGGAGAACTTTTTCCAACGGGGCAACCTCGTCGCATTGCGCGAGCTTACGCTCACGCTTGTCGCGAGAAAGATGGGTACGGAGCTCCTCAACTACATGAGGGCAAAGGCGATCTCGGGGCCGTGGCCCGCGGGTGAGCGGGTGATGGTGTGCGTGGGGGCGAGTCCCTACGCCCCGCAGTTATTGAGGAAGGCGTATACGATCGCAAAGGATGCCAACGCGGAGTGGTATGCCGTCTACGTCGCCCCCCCTGCCTTCAGGGCATTGTCGGACAAGGAGAAGGTCTACCTGTCAGAGGCGCTCAACCTCGCGGAGGAGCTTGGCGCGAAGGTCGCCACTCTCCATGGGACCGACATCGCCGGGGAGATCCTGAAATACGCCGAGGAGAACAACATCACCCGGATAGTTGTGGGAAAGCCCCTCCGTTCCTGGTTTCAGGAGCTGTTCAGGGCCACGCCGGTGCAGAAGCTTCTCCGCGCCCCCGCGCCGGTCGAGCTGCATCTCGTCCCGCCCATTAAGGAGAGGGAACAGGCGGTCTCGAAACTGCCGGGAAGGATGCGCTTCGACCCGGCCGGCTATCTCATCGTAATCGGAATGGTCGCCCTCATCACCGTCGTCAACCTGTTCCTCTCCAGGTTTTTCCCGCCCGTATCCCTCGTTTTCATCTACCTTATCGTCACGATCGGCGCGGCCCTCCGGTTCGATACCGGCCCCTCGGTCCTGGCTTCCATTCTGAGCCTGCTCTGCTTCGATTTCTTCTTTGTCCAGCCGCGCTACAGCTTCGTGATGTACCATGCCCACGACATCATCAACGCGATTGTCTTTCTTCTCACCTCCCTGGTGATCGGTCAGCTCGTCAAGATCACGAGGCGGCAGAACTACACCCTCAATCTCCGCCTGGAGCGGGTGGCGCTCATAGAGCAGATGAGCAAGGAATTTCTCATGCTTCCGCCCGTGGAGCAGCTCATAGGCGGTTTTGCCCCCCATGCGGAGGAATGGAAAAACGTCCTGCCCTTGCTGCGCACGACTGTCCTCGACGACGTGAGCCACATTATCGTCAAATACGTCGTCAGGGTGGTGGATGCGCCCTCTTTCGTGCTCTTTCCAGGGCAGGACGGAAAACCTCAGGTGTGGGCAAAGAGCGCGAATGCGCCGGGGCTTGATCCCCACGAGATGACCGTCGCCCAATGGAGCCTGATAAACGGCACTATGGCGGGGGCCGGGACCGAGACGCTGGCCAATGCCAAGGTCTGTTTCCTGCCCATGAAATCAGGAGAAGAGGTCGTCGGCGTGATCGGCATAGGCTATGAGTTCAAGAATCTCCTCATCGATCAGCGGCGTCTTTTGGGGGCCATCGCGAGCCTTTCCGCCCTTGGGGCGATTCGATGGGTCAACGTCTGATGCCGGGTCGCCTGCAATTAGGGCTCGTCAGAAAATAAATGGGCCATCTGGCTCGTCTTTTTGTCCGCCCGCTTCGTTGCGAAAAGGTCATGTACATCCAGTACATTTGGCCTTTCCGCGCCTCGCCGATCGGCCAAATTCCTTTCGTCCAGCCGGTCGAGCGCCAGGTTCAGCCTGAGGAGATTGATCCTTGGCTGCCCCCACGAATATCGCCCCTCGGCCATGGTCTCGACGAGACCCCTCAGGGTTGATTCCTGGATGCCCCGCGACCCGGATACCCTCGACACCTGGAGGAGGGCCGCTTCAAGGCTGATGTGGGGGTCGAGGCCGCTCGCGGACGCCAGGACGAGGTCCGCCGGCATGGTCTCCGGGCGTCCGCCGTTCTCCCGGCATACCTTCTTCACCCGACCCGCGACCTCTTCTAAAAATTTCGCACTGGCGGGTCCGAAGTTGGTGCCCCCCGAGTTGTCCGCGTCGTAGTCGTGAGCCGACGGCCGGCCATGGAAGTAACGGGCGCTCGTGAAGTTCTGTCCGATAAGCGCCGACCCTACCACCCTGCCGCCTTCCTTGATCAGGCTGCCGGCGGCCTTCCGGGGAAAGAGAAGGCCCGCCAGACCCGTCACGAGAAACGGATAGGCGAGACCCGTCAGCACGGACATTACCAGGAAGATAAGTAGCGCTCGCGTCAATTCCCTCATTGCATAACCTCCTCAAACAAGGTGCAAAAAGACGACGATAAGATCGATCACTTTAATGCCGATAAAGGGCAGGATGAGGCCCCCGAGACCGTATATGACGAGGTTGCGCCAGAGGAGCGCCTGGGCGGTGATGGGCCGGTACTTGATGCCCTTCAGCGCGAGGGGGATGAGAAGGGGGATTATGATCGCGTTGAATATGATGGCCGAAAGAATGGCGCTCGGGGGGCTCGCGAGGCGCATCACGTTGAGGACCGCGAGCACGGGGAATACCTGCACGAACATCGCGGGAATGATGGCGAAATACTTGGCCACGTCGTTGGCCACGCTGAAGGTGGTCAGGGCCCCGCGGGTCATGAGGATCTGTTTGCCGATCTCGACGATGTCGAGGAGCTTCGTGGGGTTGGAATCGAGGTCGACCATGTTGGCGGCCTCCCTCGACGCCTGGGTGCCCGCGTTCATCGCCACGGCGACGTCAGCCTGCGCGAGGGCCGGGGCGTCATTCGTGCCGTCGCCGATCATGGCAACCAGGTGGCCCTCGCCCTGGTACTTGCGGATGAGGCGGAGCTTCTCTTCAGGCCGCGCCTGGGCGACGAAGTCGTCGATACCGGCCTCCGCTGCAATGGCCGCGGCCGTGAGCGGGTTGTCGCCCGTGATCATGGTAGAGCGGATGCCCATGAGGCGGAGCTGGTGAAGCCGGTCTGTTATGCCCTGCTTCAGGACGTCTTTCAGCTGTATCACGCCCAGGGCGCGCGCGGAATCGGCCACGACGAGGGGTGTTCCCCCCTCCCGCCCCACCATGTCGACCGCCTGGTCGATGCTCTCGGGTATAGTGCCGCCCTTCGCCGTCACGAAGGCCGCCACCGCATCCGTTGCGCCTTTGCGAATCTCCCGTCCGTCGAGGGAGACCCCGCTCATGCGCAGCTCCGGGGTGAAGGGAACGAAACACGACGGATCCGGTGTCTTGATGTCTCGGCCCCGCACGGCGAGGCGGTTTTTGGCGAGGGCGACGATGCTCCGCCCCTCGGGCGTCTCGTCTGCGAGCGATGAGAGGAGGGCTGCTTCGGCCAGTTCCTCCTTCGTGACGCCCGAGGCCGGTATGAAATCGGTGGCCATGCGGTTGCCCAGCGTAATCGTGCCCGTCTTGTCGAGGAGGACCACGTCCACGTCGCCGGATGCCTCGACGGCGCGGCCGCTCAGGGCGATGACGTTGTGCCGGATCAGCCGGTCCATTCCGGCGATGCCTATGGCGGGGAGCAAGCCCCCGATGGTCGTCGGTATGAGACAGACGAGAAGCGCGACGAGGACCGGCAGGGCAATCCTCACGCCCCCGTACGCGGCAAAGGGAAAAACGGTGGCGACAACGACAATGAAGAGGACGGTGAGCCCCACGAGCAGGATTTCGAGGGCGACCTCATTCGGCGTCTTCTGCCGTTTCGCGCTCTCCACCATGGAGATCATGTGATCGAGAAAGGTCTCTCCGGGATTCGCCGTGATCATGGCTTTTATTTTGCCCGAGAGAATGCGGGTGCCGCCCGTGACGGCGCTCCGGTCCCCCTTGGCCTCCCGTATGACGGGTGCCGACTCGCCCGTGACGGCCGATTCATCGACGAGGGCCACCCCTTCGACGATCTCCCCGTCGCCAGGGACAGGGTCGCAGTCCTCTATCAGAACGATGTCACCCTTCCGAAGCGAAAGGGCGGGGACCTTCTCTATCTGCCCGTCGGCATTTACCCTCCGCCCGTACGCCTCGGTCTGGGCCCTCCTGAGCGTTTCCGCCTGGGCCTTGCCCCTTCCCTCGGCGAGGGCCTCCGCGAAGGTGGCGAAGAGCACGGTGAACCAGAGCCAGACGCTTATCTGGAGATTGAACGTGAAGGGCGCGCGGTGGATGAGGTTGCTGACAGTAATAACGGACGTGATGACGGAGACGATCTCCACTACGAACATGACGGGGTTTCGCCAGAGGAGGCGCGGGTCGAGCCTCGTGAATGAGCCCGCTACGGCCGCCTTGACGAGTCCCGGCTTAAAGATGGTTACACTTTTTTCTTCCATGGCAGCCTCCCTAAAACGTCCGGCCTGCGGCGAGCAGGAGATGGTCGAGGACGGGCCCGAGGACGAGGGCGGGAAAGAAGGTCAGGGCACCGACAATCAGCACCACCGCCGCGAGCATCCCCACAAACAGGGGACTTGCCGTGGGGAATGTGGCCGCGCTCGGGGGGATGCTCTTTTTTGCGGAAAGGGAGCCGGCAACCGCCAGGGCCGGGATGATTGTCAGGAATCGGCCGATAAGCATGCAAAAGCCGGTGGTCAGGTTGTAAAAGGGTGTATTCACATCGAGACCCGCAAAGGCCGACCCGTTATTGCCGGCGGCGGAAAAGAAGGCATAGAGTATCTCCGAGAGGCCGTGGGGACCGGCGTTGGCGCGGCCCGCGAGGCCCGCGGGTGTTGAGACCGCGATCCCCGCGAAGATGAGCGATGCAATCGCGGGGGCAACCACGACGATGACGGCCATGACCATCTCCCGCGATTCGAGCTTCTTTCCCAAAAACTCGGGCGTGCGGCCGATCATCAGCCCCGCGAGAAAGAGTGCCAATATCGCGTACATGAGCATGCCGACCATCCCCACGCCCACGCCCCCGAAGATGACCTCGCCGACCGCCATGTTGAACATATAGACGAGCCCTGCGAGGGGCGTCATGCTGTCGTGCATGGCGTTGACCGAGCCGTTGGACGTCACCGTGGTGGCCTGGCCCCAGAGCACGGACGGGCCTATGCCGAAGCGGACCTCTTTCCCTTCCATATTGGCGTTGACGCCCATTCTCGCGAGCAGCGGGTTTGTCTGCCACTCGGCGGAAAGCGCGAAAACGAGGCCTAAAAGGAAAAGGAGCGCCATGGCGGCGAAGATGGCCCAACCCTGGGGGCGGTTGCGGAGCATTATCCCGAACATGAAAGGCAGTGACACGGGGATGAGCAGGATTGCCAGGGCCTCCAGGAAATTGGACGTCCCTGTGGGGTTCTCGAAGGGGTGGGCGGAATTGGCGTTGAAGAACCCGCCTCCGTTGGAGCCGAGCTGCTTGATGGCGATCTGCGATGCGGCAGGCCCGACGGCGATCACCTGTTCGGGGCCTTCGAGGGTTTTGGCCGACACGTAAGGCCCGAATGTCTGGACAGCGCCCTGGGATACCAGGACAAGGGATAGTATGATGCTGAAGGGGAGCAGAATATAGAGCACCGAGCGGGTCATATCGACCCAGAAGTTGCCCACCGTCTGCTTCAGCTTTACCGTAAAGGCCCTGATGAGCGGCAGAAGAACGGCAATCCCCACGGCGGCCGACAGAAAGTTCTGGACGGTCATCCCCACCATCTGGGTGAGGTAGCTCATGGTGGTCTCCCCGCCGTAGGCCTGCCAGTTCGTGTTCGTCACAAAGGATATGGCGGTATTGAGGGCGGTATCCCAGCGGACGGCGCCCAAATGCTGCGGATTGAGCGGCAGGTGTCCCTGGAAAAGTTGGAGGGGAAGCAGCACGGCGAAGCCGGGACACGTGCAGAGGAGAAAGGCGAGGCAGTAGCGCTTCCAGGACATCTCCTCCGTCGGGTCTATCCGGCAGAAGCGGTAGATGGCCCGTTCAGCAGGTCCCGCCACCCTGCTCAAGAGATTGGGCCTCCCCTCGAAGACCGCCGCCATGTAGCGGCCGAGAAAGGGCGCGAGAAGGAGCAGTATGGCGAGGAATCCTGCAATGTAGTAAATGTCCTTAACCATGGGACCTCCATTTTCCTAATCCTGGGCAAACCCTTCACGCCTGAAAGGTAGTGGATAAAGATAATATAGAATAAGTCGACGTACACGTAAAAATAGTATAAAAATGGCAGGGGGTGCCTCCAGTTCGCCCTTCGCCTAATCGATCGCGAAATGTTCTCCCCCGGATGACCTGGGCAGGGAAAAGGTGAACCGGTTTCCCCTGTCGAAGGGCGAATCGACCCATATCATGCCGCCGTGGGCTTCGAGAATGCCCCTGCAAATGGAGAGGCCGAGCCCTGACCCGCCCGAGCCGGTGGAGCGCTGCAACCGGTAGAATTTATCGAATATATGCTGCCTTTCATCCACTGGAACGATGGGGCCGCGGTCGGCGACGCTCACGAGGAGGGCCGTATCAGCGGCCCGCGCGGAGACCGTGATCTCGCTTCCCGAGGGGGCGTATTTCGCGGCGTTCTCCAGAAGATTGAGCAGTACGTGTTCGATGAGGGCGAAATCGGCCTTGACAAGGGGGAGGTCCTGCGGGATGTCGACCACGACGGGATGCCCCTCGAGCATGTCGTCCATATCCCGGAGCGTCACGCCGACTATATCCTGCACGTCGCACCATTCGGCGCGCACCTTCAGCGTGCCGCTTTGAAGGCGGGCCATGTCGAGGAGGTTCCCCACAAAACGGTTCAACCGGAGCGTCCCCTTTTTGATCGTATCAAGGAGGATGTCCTTCGATTCCTGATCGTACGGATTTCCTTCCGCGAGAAGGCTCGTCACCGCTCCCGTAATAGAGGCAAGGGGCGTGCGGAGGTCGTGGGAGATCGAATCGAGCAAGGCCTTGTGCAGCTTTTCCGACTCGGCGAGGCGGTGCACCTGTTGGGCCTGTTCCGCGAGTCTGAGCCGGATGATCGCAACGGCGGCCAGGTTGGCGAAGGCCTCGATAAGCCTGAGCTTCTCCTGGGAGATGCCCTTTTTGCCCTCCCCAAGGCCGATGCAGAGGACAGCGAGCGTCTTTTCGTCCGCCTTGACGGGGAAAATGGACTCGCTTGCCTGCCGGAGAACTTCTGTTCCCCTGCCCGCGCTCCGGCCGTGCTCGAGGACCCAGTGGACGACCGCCATCTCCTTATCATCCCGTGCGCAGGCGCGGGCAGGGGAGGCGGCGAGGTCAAGGATGGCGGTACGGTCCCGTGTGGGCATGAGGATTGATACCTGGCCGCCCAGCGCCTCCGACACGGTGGAGGTGAAGGTCGTGATGAT
>JBEKJU010000187.1:0-7222 GCA_050011095.1 Syntrophorhabdales bacterium
TGGGAACGGACTCTTCCTTGGCATCGAATCCTCCTCGCTGGAGAATATATGCCAAGGATAACAGATGCAGGTGGAAATGTCATTACAATACGTCATCGTATTTATGAAATGGAGTACTAAGTGCGCCTATTTCCAAGCCTTCCACACGTCTGGTTGATACCCCACAGTCGCATCCCGGCCGTTCCTGACGACAGGCGTTTTCAGAAGCAGCGCGTCCTTGAGGAGTTCTTCCTTGATGTTATGGGTCAGGTATTTCAGGGATTTCAGCGCGTACGCCTTGCCACCGAGGTCGATAAGGTTATCAATGCCCACCGCCTTTTCGAGGCTGTCCAACTCGCCCTTGCTCAGCCGTCTCTCGGCTACGTCGATAAACTGGAAGGGAATCCGTCTTTCCTTGAAATACCTTTCCGCTTTTTTGGTGTCCTGGCATTTGCGCGTGCCGAAGATCTGTATGTTCAAAAGATCCCCGCACGTCTCATCGGAGCCTCAACCTTTCCCTTTCTTCGTCCGGACATTATACCGGATTGTGACAATACCATTGACGCCGGAAGGAATACGCAACACCTTTCCTGTCACATGTATGACGCCAAACATGGCAGAGGAGATTCGACCTGGTGATCGGGACGACGGTCGTCATCTCTGCCCGCCGCTGAATTTGGCAAACAGAGTTTCCAGCTCGTCCCACCGATGATAGGCTTCTTCCAGCCCCTTTTCCAGGGCCTCCAGCCGGTCATTGGCCGCCCTTAATTTAGCCGCATCGTAGCTCACATAGAATTCCGGGGAGTTCAGGGTCGCCGTCACGCGCCGTTTTTCTTCCTCCATGGTTTCAATTGTCACTGGCAGCGCTTCCAACTCCCTGGACTCTTTGTAGGAGAGCTTTTGTTTCTCCCGCGGTGGTTTTTCCCTCTTCCGGCTCTGCTCCTTTGACACCGTGGATTTTGACGGCTCAGTGCCCTGCCTGAGCCAGTCGTCGTAGCCGCCGACATATTCCTGCAGCCGGCCCTCACCCTCAAAGACAATCGTGGACGTCACCACGTTATTTAGAAATTCACGGTCGTGACTGACCAGCAGGACCGTGCCCTTATAGCGGAGGAGCCGTTCTTCGAGCAGTTCGAGCGTTTCGGCGTCAAGGTCGTTGGTCGGCTCATCAAGGACGAGTACATTCGATGACATGGCGAAGAGCTTCGCCAGGAGGAGGCGATTGCGTTCACCGCCGGAGAGGGTGCGGACGGGCGACATGATCCGCTCGGGTGAAAAAAGAAAATCCTGAAGATAACCTACGACATGCCGGGAGATATCGCCCATGACAATCGTATCGTTGCCGTCCGCTATGTTTTCCCTGAGCGTCTTGTTCTCATCAAGCTGTTCACGTAGTTGATCAAAGTAGGCGATCTTGATTCCGGCGCCCAGACGGACCAATCCCAGCTGTGGCTTAAGCTCACCGAGCAGAACTTTCAGGAGGGTGGTCTTGCCGGAACCGTTAGGCCCGATAATGCCCACCTTGTCGCCGCGGATAATAGTGGTGGAGAAGGCAGCAACAATTTTCTTATCGTCCCAGGAAAAGCAGATGCTGTCAGCATGGACAACGACCCGTCCGCTCCGTTCCGCCTCCCGGATGACGAGTCGGGAGACGCCTTCCTGTTCAAGTCTGCGCGCCCGCTCCTGACGCATCTGCACCAATGCCCGCGCTCTGCCCTCGTTGCGGGTCCGGCGTGCCCTGACTCCCTTCCTGATCCACGTCTCTTCCTTGGCCAGCTTCTTGTCGAAATCATGCCGCTTTTTCTCTTCCGCCTCCAGCAGGGCCTGTCTGCGCTCCAGATAAGTAGTGTAATCACAGGCAAAGGATAGCAGGCGTCCCCGGTCGATTTCCACGATGCGTGTACACAGGCGCGCGAGAAACGCACGATCATGGGTTACGAACATGAATGTCTTTTCGTACTTCAGCAAGAAATCTTCAAGCCAGACGATGGTAGCGATATCCAGATGGTTGGTGGGCTCGTCGAGGAGCAGCACGTCCGGCTCACTCACCAGGGCTCTGGCCAGAAAGACCCGGCGTTTCATGCCCGCAGACAGAGACCGGAACTCCGCATGCTCATCCAGACCAGTCCTCTCGATCACCCCTTCCACCCGCTGGTGATGCTGCCAGGCGCCCGATGTCTCTATCCGGTGCTGGACCCGCTCAAGGGCGCCGAGTAGACCGGCGCTCCCATGCCCCCGGCCGATCTGAAAGGTAAGGTCATGGTATTCCCGGAGCAACTCCATATGTTGCTGGCAACTCGAAGCCACGACATCATAAACTCTTCCCGTCACCCCCTCGGGGACATCCTGGGGCAGCAAGGCGACCCCGATGTCACGCTCTCGTGCAATGGCGCCTGCATCAGGGGCAATATGGCCGACCAGCAGCTTCATGAGGGTGGATTTGCCGGAGCCGTTGCGGCCGACCAGGCCAATCCTTTCACCGGACTCGATCTGGAGCGCAACACCATTGAGAAGCGGCGGTCCGCCGAAGGATAATGAAATATCGTTGAGCCGGAGTAATGGCATAATAACTCGCGTGCAGATGAGATCGCCGGGCAACCATACAACTCGGCGTTCTTTCGAGAAACCTTATTTATAAACCGAGACATGGTACAAACGCAATCTTGTGTGCAAAAGGCAAAAAGGTACACAAAAATTAAGGCCCCGAGGAGGGGCCTTAACGTGGGTTCGGCTGGATAGCTTAGACTGCTACGACATTTATGGCTCTTGGGCCTTTTGGCGTCTTCTCGACGTCAAAGGTCACCGCCTGACCTTCGGACAGCGACTTAAAGCCGCTACCGCTGATCGACGTGTGATGGACGAAAACGTCTTCGCCGTCTTCTCGGGCGATAAATCCAAAACCCTTAGACTCGTTAAACCATTTTACAGTTCCATTTGTCATGCTAGAATACCTCCTTTCGTAGATTGAAAGGTTACGAAACGCAATAAAAAAAGCCACAAAGCTCAAGAGTCTTTGCGGCCTTCCGTACGGCAAAAACGTAAACTTTATGAAATATTGTCTCATATTAACCGGGAAAAGTCAAGAGATTCAGCGATTCCTCATTTCGCGGGTCTCTATCCCATCCGCTGCGACAAAAAAAGATCACTCTAAAACTACCCGATGATATGACCGGATCACCAGAAATCCGTTGGCTCGACATCACTTATTCAGATAAGTCTACTGAACGATACAAGGTTAAGGTGAGTGATCCAAAGGATAAGCAGTCATAGTCTCACCTCCGTACCACGCGCATTTTTTGAGACAATTGACCACACATTATCCAAAACAGGATAAAGTACCTCGATTGCCAGTAGAAACAGCGCATACAAAGGACAACACGTCAGATTCACGATTACAGGAAATTGTTCGTACCTTTGTGCACCAAGTCTTGCATAGGATATCCGATGCAAAGCTGAAGATTGGTTGAAAGAAGGCACAATACTCACGATAGGCCGTTTCATGCACTTGTATTTGCTTTGTGTCCCTTTAATACGATGACTACAACGTAGTGGCTCACGAGCAGCGCCGGAACCCAGAACGCCGGTATCCAGTAAGCTGCACCCATATCCAGTAGAGTTCATTGCAGCTATATTGATACCGACTAAAAAAACAATCATCGATTCCTCGGCTCTACAGGTCAACCTCTACGAGCTATTCGATGACCGTTCCTTTGCCGGTCTTCCGATACTCGAGCTCGACGTGGTTGACGAACGCCGTTCTGCCCCGGGAATCAGCTTTAAATCCACGACCGCTGCACCAATCGGTAAATGCTTCCGGATCGATATCTGCGCGAATAGCGATATTGCCAGCACCCTTAACCTCTTCGCATTGCCTTCCGACAAGAGCTTTCCAATCTTCATACGTGGCGGGCATATTCTCGTAATCGGTAAAGATCGCAAGCGCCCTGCGGTAAGTAAGCTCATCCTTGAACCAAGCAATTCCTATGACATCGTTCATTCTGACACCTCCTTTCGTTTATCGGGGAACCGTACGGTCGGTAGGGACGTTGTTTCATTCGGTACATTCCCATGCGCCGGGATGGGCTGTAAGCCTTTTCGGCTGCGATCTCCCTTTTCTTCATTATCAGGGAAACACCACAAGATTACAACAACTATCTATAGTAACCTTTTTCGTTCGAAAGACTGTATTCATGGTCAGTAGGTGAGAAGAGGAAGCACTCGTTCGGCTCACTACCTCATCGCCTCGGCTTGGATTCAACTGTCCTTGACTGACCGAGGTCCGACCCTACTGTTGCACCAGTCAAATAATAGGAAGAGCCATGAGCAAGTGAAACTGGCGAAGAACGTCCTCTCTGCGTCGCGGCACTTAATTGGGAGCGTCGTCCTTATGCCATCAGACGCACCCATCCGGATTTAACCTATGGATAGTGTCGTGCCGATCGAGGCAAGGATCGACACGAGAGCACCAAAGGCGGCAGCCACAACGACCATGAAGCCAAGCGTGACGACAAGACGTTGAGTGTAGTGGTACCCGGTAATATGCCCAGTAGGCCGCGGTTGCCAGTGGGTCTTGTACCCGATTTCCGCCAAAGCTTCATTTATTTTCAACAGCCTTCTCTCGGCGAGGTACTCTGACCGGCGATCTTCATGCACCTGGTGGCCCATGTCGATATTTATTCTTCCGGGACTTTTCTATTTCGCGAAAGAACTGAAAGCACTTGCCTAGGCGGTATTGTTTATGCTATATAACGATCTGTGCGCAAGCATCGCGATTTTATTGCACTCTGGCGCCGAATCCGCCACTTGGAGTGTGATACTTTAGCCGTGGACCGGCCGACGGTTGTGCCAGAAAGAGGAAGAAGCAGAATTTCAGGAACAGGGCTTTCTGCGAAACGCAGTGGCAAACGCTTTCGGCGCTTATCACTGTTGCAGTCGTTTTTACTGTGTTCGCAGGAAAGGTCGCGATCGGGAACATATCGAAGCGATACATTGCTTAGGGCGAATTCAGGTAGCATGAACCTGATGGGAGTAAGAATGAAACGAGTCATTTCAGCACTGAGAGAAATTATCGACGTTTGTGATTCCTGCCCGCCTTGCATTACACATCCCATATCTGGTAGAATTCTGCCGATGCCACAGCGGCGGTTACATTCGATGACTCCACTCCATAGTGGCCTTCTTACGTGTGCATGCAATAAAACAGGGAGGACCGGAGAATTGAGAAAGGTGATCATGGTACTGCTCGTGCTGCTCATGGGCGCGGGTTTCGTGCAGGCCGGGGGCGGGAATCTCCCCACCGCGCCCACACAGGGGCCACCTGCCCCATCAGTCCGGAATAGCGCCCCTCCCGGTGCGATTCCGGCAGGGGAAAAGGGCCTGCTCCCCGCCGTCGAGTCGACTTACCCCATCGGTCCGGGGGATCTCCTCGGAATTTCCGTATGGAAAGACGAGGCCCTGACGAAAGATGTCGTGGTCCTTCCCGACGGGACGATCTCATTCCCGCTCCTGGGCCTTCTGAAAGCAGCCGGAAAGACCGTGGCGCAGCTCAAGGCCGAGGTGGAAGAAAAGATCGCCCAGTATGTCTCCGACCCGGTGCTCAACATCGAGGTGAAGCAGGTGAACAGCCTGATCGTCTACGTGATCGGCAGGGTGAACATCGCCGGGGGCGGAAAATACCCCCTCAATGCAAACGTCAATGTCCTGCAGGCGCTTGCCATGGCGGGCGGGCTCAATCCCTTCGCAAAGAGGGACAAGATCAGGATATTCCGGCAGGAAGGGGGCACGACGAAGACATTCCCCTTTCACTATGACGATGTGGCCGAAGGCAGGCGCCTCCAGGAGAACATAGAGCTGAAAAGAGGCGACGTTATCGTCGTCCCTTAAGCCAGGGCAAATGAAGGTAGCCATCGCCCTCTGGCTCATGGTAATCTTTCTCGCGTCCCTTGCGGAGGCCGCCGAGGTGCGTCTGCTCCCTTCCGTCTCGGAGCAGGTCGAATACAACGACAACGTTTTTGTCACCCCGACCCAGCAGGTGCACGACGTGATAAGCACCACGTCGGGAGGGATGGAGCTTCTGGAAAACACGGAGCGGACGAACCTGGACCTATCGGCAAAGGTAAACGAGCTTGTCTATTGCCGGAACCCCAGCCTTGATTCGACCGACCAGGCTTACAACGGCACGCTCCTCTATGCCGTAAGCCCGACGCTCTCCCTGTTGACGAGGGGCTCTTTCATCACCGATTCCCGTCCAGACAGGCTGCTCTATACCACGGGCCTCGTGCTGAACAGCTCGCGGGCCGAGCATTCCACGGGAGGCATCACGGGCAGTTACAATCTTACCGACACGACCACGGCCTCCCTCGCCTATGATTACGGGCACGACTGGTACAGGAGCTCCCAGTTGGTCGACTTCACGTCGGATGCCTCCAGCCTGTCGTTCGTGCACGATATGAGCAGGTACATCCCCTCGGCCAAGGCGAGCCTCACGTTTGCCTATTCGCGGTACGACTTCACGGGGATGGAGATCGACAACTATGAGGCACAGGCGGGCCTCCAGTATGCCCTTCACGAAAAATGGTCCTTCCTGATGAACGTCGGTCCCCGCTACACGGAGTCGACCTTCCAGGCCATGGAATTATTGGGCATCGTCGGACGTCGCGAATACTATACCATCCAGAACCAGACCGCCTCGGGGTGGGCGCCCGCCGGCAGCGCAACCCTCTCCTACAAGGGGGAGGTCACGACCGGGGACCTGACATTGAACAGGGATGTCATGCCCGCCTACGGCTCTTTGGGCACGGTCGAGAGGACAGCGGTCACCCTCACGGCCAACAGGAGGCTCACATACGAGCTCTCAGGCACCCTTTCCGCCGGATATTTCACGAACGTCTCGAAAGCGGGCCAGTTTGCCGTAAACGCCATCAATTACGAGACCTACTTTGCCACGCCCGGTATCCGCTATGAATTCAACAGGGATATGTATCTCGAAGGGTCTTATTCTTTTGTGGAGGTTGACAACAAGGAAGCCGGGACGACCGCCTTCAGGAACCTTTTCATGGTGCGTTTTTTCGTCCAGCATGCGATCATGGAATGACAGCGTGTGCTTATTCAAATGAACGAGGTTAGTCTATGGAAGAGGATGTAAAGACCCTGAGCGATTACATGGCGATCCTGAAAAGGCGGAAGTGCTCGCTCATCCTTCCCCTCGTCATCATCTTTGCCGCGGCCCTCGTGGCGGCCTTTG
>JBEKJU010000188.1:0-7217 GCA_050011095.1 Syntrophorhabdales bacterium
CGTCGCCTCGGATCTGAAAATTGCGCAGATATAGTTATAGGCGGAAAAGAGGCTGAAAAAGAGGGCGGCATAGATGACGGCAAGGCCTATCGTGTGAAAGGACGGGCTGAAGAGGACGAACGCGATGCCCACGATCTGAAGGGTGGTCTTCGTCTTTCCCGTGAAAGACGAATAGAACATGACGCCCTCTCCAGCGTAAAACGATCTCAATCCGTTTACGAGAAATTCACGGCTCACCATCACGATCGTGACCCATAAAGGGACGAGCCGGTAATACGAAAGGGTGATGAGCACAGTCGATATGAGAAGCTTGTCGGCAATGGGGTCGAGGTAGACGCCGAGCTTCGTCTTCATACTCAGGCGCCGCGCGATAAGCCCGTCGAGGCCGTCGGTGATACCCGCTATAATGAAGAGAACGCACGATGCAAAGCGGAGCCGCTCGCTCTGGGTCGATATGAGGTAGATTATTGCCGGTATGAAAAGTATCCTTACTAGACTTAGCCTGTTCGGAAGTGTCCAGACAGACGTTTTTTCATCCCGGCTCTTCATGGGGAGTCTTTTATTTTGCTGTAGTAGACTTTGACCCTGTTGACGTAGTTGATCGTCTCGCTTATTTGAGGGACAGCCATGTTCTCCAGGACCTTCTGCGGTCCGGCATTGTATGCGGCCAGAATAAGCTCAAGATTCCCTTTGAAGAGGTCTTTGAGGAATCGTAAATATTTGGTTCCGGCCTGGATGTTTTCCTCCGGGTCGAAGGGGTTACGAAGGTCCAGCTCGAGTGCCGTATCCGGCATGATCTGCATCAGCCCCTGGGCGCCTTTATGTGAAACCGCCAGGGGGTTCCCGTTCGATTCGGCTATCATCACGGCCTTCACCAGGCGATAGTCGAGGCCGTTCGCCCGTGAATGGCGTCTGATAAGGTGGTCGTAGGTGTTCTTGCTGAGGGCCGCAACCGAACCACGTCCGGGTTCGTCTCCGCCACGGTCTCCGAAGAGCACGCGATACCCCCCCTTGCCAGCGGGCCTGATGTTCGTGAAGTGGACGACCCCCTGCTCGTCCACGCTGGTGTAAACAGCCGCAATGCAGGGAAGCGGCGCTGCGATCAAGGCGGCAAGAAGAAAGGGTACCCAGACCTGTATCCTGACCATACTGCCCTTATTGTCGTAAAATAATCGGTAATTGTCAAGCTTTTTGCCCATATTTTGCCCCCTTTCGAGGTTTGGCGCCATGGGGCCGCGTACCCTTTCCCTTACGCAGAGTCGTTCTTTTGGGGAGGGGCGCCTCCGTTCCGACGCATTCCCCGTCGGTACACCCCTCGGGGAGATTCTTGAAATTGGCAAACCCCTCCTCTCGAGGAGGAGGCGCTCCCACAGAAAAAGGATAAGACCGAAAAGGGGGAAGCGCAATTTGCCGGATGCGTCTGCACGGGCCTCGCGCCCTCCCATGGCGAATCCCGCATGCGCCGGATGCATGCCCCTCTTTTGCGGACCGATGCCGACCTCGGGCACGAGGTCTTGCCCCGGGCAACTCGCTCGCAGTATGATATGTGTCGCTTGCGGAGGATGCCGGCACATGGAGGAGAAGGCCGTTCTATTTGTCGTCGCTACACCGATAGGGAACCTGAAAGACATCACCTTGAGGGCCATAGATGTGCTCAAGGAGGTCGATTTCGTCATTGCCGAAGATCGCGAGAGGGCACTCAAGCTTCTGAGCCACCTCGACATCCGGAAACCGATCATCACGATCAACAGCTATAACGAAGGAAGGAGGGCCAGGACGGTCGTCGAACAGCTGTCGAGGGGGAAGAAGGCGGCCCTCATTACCGCCGCCGGCACCCCCTGTATCTCGGACCCCGGTGACGTCGTGGTGCGGGGGGCCCTGGATGCGGGCATCGAGGTGCAGGCCGTCCCCGGTCCTTGCGCGGCCCTTGCGGCCCTCTCCATATCGGGCCTCTCCCCTGACAGGTTCCTTTTTTACGGCTTCCTGCCCCTAAAGAAGGGGAAAAAGAAAAAGGTGCTCCGGGAGGTCCTTTCGGGCCCATTCCCGGTGGTGCTCTTCGAGTCACCCCGGAGGATAGTGGAAACCATCGGTTTGATCAAGGAAGAGGCGCCGGAGAGGAGGGTCGTCCTGTGCAGGGAGATCACGAAGCTCCACGAGGAGGTCATGCGGGGTCATATCGAGGAGGTGCTCGAAGAGGTCGAAGGGGAGGAGCCGAGGGGCGAGTACACCCTTATCGTCGAGGGGAAAGGAAGGCAGGCAGCGCCTTGAACGCGTAGAGAACCAGGAAAAACGCGAAGTTGAGGAGCACGATGGTCGCCCCCGTCGGCACGTCCATGAGGAAGGAGAGGAAGATGCCGATCCACACGGAAAGGACGGCGGTGGACGCGGCGAAGAGCAGAGTGCCCCTGAAGCTCCTCGCGATTTGAAAGGCGCTCACCGCGGGGATGATGAGAAGGGCCGAGGTCAGCATGATTCCCACGAGCTTCATGGCGAGGACGACCGTCACGGCGGTCAGGACCGCGAGGAGGGACTTGAGGCGGTCCGTGGCGATACCCGATGTCCGGGCAAACTCTTCGTCGAACGAGAGGGAGAGGAGCACTCGGTACCGGAGGGCGATCACGGAGAGCACGACGAGCGACAGCACGACCGACATCGCCACTTCCCCGCTTGTTATAGACAGTATGTTGCCGAAGAGGTAGCTGAAGAGATCGACATTGAAGCCCGAGGCGATACCGGCCAGCATCACGCCCGCGGAAACACCAACGGCGGAAACGATCCCTATCGCGGCGTCGCTGTAAAGACGGGCCTTCTCGGTCAGCTTAAGTATAGCGAGTGAGCTGAGTGCGACGACGGGCATGGAGACGTAGATCGGTTGCACCTTGAGGAGCAGCCCGAGGGCGACGCTCCCGAAGGTGACGTGGGCAAGCCCGTCCCCGATCAGGGAGAGGCGCCTGAGCACGAGGAGGACCCCGAGATTCGCGCAGAGAAGGGCGATAAAGGAGCCGGCTATTAAGGCGCGGAGGATGAATGTATAGTCAAAGATCTGCAGCACGCCCATCGTGACACCTCACCTGTCGGGACCCATGCCGGGTCGCCTGTCTTCGCCCCATCCCTGTGCCCGTGAGGGCGGTCTACTCATCATGCCTGTGGCATATGAGGTGCTGGGTAAATGCGCCGAAGAGCTTCGTCATCTCGGAGGAGATACAGAACTCATCGAACCCCCCGTAAAAGATTATCTCCCTGTCCAGATAGAGAAGCTTTTTTGCGTACTTGCCGATGCTGGCCGTATCATGGGTCACCAAAAGCACCGTCACCTGCTCCTTCTGGTTGACCTCCGTGAGAAGGGCGAGGAACCGTTCCCTTATTTCGGGGTCGACCGCTATCGTCGGTTCGTCAAGGATTAGGAGTTCCGGTCTCTTGACCAGCGCCCTCGCCAGGAGCACCCGCTGCTGCTGACCGCCTGAAAGCTCACCTATCAATCTGTCCCGTATATCGACGATATCCATGAGTTCGAGCGCCCTGCGCAGCGCCTTCTGGTTGTCCCTCGCCGGGGAGCCCTTCCTTTTCGGGACAAGTCCGAGCGCCACGATCTCTTTCACGGTCGCGGGAAAAAACCGGTTCAACGCGGCGTTCTTTTGCGGCAGATATCCTACCTTTTGCCACTCCCTGAGCTGTGACGGGGTCCGGCCGAAAAGGGAGACGGCGCCCGAACCGGGCGTTTCAAGGCCGAGGATCAGACGGATGAGGGTGCTCTTGCCGGACCCGTTCGGCCCCACGAGGCCCACATAATCGCCCGCTTCGACAGAAAAGGAGATATTCGTCAGGACATCCCTGGCTTCGTACGAAAACGTCAGGTCCCGCACGGAAACGACCTCTACCGGCATTGGAGGCCCGTTCGCAGGTTATCGAGGTCATTCTCAAGGAGGGAAATGAAGGTCACGCCACTTTCCATCTCCGATTTGGTCACGTTGTGGCCGCCGTTGAGCGGCAGCAGACGAGCCCCCGTCTCCCGCGCGATGGTTTCCGCTACCCTCGGCTGGATGAGTTCCTCGTAAAAGACATACCGTATCCTGTCTTGCCTGACCCTGTGGACGATCTCCGCGAGATGCCGGGGGCTCGGCTCCGCGTCGGGGGAAAAACCGTACACGGAGACATAGCTCAGGTTGTACCTGCGGGCAAGATAGTTGAAGGCATAGTGGCCGCCGTGCACGAAGAGCCTCGTCTCGCAGGAGGAAAGGTCCTTCCTGAACCGCTCGTCGAGGTCGCGCAATTTCGCCTTGTACGCCGTTGCATTCTTTTCGTAGAAGGGCCTGTTCCGGGGGTCCTTCCGCACGAACCCCGCAACGATGTTATCGACCATGATCTGCGCGTTGTCAAGGTCCAGCCAGATGTGGGGATCAACAGGCTCCTGGCGGCCGCCCGTCCGGAGGGTTGCAGGCGTTTTCTCCCCGGATGGGCCGTGGTCCCCCGTTTCCTGCCGTAGCATGGCGCCGGCGCTTGAGTCAACCACGACGAGATCGCGCCGTTCCGCCCCCTTGATGACGGACGTGGCCCAGGGCTCCATGAAATCGCCCGTATAGACGAAGATGTCTGCCTTGTTTATCCGCAGTATGTCCCCCGGCTTCGGCTCAAAGCCGTGGGGCTCCACACCTGGCGGAAGGAGTAGGGTCACCACCGCCTTGTCGCCGCCCACGTTCCGGGCGAAATCGTAGAGGGGGAAAAGGGTCGTCACCACCTGGAGGGCCGACCGCTCGCCGGATGGCTCTTCAGAAGGACGGCACGAGAAAAGGGCGGCCGATGCCAGCAATAGCAGGCAGGAGAGGACGAAAGCCGTCTTCTTCATTTTTCTTCACCCTTGTGGCGGCATTCGTGGCAGAGACCCTGAAGCTGGAGGATATGCGAGAAAAGGGTGCCCCTGATCCGCTCCGACACCTCCCGCTCCAGGGCGTCGGCGAGACACAGGTCGACATCTTCGACCCTGTGGCAGGCCAGACAGATGAAATGGTGGTGGTGACGCGTGTTCCCGCAGAAATAATAGTAGAGCTGGCGGTTCTGGTGGATCACCCGCGCGACCGCCCCGCCGCAGGCAAGCTCGTCCAGGATGCGGTATACCGTTGGAAGGCCCACCTTGGCGACGCGGTCCCTCACCTTTTTCCATATCTCCTCGGGACTCAGAAAGGTCGGTTCGGCCGCCAGGACTTCGAGCACTGCCCGCCTCCTCGGGGTCACCTTCAGTTTCAGCCTTCTGAGCACCCCATCGATTCTGTCCTGCACGCCGGACCCTGCACCTTAAATAGAAATGATTTCTATTTAACCAGATAAGAGACGTAAAGTCAATCGGTCCCTGGAAAGCTCAACCGGTCCTGTCTATCGCCTGCCCGTGCAGATGAGGTATACCTCGGAGCTGACCCCGCGCGAGGCCTTCGGCTTAAAGGTGGTGACGCGTGAAAAGCGTGTCGTGAGGGCGGAGGTCATATCCGCGAATTCAGGGCTGAAGAAGAGCTTGATGAGGAAGTTCCCGCCCTGCCGTAGAACCCCGTCCACGGCCCCGAGTACCGCCGTGGCAAGATCGAGTATCCGCGCATCGTCGACCTCCCGTGTCCCGGAGAGATTAGGGGCGATATCAGAGGTGACCACATCGAAGGCGGCACCGTCAGTCTCCCGAAGCAGGTCCCGCGCATCCACCTCCCTGATGTCGGCCTTCCGCACCACCACGTTCGCGGCGGGCAGGGGCGCCACGGGAAGGATGTCGAGACCGACGACGAGCCCTCTGTCTCCCACGAGCATCGACTCGACCTGGAGCCAGCTGCCGGGTGCGGACCCCAGATCGAGCACCTTGTCGCCTTTTTTGATTATGGCGAATCGCCGTTCTATCTCTTCGAGCTTGTAGGCGCTCCTCGCCCGGTATCCTTCCCTCTTGGCCCTTTTGTAGAAGCTGTCTTTTACTGTATAGCGGGCGTGCATGGCCGCTCTAAGGAGACTGCTATTTCCTTCCGAGCGAATAAGGGTCGACGATGACACCCGGCTGCGGCCGGTCTTCCTTCGCCTCCCGCTTCTCGAAGGCCTTCATGACGAAATGCAAAAAGGCCTTTCTCACCGCCGCCTGATCTCTGAGCTGGTCAACGAGCCCCTTATAATTATCGAAGTCCTTGAGAGAGTATAAGAGGTAGGCGTAATCCTCGAGCATTCTCCTGAAAGGGGCCAGTTTCGGCGCGACCCTTTCGTTCTCGGCGAGGTCGGATAGAAATGTCTGCCTTCTTTCCTCCACAACATAGGGCGGCAGGACGATGGCCGGGTTTACGACGTCGTCGAGCCTTTTCCGGTCTTCTTCCATGCCCGGCCAGTCGAGCACGAAGGGTTGAAATATCTCATGGGCGAGGACGGACTCCCACGAAGGCGCCACGGCCGTATCCGCCGCGAGGAGATAGATATCGTCGGGCCTTCTGACGTGGTCCTTTACCGCTCCAACAATGTGATGGAGGCTCCGGGCCTCCTCTATCTCTTTCCCCGACAGGTTGGATGCCTCTTCCACCACATAGGCCGCGTAAGGGGCAGATACCTGCGGGAGCACCATGGGCGGCCTGGTCCGCGCAAAATAGTCCCCAAGAATGCCTTCGAGATCGGCCCTGGCGACCGGGAGGCTCTTCAGTTCCACGAGGCCATGGGAAAAACGGACTATGGCATGGCTGAAAAGGAACTGATTTTTCTTCATCTCGAAGGCAACTATGGCCACCCTCGTCTGCTCATTGTCATAGTTCGAGAGAAACGCCCGCGCCTCCCGGCTGGCCTCGACCTTTTTCAGGACGGACTCGCCTGGCGCCCTCGGTTCTTCCACTCGTATGCCCTGGGTTTTAAGCCGGAAAAGTGCCCTCTTGACCAGTTTCTGAAGGCTTTTGTCTGAAAGCCGGGGATAGAGGAGGCTAAGGAATCGGGCCGCGTTCTCGCTCTTGATGCCGCCGATTGCCTCCACGAGCGCCTCCTGCTGCCCTTTGGGAAGCCCCATGGTCCTTACGACCGCTTCTTCGAGTTGCGTGCCGCGGGCAATAGAGGTGATGATCTCTTCCATATTCAATTTTTTCACACTTTGCCGCTGATGTCAACGTTTCGGCTCTGTTCCCGGCCCATCCCGCCCTCCCATCCCGCGCCACGCGTCCGCCCCGGTCCCGCGCCGCCCCCTTGCTTGCGGATCGTAGGGAGAGGGATTATTTTTATTGACA
>JBEKJU010000189.1:0-16069 GCA_050011095.1 Syntrophorhabdales bacterium
TAAAATCAATGATGTCAGGTAGATAGCACACCTATCCATAGAAGTCTAGAAATATAAATCATCAGGTATTTAAGCTACTTAGCCTCTATATGTGGATGATTTCCAAATGCGTTTGCCCTGGCGGACAGGGGGAGCGCAAGGGGAGCGCTTTCCGTCGCTAACGGCGGAGGCCTTGCTTCAGCTCTTTTACGAGGGCGATATTCTCCAGGTGCCCGCTCTGGCGCGCGACCACCTTGCCGATGACGGGACGGGCGATGAGGTAGAGGTCTCCGATCACGTCGAGGACCTTGTGCCGCACGAATTCATCGTCGAACCTCAATTTTGTATTGATGACCTCGTCATTGTTGAGGAGGATCACATTGTTCATGAGACTGCTCGCGCGACTGCCCGCCGCGAGCCCCATCTTTTCGAGCCGTTCGAAGTCCTTGATGGAGCCAAACGTGCGGGCAGGGGCGATCTCCCGCAAAAAGGCGTTCTTCCCGCCCGTGAACACGTACCTCTGGAGGCCGATGGGCCGCGGCTGGTCGAGGGTGTAGTCGATCTCCAACCCCCCGGCCGGTTCTATGGAAAGATGCTTGCCCTCGGGCAGATTCCGCAAGGTCACCTTCTCCTTTATGACGAGCGGCTCTATGCCCTGCTTCTGCTCGATAATGCCCGCCTCTTCTATCTTGGCGCAGATCTCCTGCGCCGAGCCGTCGAAGATGGGCACCTCGTCGCTTATCTTCACCAGGAGGTTCGTGATGCCGTACATATGGCACGTGGCGAGGAGGTGCTCGACGGTCCGTATCGTGCAGTGCCTCCCTCTTAGGGAGGATGCGTTTCCCGAGGAATAGACATAGTCGACGAAGGCGGGAATGCGCTCGCCCTCCGGGACCTGCTCGAAGATGACGCCCGTGTCGGCCGGCATGGGCAGGAGGATCATGCCCGTCTTTACACCGGAAAAGAGACCCATGCCGTAGACCACGACGCTTTTCCCGATGGTCCTCTGCCTGCACGCCTCGGGGCCGCTCCGGATCTCGATCCGCACGTCGTCTCCCGCCTTCTCTTTCCCGTTCCCCTTGCCTGCGAGTCCCCTCGAAATGACTTCGAGCACCTTATCGATGGAGAGGGGCTTTTCGAGAAAGTCCGTGGCCCCCATCTTCACGGCCTCGACAGCGGTCGAGATGGTGCCGTGACCGGAAATCACGATGACGACCGCCTCCGGATCGTTCTCCCGTATCAGCTTCAATACCTCAAGACCGTCCATCTCGGGCATCCATATATCGAGAAGGACGATCCGGGGCTTCTCTTTCTTGAATATGGCCAGGCCCTCTTTGCCGTCTTTCGCGGTTGAGACGACGAAGCCCTCGTCGACCAGGATCGAGGAGAGGCTGTCGAGGATGCCCTTTTCGTCGTCGATGATGAGGACCTTTGTCATCCTTCCCCGGCTACCTTGAGATAGATATATTCCAGCACGACGGCGAGCGACTCCAAATCCAGGTAGGAAGGGGCGGATGAATCGAAAAGAAACTGGAAAGAAGGGGGGAACTCCTCGTCGGCCTCCCAGAAAAGACAGAGCACGGGCACCTTCGGCAGGGGATGGACCACGCGCACCAGATCGCCCGGCATCTCTCCCCCCGCATAGGCCTCGGCGCCGAGCGCCGTGAGTCGCTCCTCCAAGACATCGCGTTTTCCCGAGAATGACAGGGCTATCTTGTCCTCTATGTTGGCCTTGATGTAGGAGGAGAACTGGGCGCCGTCCTTCAGATCCCTGTAAGGCAGCCAGCTATGGGCCAAAGGCTCGGTCCCTGCCTGAAGGAGGTAGCGCACGACAAGGATCGAGCCGATGGTATCGAGCCGCCTTTCGTCCTTGTATACGCCGTCGCGCCGGACCGCGCACTCCTCGCCGAAAACGGGGATAAGGGCATCCGTAACCGTGACGCGCCCACCGAGGAGCGGCGCATTCGCGGAAGCCCCCGTCTTCTCCACGAGGGCGAGCAAGTCCTCGCAAACCCTGTCATAGTTCGATACGCCGTCGGTGATAAACATGCCTTAGTTTAATAAATAAAGGCGTCATTTACAACTATTATGATGGCCCATCAACGAACCCGATCATCCATGTTGACAATAGGCCTGGCAAAATATAAATTATTGCAATGTTTACCCTTTTTGTTAGAGAAACTTTTGCCGCCGCCCACAGGCTCGAATTGTACCACGGAAAGTGCGAAGCCCTCCACGGACACAACTTCAGGGTGGAGGCCCTCTTCGAGGGCGAGCAGATAGGCGACGAGGGAATGCTCATCGATTTCGCCATCCTTAAGGCCCATCTCCGGGAAGTGGTCGCCGACCTCGATCACAAATACATCAACGACATCCCCTTCTTCAAAGACAGGGCGAGCTCGTCCGAGTACCTCGCGTTCTACATACATGACCGTCTCGCGGAACTCGTCCGCGGAAAGGCCGTCACGGTGAAAGAGGTGAGGGTGTGGGAATCGGATAACGCCTATGCGGCATACAGAGGTTAGACCCGGATGAAGGACGTCCAGAGCATGTACGATTCGAGGAACATCGACATAGACAAGGTGGGCGTCAAGAACGTGAAGTATCCGATAGTCGTCCTCGATAAGAGAAACGGCACCCAGCACACCATTGCCGAGATCAGCATGTACGTGAGCCTTCCCCGTGACTACAAGGGCACCCACATGAGCAGGTTCGTCGAGATCCTGCACGCCCATAAGAATATGATGAACATGAGGGACTTCCCCGCGGTCCTCCGCGAGATGAAGCAAAGACTGAACGCCGAGACGGCGCACATGGAGGTGCGCTTCCCGTACTTCATCAAGAAGGATGCGCCCATATCGGGCACGCCGGGTTATCTGGAGTACATGTGCGGCTTCGCGGGCCACGTCGACAGGCAGAACGAGATGAAGGACTTCACCGTTTCCGTATCGGTCCCCGTGACGACCCTCTGCCCCTGCTCGAAGGAGATAAGCGATTACGGGGCCCATAACCAGAGAGGCGTCGTGACCGTGGCGGTGCAGTTCAAGCGCTTCTTCTGGATAGAGGACCTGATCGCCCTCATCGAGGGCTGTTCGAGCTGCGACGTTTACTCGGTCCTCAAGAGGCAGGACGAGAAGTTCGTCACGGAAAAGGCCTTCCAGAACCCGAAGTTCGTGGAAGACGTGGCGAGGGACATCGCGGAAAGGCTGGACAGCGAGTCGAATGTCACCCACTTTGTCATAGAGGCGGAGAACTTCGAGAGCATCCACAACCACAGCGCCTATGCGTACTTGGAGAGAAAAAACGGAGGGAAGGTATGAAGAAGGGAATTGCTGTCTTAGTGGCAATAATGCTTTTCACGGGGGGATGTACGGCTTTTGAGAAATCGACGGTCCGCGACGAGGGGGCGACACCGAAGAAGGACGCCCCTAACGTCGTCTTGTATACGTTTCCCGATATCCCGGTACCAAAGGAGCTTACCCTTGAAAGGGACAAGACCTTCATCTATGAAACGCCAAGCGTGAAGGCGGGCGTTCTCGTGCTTTCCGGAAACGTCGATCTCGCCTCTCTGGAGAATTACTTCAGGATCAACATGACCAAGAACGGCTGGCGCTTCGTCAACAGGTACCAGTATGGCGACACGATCCTGAATTTCATCAAGGACGATCGGGCCTCAAATATCAGGGCAACGAGGAGCCCCTTCACCACCCACGTCGAGATTTGGGTCGGTCCGGTCGACAGGGTTGCGTCCACGCCCGCCACGTCGAAGGAAGATGACTTCAAATAGGTGGACCAGGATCCATACCGTCGAGAGCATCTTTGAGATGGACGTGCTCAAGGCCGCCCTCGAAAAAGAATCGATAGAGTACGTCATGAAGGAACACAAGGATACGGCCTATGACGGTCTCTTCATACTCCAGAAAGGCTACGCGACCCTCTTCGTGAGGGAGACGGACGAGGCCCCGGCAAGGGCCGTCGTGAAGGGCGTCAAGCAGATGCTCTTTGTGGCGTCGTGATAAGGATCGATCCGCTCCCGTCCCTGACCAGCGAGAAATTCATCAGCTTCGTCGGCGCCGGCGGAAAAACGTCGCTCGCCGAGTATCTCGGACAGGCGGCCGCCCGCGACGGAAAACGCGTGGCGATCACGACCACCACCAGGATATGGGCCAGGGAGCCGTGCGCGACCTTCGAGGGCCTGAGCCAAAAAAAAGGCGCGCCGACGCGGCGATTCGTCCGGGTGGGCAAGACAATCGATCAGGGAAAGCTGACCGGCCTCGCGCCCGATGAGGTGAGGGCGCTGGGAAGGGATTACGATCTAGTACTCGTCGAGGCGGACGGGGCGAAGGGATTGCCCTTGAAGCATCCTGCATCGTACGAGCCCGTGATCCCGCGGTTTTCCGACCGCACGGTAGTGGTTGCCGGCCTCGACGCCCTGGGCGGCACTATCGAGGAGCGCGTCTTCAGGTGGAGGCTCTTTGCCGAGGCCTCGGGTCTGCCGCCTGATGGGGAGATCACGATCCCCGTTTTCTTAAGGTTTTTCGAGGGCGATAGCCTCCTGAAGGGTGTCGAGAGGGACAAGGCCGTTATTGTCCTGAATAAGTATGACGCCTGCCCGAGGCACGAATTGGTGCCGGAGCTTGCCCGCCATATCTTGCGCCTTGCGGGATTAAGCCACGTGATCGTGGCGAGCGTGAGCCAGGGGGCGTTCTACGGCGTCACTCCGGGATAAGGGCTCGTCAGAAAATAAATGGGCCATCTGGCTCGTCCTTTTGTCCGCCCGCTTCGTTGCGAAAAGGTCATGTACATCCAGTACATTTGGCCTTTCCGCGCCTCGCCGATCGGCCAAGGCCTCGAATCTCCGCGCCAGCTCGTAGTGCCTTGCAATTCCCTACCCCATGGCCCGGATAGCCTCTTCCACCGTCCCCGCATCGGGCGACACCTCATGGAATATCCCCTCTATACGGGCGCGGTCGAGCCGCTCAAAATCCCTCTCCATGGGTGAGACGATAACGCCCCCCATCTCGACGACCGCCGGGCTCACGGCGAGGCGCTCACCCCCCTTTCCATAAAAGGCGTCGGGGCGGTGCTTGGCCCGCGGGAAGACCAGGATGGCATAGCAATCCCCGGCCCTGAGACAGATAAGGTTCATCATGGGCTCCTCGCTCACGAGGAGCACGCCCTTCAGGGCCTTAACGAAACCTTGGAAGACATCCCCCAGCGCATCCGGATCGGGCCCGTCCAGGATGACGACCTGTCTGGCCACGTCCTTCACCCGCCACACGAAAACGCCGTTGATCTTTCGTGCGAAGTCCCTTTTTTCCGCGGAGATCTCCCCCTCGATGGGCATAAGGCCCGCCGGCACGGCCTGAAAGTGGAGATGATCGGGGGCCGAAGCACCGCATCTCGGTCCGTTGTAGAGGACCCGGAAGGAGGGTCCAAGGTCGGCCATGAGCCGAAGAAGGGTCGTGACTGCCCCGTCCACGCCCTGGGGGAGGTGGCGCAGGTGGGATATGGTGAAGTGGGCGGGGAATACGGGCATGGGGTTGCAGAGGATGAGGTAGTCGTCGCGATAGAGGATGCCCTTCTGCCCTTCGGGCAGGCCGTCGGGGCAAAGAAAACAGGCCCGCCCCCGCACGGCCTTCTCTCCCACATCGGCCAGGGTGCTTGTGATCCTTCCGGGGTTGTGCTGGACGCGGACGGAAAAGCCGTTGCAGGGGATCTCCCGTTCCCTCACTTCCTTTAGCGACTCATAGCCCCGGCCGCACGCGGGCCATGTCCTCTTCTGTTCCGCGAGGAGGTCGAGGCAGAGCGCGGGAAGGGGCTTCTGGGAAGCGGTCTTATCGAGGGAGGCGTAAATCCTGTTGCCCCGAAGGCCGTCGGTTTCCGTTCCCATGCGTCCTGCCCTATCCCTCCCCCATCATGCGGCGCCTTGCGCGGATTTCATCCGTCCTGATCCGGTCCTTGAAGGCGTTATTCCGGTTTGCCGGCTCGATATCGAGGGCGGCGTCCGTGTTGCCCGCCCAGCGCCTGCACAGATAGAGGCTTTCGTAAATCCTCCCGATCCTGTATTCCCTGCACACCCTTAAGGAAGCCGCGTAATCCTCGCCGTAGCTCACATCGAGGAAGCCCGCCTCCCGCATGAGGGCGGTGGAGAAGGCGCGAGGCGCACCGAGTCCGTTGATGCGGAGCGCATTGTTGTGACCGTTCAGGTCGGTCCATTCCCGGTGGTCGATGAGCCCCGGCGGACGCTCGACGAGGGTGAAATCGACGAGGGTGTAGGAGCCTATCACCATGGCGTAGCCCTGGCGGAGCTTATCGACGATGCGCGTAAGCACGTGGGCGCCGCTGTAGAGGTCGTCCGAATCGAGCTGCACCGCGTAGCGCCCGCAGCGCCTGCTATTGAGCGCCTCGTTCCAGCAGCCGCCGATAGCGAGGTCCCGCCTTTCCGGTATGATGTGTTCGAGCGCCCCCGTGCGTGAGGCTATCGCCCGGAGCACTTCCGTTGTCCCGTCGGTCGAGTGGTTGTCGACGGCGATCACGTTGAAGGGGAAATCCGTCTCCTGCGCCAGGGCGCTCTGCACCGCGTCGGCGACCGTCCCCTTTCGGTTCCTGACGGGAATGATCACGGAGGCCTCGACGGGAAACCCCGTCTGAGGGGATTCGAACCCCCTCAGACGATGGCCAGGCACATAGGCGCCGATCTTCTTCAGGTAATCCGTGAAGACCTGCTCCATCTCCCTCTGGACGGCTTCGTTCCGGGGGTCGAGGTAGGCAAAGAGGCGCCCCCCGCCTGCCGCGTCATCCGACGCCGGCGGCATCGTATAGAGGGATTCCGGCAGATGGAGCACCCCATGATCGATGGAGACCTTGAGGCGCAGATCGTAGAGGCCGGCAAACTCCACGTCCGGGACCGCGCCATGCCTCTTTTGGGCATCCCGGACGGCGGATACGGAAAAGAGCATCATCGCCCCGAAGTCGAAATCGTCCCGCACGCTCCCCGGCTGATAGTCGACGAGCGGATGAAGGCTCCCCGTCTGCCCGCCCCCCGCCTCGTCGTAATCGGGGTAGACGAGCCCCGAGCCCGTCGATGCCGCCACTTCCACGAGGCGCCCGAGCGTCCCGGCCTCGACCGATTGGGGCATGACGCCGGGCACGAGGAGGAGATAAGGCGTCCGTATATTCTCCATGAGGCGCCCGAGGGTCCGGCCGGCCAGAAGGGATTCGGCCGGGATAAGACGGGCGCCGGCCATGCCCTGGCGCGCCTCGCCACCCACCACGACGAGCGCCTCGACGAGGTCGGACGCCCCGAGGGCGGAGACGGCCTTTTCGAAAAGAGGTCCAGGGACATATTGGACGACAAGGGTGAGCGGTTTCATGGCCGAGGCTCCATAAATAAGGACGCGGACTGAATCTGAGCATTTTACCACATATGAGGTGTCCTAAGCACGCCCCGTGACGGCAATTCCCGGATGAACGAAAGCGCCGCCCGCCATTTATACCGAGTCTCGAAGCGGGTCGTGGCTTTGCTGCCGGAGGGGGCGACGCTATCCCGACGGCCGCCTTTTTTCGCCGCCGGTCCTTCCTTTTTATGAGGGGGTGCGCCACCCGCAGACATAGGCTTTACCTCTCATTACGACTGTGCGGCTGCGGGTGCCCGGCAAGAACAGGTGGCACGAGAGAGGGGGCGACGCTAGCCAACGAGGTGTTTTTTGCCTACGGTCCATCCTTTTTATGAGGGGGAGGCTCCGGCAGCTTTGCTGCCGGAGGGGGCGACGCTAGCCCCGGTATTAGTTGAACCGCCTCCATTAACCGTGGTATAAAGGTACGATGAAACGGCCAGGACGGACGATCCTCCTTCTTTTCCTCTTCATTGCCTGGGTGTGCGCGTCCCTCGGATGCACCCTTGCCGATACGCCTCGGCGGTCGCTCGCCGAATTGAGGACGGCCCTGCTCGATCATGACTCGGCCAGGGCCATGCGCTATATCGACGTGGACAGCATCGTCGACTGCCTCGCACGGGACATTTTTCTGAAATACCAGGCAAAGGCGGATGATCCGCTCAAGGCGCTCGGCATCAGGGTGGGCGCTCAGGCGGCAACGTTTATCATGCCGGGGATCAAGGACCTCGCCCGAAGGCAGCTCGAAGCGGCAATCGCCTCGTCCGACGAGGCAGGCTATTTTCGGGACATCAGGAGGGCGAGCGTCTGGTACCTGACTATCACCGTCGAGGGAGACACCGCGATGGTGGTGCCAAGGGGAAAGTCGGACATACGGTTCAGGATGGCGAGGACCGATCAGGGGCCCTGGCGGATCGTCGAGATCATCAGGAAGTGAACGGGTCTGCCGGCCGCGCCGGGCCGGAAAGACGACATCGAGGCTGGACGGGTCGGGTCGGCCATTGAAGTTCGCCTGTCGACGCCCTATCTTCTTAGGGAGCGACGAATCGCGTAATGGAGGGGCATCTATGATTATCGGCGAGATCGAGAGGGGCGAGACCGAGGTGCTCAGGATCAGCACCGAGGAGTACAAGGGGCGGAAGTACGTCGATCTGAGAATCTATTTCGAGAACAACGATGGTGAGTGGAAACCGACCAAGAAGGGCGTGACCGTCCAACCCGAACGGCTTGAGGACTTCATGGAGCTTATCAGGAAGGCTAAAGACGCCCTGTAAGGCAACGGGGATTGGCCGGCCTTTTCGCCGTGGGGGTGCCGTGGAGGGGTGTCTTTTCTGCCAGATCGTCGAAGGGAAAAAGGATGCCGAGATCGTTTATGAGGACGAGACGCTCGTCGTTTTCAAGGACATCCACCCCCATGCCCCCGTCCATCTGCTCCTCGTACCGCGCAGGCACATCAGGAGCATCAATGACCTCACCGTGGCCGACAGGGACACCGTGGCCGCCCTCGTCATGAAGGCGCCGGAGATCGCGAGCCGAGCGTCAGTCGCCCGCACAGGCTACAAGCTCGTCTTTAACGTGGAGCGGGGGGCGGGCCAGGTGATCTTCCACCTTCACCTCCACCTTAGGGCTCGTCAGAAAATAAATGGGCCATCTGGCTCGTCTTTTTGTCCGCCCGCTTCGTTGCGAAAAGGTCATGTACATCCAGTACATTTGGCCTTTCCGCGCCTCGCCGATCGGCCATTAGCCCACGCGATCCGGACACGGTGCGCGCGGGTCGTGAGGCCCCTCCCCGCGCCCCGGGTAAAACCTTCTTATTGAAATTACAATGGGAATATGCTACACTGTCATGTTTAAAAGTGGGTTTATCCCGCTTTTTTGCTTTAAGGACATGAATGACACCTCTGCAGAGATCATCAGGAGAGTAATTCAGGCCGTTGAGCCTATCCTTCACGAGTTAGCGCTTGAGCTTGTAGACGTTGAGTTTCAGCCATCCGGCAAACGGTGGCTCCTGAGGATCTTCATAGATAAAGAAGGAGGGGTGACCATAGCGGATTGCGAGCGGGTCAGCAGGGAACTCAATCGGCTGCTTGATGTAGAAGACATGATAGACCACCCCTACGTCCTGGAAGTTTCCTCCCCCGGCTTAACGAGAGAGCTTAAAAAAAAGGGGGATTTCGAGCGCTCCAAGGGAAAGATGTGCCGGATCGTCACGAGGTCCGCCGTTGAAGGGAAAAATGAGTTCAGGGGGGAGATCGTCGCGGTGAACGAAGACGACGTGGAGGTTCGGGAAGAGAGGGACATTTACAGGATCCCGTTGCTTGTTATAAAGAAAGCACATCTCGAATTTGAGGTATAAAGGGGAACGACAATGTATTTTGATTTGAATTATGTCATCGAGCAGGTGGGAAAGGAAAAGGGGATTCCCAAGAACATCATCATAGAGACGCTCGAAGAGGCTGTCCTGTCGGCGTCCAAAAAGAGATTTGGGAATCATCTGGACCTGGAAGCCCGATACAACCCCGAGGTCGGGGAGATAGAGATATTCCGGTTCAAGACCGTTGTTGAAGACGTTGAGGACCCGGACCTGGAGATATCCATGGAGGAGGCGGTCGAGCACGACCCCGACTGCATGGTGGGAGACAGCATAGGCATCAAGATGGACACGTCCTCCCTCGGCCGGATCGCCGCGCAGACAGCAAAGCAGGTCATCATGCAAAAGGTGCGGAACGCGGAGAGCGACGTCATCTACAATGAGTACAAGGACAAGAAGGGCGAGATCGTCACCGGCGTGATCCAGAGGGTCGAGAAGAATCACTATGTGGTCAACCTGGGAAAGACGGAGGCCATCCTTTCCTTCAAGGAAGTGATACCGAACGAGGTATTCAAGCGGAGGGACAGGGTAAAGGGATACATCCTCGACGTGGAGAAGACGCAGCGGGGCTGCACGATCCTCCTGTCACGGACCCATCCCGCCTTTCTCGTGAAGCTCTTTGAGCTTGAGGTGCCCGAGATCCAGGAAGGCATCATCAGGGTCGTGGGCGCGGCGCGGGAGCCCGGCGAGAGGGCGAAGATATCCGTCTACAGCCAGGACCCGAGCATCGATCCCATAGGCGCCTGTGTAGGGGTGAAGGGGTCGAGGGTCCAGGCGGTGGTGCAGGAACTGAGGGGGGAAAAGATCGATATCATACCGTGGAGCAAAGACGCGGCGAAGTTTGTCTGCAATGCCCTTGCACCCGCGCGGGTCTCGAAGGTTTATATAAACGAGGACGAGCACGCCATGGAGATCATCGTCCACGACGATCAGCTTTCCCTCGCGATCGGAAAGAAAGGCCAGAACGTGAGGCTCGCTTCCCGGCTTACGGGCTGGAAAACGGATATAAAGAGCGAAACCGAGGTCGAGAAGACATCGCGCAAGGTAATCGAGGACCTGACCAACCGACTCAAGATCAATGACATCCTCGCCCGGATACTTTTCGACGAGTACCTGAGGGATATGGCCGATATCGTCCGGCTGACGCCTGAAGAGCTGAACAAGATCACGAGTATCTCCGTGGAGGACTGCGGGCGGATCATCGAGCAGGCCAGGAAGGCCATCGAGGCGGAAAACGCGGAGAAGATCGCCGCGTTGGAGATCGAGGCCACCGCGTTGGAGCCTGCGGAAGAGATAGAGGCCGCCAAGGATGTGGAGGAGACGCCTGAGCCTGAAGAACACGTGACGGAAGAGAGTCTGTAGGGTACGGGCATAAGGCGGCGAGAATCGATTGCCACGCAGTCCGGGTCCTGTGAAGGGCTGTCGACGGCACAGCCGAAAGCGGTGCGCGGGGTAAAGATAAGGGCAAGGGAGGTCCGAGAATGGCGAAAATCAAGATAACAACCCTGACGGATAAGATCAAGGACGAGGAGATCTTGTCGAAGCTGAAAAGCATAGGGGTTAAGATAAAGGACAAGGAAAAGGAGAGGGAGGAAGAGGCCCTTTCGGAAGGCAGGAAGTCAACCGCTTCCGGCGAGACCGTCATAGAAAAGAGGGTTGCCTCCACCGTCATCAGGAGAAGGGTCCAGCCTCCACCCCCCGCCGAGGTAAAGAAGGAGACCGAGATAAGCTTCCGGGAGGTTGCGGAGGCGGAGAAGGAAGTGCCCGTAAGGAAAGTCGTCGAAGGGGGCAGGAGGACGGCTGAAGAGCCCGTCATCGAACTCGTGAAGGCGGAAAAGCGGACAGAGGAAGCGACCGCCGCCGAAGGCGCGCCCCAGATCGAGAAGATCGAGCTTATCGAGAGGGGTGAGGGGCACGAGGCAGACTCGGAAGCCCCCCAGGCGCCTGCGGCCGCGACGAAGGAAGCGGCCGAAGCTCTCGAAGAGGCGGTGAAGGCGGATATCGACGGCATCGGCGAAGAAAAGAAGCAGGAGATCACGAGGGCCCTCGAAGAGGCCTACAGGCAGGACCTCGACAAGGAATTCGTCCTCGTTGAAGACGAGGAGACCGAAGAGGAGCGGAAAAAGAAGAAGGCTGAGCGCCTCCAGAAGAAGGTGGAGGAAGAAGAGATCGAAGAGGCAAAACTTAAGGGCAAGGCGGTATCCAAGAGGAAGGTCGTCATAAAGGAAGAGGACCTCTATGCATTCCGCCGGCAAAAGGGGAAGACCCTCCCCTTCAGGAAGGACAGGGGGGGCAGGAGGGACGAGCGGACCGACGACGGCAGGAGGGACGAGGCGAGACCCGCGAGGAAGGTCGTCAGAATCGCCGACCACGTGCAGGTGGGGGAACTCGCGAAGAGGTTGAGCGTGAAGGCCTCCGACGTGATCGCGAAGCTCCTCCGCCTCGGAGTCATCAGCAACGTCAACCAGGCAATAGATTTCGATACGGCCTCCCTCATCGCGGCGGACATCGGTTATGATGTCGAGCGGATCATGTCCGTCGAGGAGGAGTTCATGACGAGGGAGGGGGAACAGAAGGAGGAGGCCCCTGAAGACTTAAAGCCGAGACGGCCGGTCGTCACGATCATGGGCCACGTGGACCACGGGAAGACGCTCCTTCTCGACACGATAAGAAATACGAACGTCGCCGAGCGGGAGGCGGGCGGAATCACGCAGCATATCGGCGCCTATATCGCCAAGGTGGACACAAAGGAGATCACCTTCGTCGATACGCCGGGCCATGAGGCCTTTACCGCGATGAGGGCGAGAGGGGCGCTAGTCACGGATATCGTCGTCCTCGTTGTCGCCGCCGACGACGGCGTGATGCCCCAGACAAGGGAGGCCATAGACCACGCGAAGGCGGCGAGGGTGCCGATCATCGTCGCCATCAACAAGATCGACAAGGCGAACGCGAATCCCGACAGGGTCATGAAGGAGCTGACCGAGCTTGGACTCCAGCCCGAGGAGTGGGGAGGGACGACGCTAACGGCGAAGATATCGGCGAAAAAGAAGATCGGGATCGAAGACCTCCTGGAGCTGATCCTTCTCCAGGCGGAGCTTCTCGAGCTGAAGGCAAACCCCGACAAGCTCGCGAAGGGTATTATCATCGAGTCCGGCCTCGACAAGGGCCACGGCCCCTTCGGTACCGTTATCATCCAGGAAGGGACGCTCAAGATCCAGGACCCCTTCGTGGCGGGGGCCACCTTTGGCAGGGTCAGGGCACTCATCGACGACAAGGGCAAGAGGATACAGAGGGCACTCCCGTCGACGCCCGTCATGGTTGTCGGCTTCTCCGATGTGCCCCAGGCCGGCGACCCCTACATCGCTACCACCGAGGAGAGATACGCCCGCGAGGTTTCCCGGTTCAGACAGGAGAAGATAAGGGAACAGGAGCAGGCCAAGAGCGCGCGGATCACCCTCGACGAGCTCTATTCGCGAATGGGCGAGGCGGCGAAGCTCACCCTGAACGTAGTCCTGAAGGGCGATGCCCGGGGGACACTGGACGCCATAGGCGAGGCGCTGAAGAAGCTCTCCACGGATAGCGTCGAGATCAATATCATCCACAACGGCGTCGGGACGATCACCGAGACCGATGTGAACCTGGCGATGGCGTCAGGCGCGATCATTATCGGCTTCAACGTCAAGCCCATGGCGAAGACGCAGGCCCTCGCGGATCAGGAGAAGGTCGACATAAGGACCTACTCGGTGATCTACGACATGATCGACGATGTCAGGAAGGCCATGGAAGGCCTCCTCGCGCCGCGTATCGTGGAGGTGAAGATCGGCGCGGCGGAGGTGAGAAAGATCTTTGTCGTTTCCAAGGTAGGCACGATCGCGGGCTGCTATGTGACGGAAGGAAAGGTCACGAGGGCCGCCACGACAAAGGTGGTGCGAAACGACCAGGTTCTCTTCAGCGGCAAGATCTCCTCATTGAAGCGCTTCAAGGACGACATGAAGGAGGTGACCGCCGGCTATGAGTGCGGTATCTCCCTGGAGGGCTTCAACGACATCAAAGAGGCCGACAGGATGGAATTCTACGTCGAAGAGCAGGAGAAGCAGACTCTTTAGGTCATAGATGGTAGTAGGTGTTTCGCGACTGGAGATTTTCTTGCCGGAAAATCACTCTCTCAAAGAGAAAAGACAGGCAATGAGAAGAATAGTCGAAAGGACGAAGGGGAAGTTCAATATATCGATTATGGAGATAGACCAGACGAACCTCTGGCAGAAGGCCAGTGTGGGCTTCGCCGTCGTGGGCGTGAAGCAGGACCATGTCAACTCGACCATCGAGAACGTCTCCCGGTATATAGAATCCCTGTACATAGGGGAGGTCATAAGGTCCACGACCGAGATCATGGTGATAGGGGATGAGGTATAGACGTCTTCGGTTGCAGGACCAGCTCCGCGAGGAGATTTCAGCCATCATACAACAGGAGATCAAGGACCCGGGCATCGGCTTCATCACGATTCTCGACGTGAAGATGACGGAAGACCTGAAGTACGCAAAGATATTGTACTCGGTCTACGGAAGCGAGGAAGAGAAGCACAAGACGGTCGAGGCCCTCAGGCGGGCCAAGGGTTATATCAAGCACCTGCTCGGTACCAGGATAAAGCTGAGATACACGCCGGAGCTGACCTTCGTTTTCGATACGGAGCAGGAAAAGCACGCGCGCATCGACGAGCTGTTGAAAAAGGTAGAATCTGAATCTGAGAGGATGGACGGTGTTTCAGAGGATTAGGGGGGCCCTGGACGGAGGCCGAAAATTTCTCGTGACGACCCATATCGACCCTGACGGAGACGCCCTGGGCTCGGCCTTTGCCATGGCGTTCGCCCTCACCGGCCTGGGGAAGGATGCGGCCGTCTATCTGAGGGACCCCATCCCCTACAGGTACACCTTCCTTCCGAGGCCTGCCCCCATACTCCATAAGGTCCCCGAAAACACTTATGACACGGTCGTCGTCCTCGATTGCAGCAGCCTCGCCCGGCTGGGCGATGAGTACGGGTCCGTGAGGCGGAATCGCCGCATCATCAACATCGATCACCACGAGGCGGGCGATCCCTTCGGGGAGATCAATATCATCGACGCGCGGGCCTCGTCGGCCGCCGAGATACTCTACCTCATCCTGAAATCCCTCGGCGTGCCCTTCACCTTCGACATCGCGGCAAACCTCTACACGGCCGTCATGACGGATACCGGCTCTTTCCGCTACGACAACACGACGAAGCTCGCCTTCTCCATCTGTCAGGAGATGACGGGCTTTGGTGTAAGCCCCTCGTCAGTCGCGGCCGAGGTCTACGAGAACCACCCGAGAAAGCGGTACGCCCTCCTCTGCCTTGTCCTCGCCACGATCGAGACATTTCACGCGGACCGGATCGCCCTCGCGCACGTCACCGGTGACATGTTCGCGGAAACCCGCACGAACCGCGAGCACACGGAGGGATTCGTCGAGTATCTGAAGGAGATAGGGGGTGTGGAGGTCGCCTGCCTCATCCGCGAGCTTGGCGCCGGGAAATGGAAAATAAGCATGAGATCCAAGGGTAGTGTCGACGTCGCGTCGGTCGCCCGTTCGTTCGGGGGCGGCGGCCACCGGAAGGCGGCGGGATGCGTCCTGGAGGGCGACATCGAGACGGCGAAGAATATTTTGATAGGGGCATTTTCTCTATGATGAATGGTTTTTTGATTATCGACAAGAGCCAGGGAATGACGTCCTATGACGTAATAAAGAGGCTCAAGAGACTCCATCCGTTCAAAAAGATCGGTTACATCGGGACCCTTGACAGGAACGCGACCGGCATACTGCCCGTGGCGCTCGATGAAGGGGTGAAGCTGATCCCCTTTCTCGAAAATGGCGAGAAGAGGTATGTGGCGAGATTCGTTCTGGGCGTGACAACGGACACGTTCGACATGGAGGGGAAGAGATTGTCGGAGGTGGAGCCGCCCGTTTTCGAGAAGGCAGAGGTCGCGGAGGCCCTTTCCCGGTTCAAGGGCAGGATCACCCAGAAGATCCCCGTCTATTCGTCGAAGAAGGTGGAGGGGAAACCGCTCTACAAATGGGTGAGGCAGGGGATCGCCATCGATCCTCCGAGCAAGGAGGTGGAGGTTTACGACCTCATCTTCCTCGACTACGTCCATCCCTACGTCGACGTCGAGATCGGGTGCTCAAAGGGGACGTATATCAGGGTCATCGCCCATGACTTCGGGGAGATCCTCGGCTGCGGGGCCGCCCTCCACACCCTGAAGCGCACGCGCCACGGGGAGTTCGAGATCAGAAAGAGCGTGATCCTC
>JBEKJU010000190.1:0-7128 GCA_050011095.1 Syntrophorhabdales bacterium
TGGGCCATCTGGCTCGTCCTTTTGTCCGCCCGCTTCGTTGCGAAAAGGTCATGTACATCCAGTACATTTGGCCTTTCCGCGCCTCGCCGATCGGCCAAAAATCCTTCGCCATCCGACTCATTCATTTCCTTCCGAGCCCGAAGCGACTCGGCGTCACTTCGTCACCGTGAGAAGGTTATTCACATTTCTGCAACCCTCGACCCCCGACGCGATCAGGCTTGCCGCCCTTTTCTCCTTTTCGGTCTCCACCGTTCCGGTCAACGTGACGCTCCCGCCGTTGCTCTCGACATTGATGGGCAGACCCGCCGTTGTCTTGTCTTTCGCAAGATTCATTCTGACCTCGGAGGCGATAATCGCGTCGTACGCCGCCTCTTTCTCCGATCTCTGCGCAGGCGTCTGGCACGCGGCGAGAACAATCATCGCAATCATGAGGAACACGATTGTTGCATAAATCCTGGACATGGTTACCTCCTTAATCTGTGATACAAAGACGGGAAATACGCCCTTCTCCAAAGGGCGCAGACGTTCCGCCTTCTCGACTCTATACAATATAGTATATATAGTCATCCCTGATGCCGATGTCGCTAGACAGGTGGAATTTGCCGCAACACCTTGCCGCCGGGGGAAGACATAAGGGGCGATCAGCGCGTTCTCGTGGGCCTTTCCAGGGCCTTTACCACAATTCCCGTTTGTTGACAACCTTCCGGGGCGAGATTATATTAGGAATGTCTTTTTGAAGAACGAAAAACCGGGAGGGGTATATCATGGCGAAAAGGGTAATCGGAATAGATCTCGGCACCACGTTTTCCGTGGTCGCCATCATGGAAGGTGGCGAGCCGAAGGTAATCATCAATGAGGAGGGTAGCAGGCTCACTCCCAGTGTCGTTGCATTTACAAAAGAAGGGGAAATCCTGGTCGGCCAGGTCGCGAGACGGCAGGCCATCACGAACCCTGAAAATACGATTTTTTCAATAAAGAGGTTTATGGGGAGGCGGTACGCCGAGGTGCAGGACGAGTTGAAGCGCATACCGTACAAGGTCGTGGGCGACCCTAACGGCCTCATGCGCGTCGAGGTGCGGGGCAAGACGTACACGCCCCAGGAGATATCCGCCTTCATCCTCCAGAAGCTGAAAAAGTCCGCCGAGAACTACCTTGGGCAGCCAGTGGAGGACGCGGTCATTACCGTGCCCGCTTATTTCAATGACTCCCAGAGGCAGGCAACGAAGGACGCGGGGAGGATCGCCGGCCTGAACGTGCTCCGCATCATCAACGAGCCGACCGCATCGGCCCTCGCCTACGGCCTCGACAAGCAGACGAACGAGACGATCGCCGTCTACGACTTCGGCGGCGGCACCTTCGACATCTCCATCCTCGAGGTGGGTGACAACGTGGTCGAGGTGAAATCGACGAATGGCGACACCCACCTGGGCGGCGACGACATAGACCAGCACGTCATGGACTGGATCATCACCGAGTTCAAGAAGGACCAGGGGATCGACCTCTCCACCGACAAGATGGCCCTCCAGAGACTGAAAGAGGCGGGGGAGCGCGCGAAGATCGAGCTTTCCGCGACGCTCGAGACGGAGATCAACCTGCCCTTCATCACCGCGGACCAGACAGGACCCAAACATCTCAACATGAAGCTGACCCGCGCTAAGCTCGAACAGTTGTCGGACGACCTCTTCCAGCGGACCATGGAGCCGTGCAAGAGGGCCCTGAGCGATGCGAAGCTGACGCCCACGGATGTCAACGAGGTTGTTCTTGTCGGCGGCTCGACGAGGATACCCAAGGTACAGGAACTGGTGAAGCAGTTCTTCGGCAAGGAGCCCCACAAGGGCGTAAACCCGGACGAGGTGGTGGCCCTCGGCGCGGCCGTGCAGGCGGGCGTGCTCGCAGGCGAGGTCAAGGACGTGCTGCTCCTCGACGTGACGCCCCTTTCCCTCGGTATCGAGACCCTTGGCGGGGTGATGACGAAGATCATCGAGAGGAACACGACCATCCCCACACGGAAGAGCCAGATCTTCACCACTGCGGACGACAACCAGACGAGCGTCGAGATCCATGTGCTCCAGGGCGAGCGCGAGCTGGCGCGGGACAACAGAACCCTCGGAAAATTCCACCTGATAGGCCTGCCGGCTGCGCCCAGGGGCATGCCCCAGATCGAGGTGACCTTCGATATCGACGCGAACGGCATCCTCCACGTGTCGGCCAAGGACCTCGCCACCGCCAAGGAGCAGAATATCACGATCACGGCCTCGACCGGCATGAGCGAGGACGAAATCCAGAAGATGGTCAAGGACGCGGAGATGCACGCGGAGGAAGACAGAAGAAAGAAAGAGGAGATCGAGCTGCGGAACCAGCTGGACAACCTCATTTATGCAACGGAAAAGACACTCAACGAAAGCAGGGAAAAGATAAGCGCGGAAGAGGCGAAATCCGTGGAGGGCGTGCTCTCGTCCGCACGGGATGCCGTAAAGAGCGGGGACCTGAACCGGATGAGACCCGCCATGGACGAGGTGACGAAAGCCTCTCACGGGCTCGCCGAGGTCCTCTACAAGAAGACCACGGGTGAAGCGGGCCAGGGACAGCAGGGCGGCCAGACACAGCAACCCGGCGCCGGGCAGCGAGAGGAGTCACGGGCCCACCAGTCCGGCGGCCGCGCGAGCGACGACGTAGTTGACGTTGAGTTCGAAGACGTCAAGAAGTAGGGGAGGTAGTATAAATGGTTATCGGCTTTAAGAACGACAAGACCGTGAAGGATAAGCTCTTCATCCCCGCGGAGGTGCCCGTACTGCCTTTGCGGGGTACGGTCGCTTATCCTGATCTTATAGTGCCCCTGGTCGTGGGCAGGGAGCGGTCGATCAAGCTCATCGACGAGGCCATGGGCCGTGACAGGCTCATCGCCATCCTGACCCAGAAGAATCCGGACATAGAGGAGCCCGAGCAGGAAGACCTCTTCACGATCGGCACCGTCGCGACCATCATGAAGATGGTGAAGATGGTCGACGGGAGCCAGAGGATCGTGGTTCAGGGGCTTGCCCGGTTCAAGCTCATAGAATTCACCCAGAGGGAGCCCCACTTCAGGGCGCGTATCCTTCCCATTTTCGAGGAGTACCAGAAGGATATGGAAATCGACGCGATGTACATCAACCTGAAGAACCTCTACAAGAAGGCGGTGGAGATCGCGCCCTACCTCTCGTCGGAATTGTCCCAGATCGCGACGAAAATAGAGAACCCCGGAAACCTGGCGGATCTCGTCGCGTCGACGATCAACATCAGCGTTGCCGAGAGGCAGGAGGTGCTCGAAAGGATCGACCTCAAGGAGCGGCTCAAGAAGGTCACGATCATGCTCAACCGCGAGCTTGAGACCCTGGAGCTGTCGAGCAAGATACAGTCCCACATCAAGGAAGGCATCGACAAGACCCAGCGGGAGTACTACCTCCGGGAGCAGCTAAAGGCGATCCAGAAGGAACTGGGCGAGGCGGACGAGCGCTACACCGAGATAGACGAGCTGCGCAAGAAGATGGGCGAGGCGAAGATGCCCCCCGACGTCCTGAAGGTGACGGAGAAGGAGCTTGACAGGCTCTCGAAGATGAGCACCATGTCCGCCGAATATACGGTGGCGAGGACGTACCTCGACTGGCTCGTCGATCTGCCCTGGTCCCACTCGACGGACGACAACCTGAACATCAAGGACGCCCGGAGGATACTGAACGAGGACCACTACGACCTCGAAAAGGTCAAGAAGAGGATCCTCGAATACCTCGCCGTGAGGAAGCTGAAGACGGACATGAGGGGACCCATACTCTGCTTCGTGGGACCGCCCGGCGTGGGAAAGACGTCCCTCGGCAAATCGATCGCCCGCGCCCTCGGCAGGAAGTTCATGCGCATGTCCCTGGGCGGCATCCGCGACGAGGCCGAGATCAGGGGGCACAGGAGGACATACGTGGGCGCCCTGCCCGGCAGGATCGTCCAGGGGATAAAGAAGGCGGGCTCGAATAACCCGGTCTTCATGCTCGACGAGGTCGACAAGATCGGGATGGACTTCAGGGGTGACCCGTCGAGCGCACTCCTCGAGGTGCTCGACCCGGAGCAGAACTTTTCCTTCAGCGACCACTACCTGGAGGTGCCTTTCGACCTCTCGAAGGTGATGTTCATCGCCACGGCGAACCTACTCGACCCCGTGCCGCCCGCTTTGAAAGACAGGATGGAGGTCCTGGAGCTGCCGGGCTACACGGAAGAGGAAAAAATCATGATCGCCAGGCAGTTCCTCATCCCGAAGGAACTCGGAGAGCACGGGCTCTCTGCCGACCTCGCGGAGTTCGAGGATGAGGCGCTCGAGGTGATCGTCCGCTCCTACACGCGGGAGGCCGGCGTCAGGAACCTGGAACGTGAGATCGCGGCCGTCTGCCGGGCCATCGCCCAGGAGGTCGCCGAGGGAAGCACCGAGAAGACCGTGGTCAAGGCCGACGACATCCACCGCTTCCTGGGGCCGATCAAGCACTATTCCGAGGTCGCGGAAAGGACGAAGTACTCCGGCGTCGCGACCGGTCTCGCCTGGACCCCCACGGGGGGTGACATCATCTTCATCGAGGCGACGAAGATGAAGGGCAAGGGGAATCCCCCTCTTCTGACCGGCCAGCTCGGCGACGTCATGAAGGAGTCCGCCCAGGCCGCCTGGAGCTATATCAGGAGCAAGGCGCAGGAATTCGGCATAGACGACGAGGTCTTCGAGAAGCAGGACGTCCACGTCCACGTGCCCCAAGGCGCCATCCCCAAGGATGGGCCGTCAGCGGGCATCACGATGCTCGTCGCCCTGGTCAGCCTACTCACGGACCGGCCCGTGAGGAACGATGTAGCCATGACGGGCGAGATCACCCTGCGCGGTCTCGTGCTGCCTGTCGGCGGCATCAAGGAGAAGGTCCTCGCCGCGCGCAGGGCGGGCATCAGGAACGTGATCCTGCCGAAGATGAACGAGAAGGACCTGGAAGAGGTGCCGGAGAGCATCAAGGACAATATGCAGTTCAAGTTCATCGAGCGGGTGGACGAGGCCATCGACGCCTGCATGGGCATCAACAGCCCGGCCGAGTTCTGCGTCCTCAAGGATGCCGCGGCGGCGGAGGGTAAGCGGGCGCGCGCCGAGGCGACGCCGTCGTAGGGACGCGACGACGAGGTGGGAGCGACACGGCGGAGCGACGGCCGGTGGTCGGATCGCCGGGGCTCGTATTGGGACCGCGCATCGATAAGTCATGATTAATGGGGGTGACGGCTTCCGCCGTCACCTTTTTCGTTTTGTCGCGCTTTTTTTCGTTGCTGTCCTTTTCCTTTCCTTTACTTTATTTTCCTTTCCGCTTTTCCCTGTTCCCTGTTTTTCCGTGGGCCGATGCCCTTCCTCGCCCGGTTACTCTTCACTTTTTGTGGTCTTCGCTTTCTATCGGTGTTACAATCTCCATCGAGTCCTGAGCGGATATTGCCGAGATAGGTGTCGGAGGCGGTTAGGCTATTCTGTTGCGGAACCGCCCTCAAGGTGATAAAAGGGGATAAATGATGGGTAGCAGCGTGAAGAACATGCCTCTCACGAAAAATAGGTCTTTCATTACGGCAGCACAACAGGCCCGCTCGTTAAGTGATCCAGTGCTTTCAGCCGCTACGGGGCCGGACAATAAGCGGGGTGCGATTGAGGCGCTTCTGGCCCTCAATAAATACTATAGGGATAACCCCTGGCCCGCCCCTTTTGATGCTACACGACATCGGCTCCATCTGGGCGATGCCCGTGATTTATCATGGATACCGGATGAGAGCGTCCATCTCGTGGTAACGTCCCCCCCCTACTGGACTCTTAAAGAATACCAACCGCACAAGCTGCAAATGGGGGCCATTGATGATTACGAGGTCTTTCTTGTCGAACTTGACAAGGTATGGGAGGAGTGCAGGCGAATCCTTGCTCCCGGAGGTCGCATTTGCTGCGTCGTCGGAGACGTATGTATCCCCCGTCGTAAGGGCGGGCGGCATTATATAGTGCCTTTGCACGCGGACATAGAGGTGAGGGCACGAAAAATCGGACTCGACTGCCTGACTCCCATCCTGTGGTTTAAGATCGCGAACGGAGCGACGGAGGCCCGCGGTAACGGAGCGGGGTTCTATGGCAAGCCGTATCAGCCGGGAGCGGTCATAAAAAATGACATCGAATACATCCTGTTCATGCGTAAGGGCACCGACTATCGCTCTCCATCGATCCTTCAGAAAGCCCTCTCCATGCTCACGAGGGAGGAAATGCAGACATGGTTGCGGTCCGCGTGGACAGACATCAGGGGAGAGTCAAGACTGCGTGGGCACCCGGCCCCGTTCCCCCAGGCCCTTGGGGAACGGCTGATAAGACTATTTTCTTTCGCCGGGGACATAGTTCTCGACCCCTTTCTCGGAACGGGGACCACCAGTATCGCGGCAGCGGCAACCGGAAGAAACAGCATTGGCAACGAGGTTGATAGCACATACCTCGATATAGCCCGGCTGCGCATGGAAGAGGCAATAAAGCATCATCGCTTTCCTTCTTTTACGGTAAGCCTCCAAATGGACGACCAAACATGAGCGCGGAGGATCACTACCGCCTCCTGCAAACGTTCCGTGATCTTTTTGAGGGGGTGCGCTATCTCCATCGGAATTCCAGCTTGGGCGATGCAGTAGCAAGTCAACTTTATGAGGATTTGGTGAGGTTGAATAAATCGTCGAAGCTGGTGGAGCGTGTGCGAGAGCATGACCGGGTCATTAACCTGAAGAACGTCACGGTGGGCCGTTCGGCGAGGAGGGGTGACGGGACATTCGGAGAACTTCTGCCTCCCGCAGTGGCGATTACAGAAAAAGGTTTCCTTGTTGGCCGTGGGCCTGTTGCAAGCATTGAGATCGGGGCAGAGACAAAAATCCTCTCAAAAGCTATGATAAAGCAAATTGACCGGGTCATAAGCGATTTGGTGCGGCAGGTCTACCACTTCAAGAAGACGGGGGGTAACCCCAGGGCAAACGCATTTGGAAATCATCCACATATAGAGGCTAAGTAGCTTAAATACCTGATGATTTATATTTCTAGACTTCTATGGATAGGTGTGCTATCTACCTGACATCATTGATTTT
>JBEKJU010000191.1:0-9491 GCA_050011095.1 Syntrophorhabdales bacterium
GCCGAGCCGCCATGCCCTCAGTCTCTCTTATGGGTCAGGGCAATGCTGCAAGGAGGAAAGATTTTCTATTGGAGGGGGGCCACTGCGCCATAATTGGCATCTTTTTCAGCGCCGCCAACAATGACTACCCCGCCGCAAGCAGCGGGGTATCAAAAGACATCGCAAGCGGCTGCCTTGTCGCCCCAAGGGGCGGGGAATACAACCCGAAGAGATTCAAGGGAGGCAGGAGATGAAGAAGAAAGAGTTTACCTGTGCAGGGTTTGGCAACGAAAATTGTCTTGACATAGCGTAATATACGTCCTAATATAACGCAGTTAATGAAACCGGCTGCGCCCTAGGGTGGGACGGGAAGCCAACGCCTGTCAAGTGCGGGGCAGGATCAAAGATATTCATCGCCGTTAGTCATCGCCGAGCCTTCCATTTTGGCGTTGGACCGGCAAGATTGGCGCAAAAGGAGGAACGGGATGCGGCTATTTATACACTGAACCGATGGCATTTCCGGCACTCACGCATTCCTCGGGAGGGCGTGAGAGGGGCTCCCGTGAAATTGTTTGTTTGTGCAATCAGAAAAGCCGCGAGAAGCGGAGCCCGATTGTACGATACTGATGAAAGGAGATCGTTTATGAGAGTGTATTATCTTATTTTGAGAGCCGCCCCTACCGCCGATAACCCGGACGTTGATGCGCTTGAACGAGGTATGGCCCGTTTTTGGGTACGGGATAAATCTCCCGAAAGCGCCATAGATCGCGCCAAACATTATCTCTCCAGCTATGAGTGGACGTTTGAAAGCGTGCTACATGAACCTATAGAGACATCTCTCAGGGACTATCCCCCGTTGGGATATCCACCAGACCCCGACCTGATGAATTTTCAAAAGGCGCAGCGCTCCGGCGTTGCCCTTCATTTGGTAGCGTTGGCAAGGCCGGGGGTGCTGGAACCGGATACGGTCGTGGTGCGCCAGTTGTGACGGGCATTTCCCGGCTCTTTCCGGCATTGTACTCGATCCTTTTCTGATGCACGGGACCCAATTTCAGGGGCGGTTGAAAGGATAAGGAGGATGGGACTGAGGTGACCGGGGGATTCGACGACCTCCCCAATCAGTCAAGGAAACCCCGGGGCGCCCGGTGGGCCGTGGCGAATTCAAGAACTGCGCGGAGGGTCAGGAGGCTCATTGCTTGAAGGCTTTGCCAAAGAGCTCGGCCAGGCGGGTTACGCCGAGATAACCGCCCGCAGGCACATCGGGGCGGCGGAGCATCTGCTTTATTGGACAGAGTGGGAAGGCGTACCGATCTCGGACCTAGCCGAAAGCCTGTCTGTCCATCCAGGCTTCAAGTTAGCGCGCTCATTGCAAGATCTTCCCGCCCCTGCGCAACGGGCTCGTCCGTTTGCCGGACAGCCTCTCTCGGGTCATCCACAAAACCTCTTTGAACGGCATCCCAGGGCGAGCGAAAATCTTTTGCCACTCTCCACCAACGAGAGCGAGGCGAACAGCCCCTCTTCACTCGCCTCGCACCTCCATTTGCCGGCATTGCTTCTTGCCCGGCTTCACCTACCTCAAGCAACTCTAGCTTCCCTTACCTCACTCAAGCAACTCTAGCTTCCCTTACCTCAAGCAGCTCATCGAAGAGGGCGCGGTAATGCACCACCGCTTTGCGTAACTCCTCGGTGTCGGCTTCGCCGCGTTCATCGCGCACCACTATGGCCTGCGCCGCCCGGTAATGTGCGACAACCTCGGGGTGATCGACCGAAATGTCGGCCGCACGGCGATCAAAATCTCCCATGGGATAGCCACGTTTGATCATCAGCTCACGGACCAACTGATCGGCCTGGACGACCGCGCCCTTTGGGTTATCGACGAAGCGGCCCTGCAAATCTTTCCAGGTCTCGCTGAACCTGGCGGCTTCAGACGGCGCCAAAGGTACGATGGTAAGCTGCTCGACGCGTCTTTCGCGCGCCTTCAGTTCCGATTCGGCCTTTCTTTGGCTTCCGAGATCATCCACGGATCTGCTGTATTCCGGGCCAAAGCGTTCCCGGAGTCTATGAGATTGCTTCCTTTTGTTGTGGATGCGCCATGCCGCAAGCGCAATCAATACAACGGCCCCAACACCCGCAAGCATTATCCATGTCTGTGTATCTAAGGTATACATTGTGCACCTCCTATTCCGCTCAGCCCTACCACCGGCTGCGCCAATAGTAACCACCGCCTCCGCCGAATATCAGGAACAACACCACTACGAGAATGACCAAGGCTAACGTAGTCATTTTACTCACTTCCTTTCTCAGGAGACCTCAACTCTCCAGCCACTTGCGCGGGCCGCGTCCCGCACGCCACAACCTTTGTCCCAACTATCTTTGCTGGGACAGATTAGAGCATATACTCATAACCCAAGGGCAATATAACCGCGGGCAGTGGGGTTGTCAAGGCCAAGGAATAAACAAAAGGCAGACAAAGTATCACATGATCTTCTTCCTGAAAACATGATCTTCTTCCTGAAACAGAGCACTTCGCCTCATATTTCGTTGTTATACATTTGAAGTGGCACCTGTAAAAAGGTCTTTGTCAAGAGAGTAAACTCTCCCCTCTGCAACTTTCTTGACAAAGTCGCCTCCATACCCCAAACCCGGTTTTTTTTGCTCTATCGGCCTTGTGCCTTCCGCCGCCTTTGCCACATCTTCGTAGATTCGGTGTCCGCGCTGCTGCACTAGGCACCCATTGGGATCAAGGTGCTCGTCGTTTTTCTTGAGCACCCCTTCCGCGTGAGCGGACCAGAATATCGTCGGTACCATGCCGCGTCCAAGGGAGGTTACAATTCTTATGGTTTTTCTCCACCACTGTCGGGCTCACGGCATGGACAGCAAAGCGTCGGACAAAGGCTTATGTATCCGGGGTGGACGGCTTCACCACTCAAAGCTGCGGGATTGACCAACGACTTCAGGAAGTCGTGGAGTTCCGTCCACCTACCTTACGAAGCGGGGAATTCAGTCGAGCGCGAAAGGTGAAGATTTACAGTTGAAAGCCGCAACTACTGCTTAATCTGCCGAAACCCCGTGGTTAGTCAGCTCCGAAAGAGCTATACATAGTTTCCACCTTGAGGTTAAGGGCCTAGAGTTTATATTGTGTGAAAGGCGCGACGGCGTTGAGTAGTCAGTGAGCGACACCCCTCTCTTGAATCGCGCCAGGGATGCGGCGCATTCCGCGGAAGCCCTTTCGGAGGGCCGGCCTGACGCGGCAGGGAGAAGATCAGGGCCCGCGGTCGCATGTCTGTCCCCGGTGGTCGCGGCCCAGGAAGTAGTTAGCCCAGGAAGAGGTCTGGTCAAGAGACCAGTCGCGAGGGCGGATGTAGGCCCCTTTGAGGGACAGTTCCTCTCCGTGGGAGGCGAGCCGCTCGTAGGCGCGGACGAAGATGCACCGTCGCACGCCCGGAAACACTTCACACCAGCCTTCGAAAGACCCGCCGCACTGACCGTTGAAGAGAAATTTGGGGCACTGAGACTGGGGACAGAGGAACGCCACTTCTGCCAAAGTGCAGTCGCCGCAGCGGCGGCAGCGGGAGGTAATGAACTTGAGCCAGTACTCCATCACGGTGACCACCTCTTCCGCCGATGTGCCCGCGATAAGACGGAAGAACGAGCAGAAGGCCCGGTAGAGGGGTGCACCCTCGGCAAAGGCGACACCGTGGAACGCGCGCATAAGCATATACCTCGCTGTCGCACGAGGACGGGCTCGCACGGGACGGGGCACGTCGCTATTGAGCCCTGTGGAAGGGTCTCTCTCGTAGAGGTAGAAGCCGCGCTCCTGGGGGTAGTCAAACTCCGGGACGAGGGGTTGCCACTCCCCTCTGAGCTCCTCCGATCGCCCTATGATGTACTCTATGTCGCCATAGCTTAGGTTGGGACCGCCAATGTGGGCGCCGTCGTAACCGATGCCGCGAAGCAGCGCCACCAGCCGGGCCGCCCTTTCGAGACTGGCCGACCTGCCCCTATCGGCCGCACGGGACTCCTCCTCGCAGGCCCGAAAGAGCTTGTCCGTCACCACGCAGCCCGGCACGCCATTCCGGTTCATCACCCTGGCCACGGGAAGCGTGAGGACGTAGACGTTACCGAGTACCGGCACGTCGATGCCGGGGGCGCGGAGGAGCTCGTCGAATTTCCTCGCGTCGAAGCCGACCTGGGTCACCACGAAATCGGCTCCGGCCCGGACCTTCTTCCACAGCTTGAAATATTGGGCCATGGTCTCCGGTTCGAGCTGCTTGAAAGGCGAGACCGCGCATCCCTTGACCATGTGAATGGGCGGGGCGGGGGCGCCGCCGCCGGGCGCTCTGTCGTCGATGGCGAGTCCCCGGTTCATCCGGCCGATGAGATGGAGGAGTTGGATCGAATCGACGTCGTAGACAGGCTTGGCCTTCCCTTGGAACCCATAGAGGGGGTAATCGCCGGTCATGGCGAGCACATTACGGATACCGAGCCTGTCGAGGGCGTAGAGGATCGATTCGATCTGGTTCCTGTTCTTGTCCTTGCAGGTAAAATGGATGATGGGATCTATCTCCATACGGCAGACCTCGGCGCCGATCACATCGGGGGCGAGGGTGGGGTGCCCCCCGGGGTTGTCGGTGATGGAGAGGGCGTCCACCAGACCACCCCTGGCGACATCTTGGGCGAGACTCAGGATCTCGTCTTGCCTCTTGCCGCGGGAGCCCCTGCCGGGGACGAGCTCGACCGTGTAGATGAACCGGTCCCTCCGAACAAGGATATCACCGAAGCGCCTCGGTCCCGCAGCCCCGTTCGTCGCTCGCCTCTCTTCTCTCATCGTTCCCACCGGGACCCCTTTTCAGACCTTCAGCTTTCCCCACTGACAGGCCCCTATGTACTTGAGACAAAAACGACCCTTGTTCGTAAGAGCCTCGGCCGCGCAGATAAGGCTGCCATTTCTTTGTTGCTGTCCTCGTTGGGGGCGCGGGCCGGCGATACGGGGTCTGAACGTCCCATAAATGCTCCCCAAACGTCCTCCCAGGGGGAGGAGTGACATCCATGGGCCCATTACTTTCCTCGCCTGTACTAATTCTGTTCCGAGAAGCTTACCATTTGAAAGAAAACTGTTCAACTAAACAAACGACGTTGCGCACTTCAAGAAGCTATACGTACTTTGGGCGAGTGGCATAGTGGAACCGCCCCCCTGCGCCACCCGCCCAATTCCTTCTTAAACCCTGCCCGTTGGGCTCCGGGAAAGACGCAGGTTGATTTTCAACCGGCGAAGGCCTATTATTGTAAACGGATGATGGCGAAGCAGAGTACGCATGGACAGGTTAGTATAGCGCAGATAGCTTTCTGCCTTCTGACGGTGATGTGGCTTATCACACTGCCGCCCTGCGTACTCGCCGGAGGCCCTGCGACTACACTGGGGATGCCCGGCCAGGCGACGTCCGGCCTGGGCGACTATGGCCTTCCTTTCGCCCCGGTTCAGCCCTCCAGTTTTCTGGAACTGCTCACGGTATCGCCCATCGGGGAAGGCCGGTCCGCGGGGCTGGGCAGGGGCGTCCTCTCCGGTCCTTCGCCGTACTATGCCGCCGGCATGGACGTGCTCGATCACGATTCTTTTCCGTACAACTCCAAATCGTATCTCTTTTCCTTCAAGAATCTCGACCAGGACAATCGCTACGTGGGCCTAGCCCGGCTTGACCGGTTCGACACCGGCCAGACGGGCAGAATAACCTTGGACGAATACCGGGCGGAGTTGATGATCGGTTACAAGGTGACGAGCTCCGGAAGCATCCTTTTTGGGAAGGGCATGCAAGTGGAGTGGCCAGGCAGCACATCTTTTAAGCTCCTGGACGACGGGTGGCGATTCAAGTTCATCAAGACGTTCTGGTAGCCTTTTTTTTGGAACAAGTTTCTTTTGGCTCGATCGTGGCGGAATGAAGCACCCAGCCTGGCAGTCGTAACACGGACGTGACTGCCCTGTCTTTTCTTACACCCGCTTCACCATTGATAATCATAAAAAGGTGGGCATCTCCGCAGCACAGAACGGTTGTCTGCTATGCTGTAATTACGATCCACGTGAGCCTTTATTTATGGGGATAAGCTCTTAATAGCGCCCCCCGAACCCGCTGCATGAATTTCCCTTTTATGCTTGATCGGTCCTTAAGTTGTCCTTTACCGGGGCCTTGTTTATCCTTGGTTTTATCGATATTCCGTGGCATAACGGAGTACATGCGTGTTGATCTTTGTCCTGGGGGGGTCGCAGACGTCCTCATCGGGTGCAAGATGGACGGCCGGCTCGGCGATGATCAAGCGGCCACGGCATCGCGCATCCGCTGACAATCCGCGGCATGGTGCCCCCGGCCGAAGCAGGTCCACGCCTGTAAGTAATTGCTTAACCTGGGGAAAAAGCTCTGCCATAATTAATCATCGGTTTTATTTCGTAAGTCAGCCACCCTGTATAAGTATCCATCATCCTGCATCTGAATGAAATTCCGGAGGACGTGTTATGCCCGATAATTACGCTCAAAGCCAAGGGGCCGCCCTTCGCAAAAAAGCAGGTTTACCACCACCCTTGGCCGGTCGAGGACAGTTCGGGCATAGCTTCCGGCTCGCTTCTTCACTCTTGTGCGTTCTGGCCGATAACTCTTAGAGTGCATGGCATATTGCAAAACGAGAGCGCGATGAACGTAGGGATCCACCTCAGTAGCAGAGGGCGTCCCAGGGCATAGCGGTGTGAGAGATTATGAAGACGATCGGACTACCGGGATTAAAGAGCGCCGCCTTCATCGTATCACCACGACTATGCTTTGCCGATTTCTCATACCTGCCCAAGGGGTTCGGGGGAGTCTGGACAGAACGGTACAAGCAATGGTGTGAATCTTGCGGCCGATCCTATAATCCCTCGAACCGGTCTTGCGCTCCGGGTCCGAGCGAACACACCTATAACGGGAAGAAGAGAGGCAGCGCATGATTCTGGATGTCCGGACAATGTACGTTGCCATGGCGGCGACCTGCTTCATCGTTGCCGCGGCGCTACTCACCCTCCGGGTTCGACGAGTTCGGCGGGACGGCGCGCTCCTGTGGGCTGTCGGCTGCGCTTTTCAGGGTGCCTTCTGGGTGCTCTTGGGTCTTCGCGGGATTATAGGGGACTTTCTTTCGATTGTCATCGCCCACACTTGCCTCACAGCAGGTTTTTCCCTCCTTTACGCGGCAGTGCGGCAATTCCAGGGTCGCCCCTACAACACTTGCATTATCCTTTTCCCGGTCGCTGCCACCTTCAGCTTTTTTTGGTACTTTTCGGCATATGTGGACAACCTATCGTACCGGATTATTTTTATATCGTTCCTCACCGTTCTCCAGATCAGCGGAATTGTCCTGGCGCTCGTCCGTAACGGCTCGGTTAATGAAAGGCGATCCTATTGGCTTACCGGCTTCGCTTTTTTCGTGATGGTCGTGGTCTTGTTTAAGCGGTTGATAGAGGCGCTCACGCTCCCCTATGGACAACTGTCTGTTTTGCAGCCAACGGCCTTCCGTGGTGCGAGCGTCGTTATGACGCTTGCCGTTGTAGTGCTCTCAAGCATTGGCTTTGTGCTCATGATTCGGGATCGGGCAGAAGAGGCGCTTCGATGGAGCGAGCAACGCTTTCGCAGCTTGTTCGAAACGTCCAGGGATAGCATTCTGCTAATAAACCAGGAGACGGGCCAGGTCCTTGGGGCCAACCCCGCCGCGTGCCGGCTCTACGGCTTACTCGCCGGAGGAGTTTCTCGCACTGAAGGTTACCGACGTTTCGGCGGAGTCGGAAAAGACCGAGATGGCGATCCTTCAGTCCGTCCCAGAAGTTCCCTTCCGCCTCCATCGGAAAAAGGACGGCACCGTATTCGCGGTCGAGATCAGTGGGGGCTATTTTGCGGAGGGCAGCCTGCGTCTTGACGCTGCGTTCATCAGGGACATTACCGACCGTAGGCAGGCGCAGCAGGCGCTTGAGGAGTCCGAGAACAAATTCAAGGACCTTGTGGAAAAGGCAATGGTCGGCGTCTACCTCGTACAGCGGGGCATCTTCCAGTACGTCAACGCGAAGTGCGCGGACATACACGGGTACGACGAGCCGCAGATGATGAACGGTCTGGACATAAGACTGACAATATTTCCCGAGGACCTTCCCCCGCCCGAAGGGACGGACCAATGGATACAAGGCGAGGACATGTCACACCGCCGGCAGCTCAGGATAGTGAGGAAGGACGGAAAAATCAGGTACGTGGAAGCTTACGGTCGTTATACGACGTATCAAGGGGAACCCGCGGTCATAGGTATGATAATCGATGTTACCGACCGGAGATGCGCAGAAGAAGCCCTTCGGTGGAAGACTACCTTTCTGGAAGCTCTCGTAGGTTCATCCCACGATGGGATATTGATACTCGATAACCGCAAGCAGAGGGTTTTGCAGAACGATAGACTCGTAGAAATGTGGAAGATGCCACGGGATATCGCGGAAACGGAGGACGAGGAAGAACGGATCAAATTCCTCATGACGTCCATCAAGGATCCCCGGGAATTCTACGGGAAGCTGATGCATATCTATAACCACGCCAACGAAATTGTACACAGCGAACTCGAGCTCAAGGACGGCACGGTGATCGACACGTTCTCCTACCCGGTGATGGGCAAGGACGCCGACGAGCAGTATGGAAGGATCTGGATGTTCCGCGACATAACAGAGGTCAGGCGTTATTGGGACATGCTGGAAAGCCTGTCCACAACCGACGGGCTCACGGAAATATCCAACAGACGGAGGTTCGACGAGTGCTTGGCGCAGGAGTGGCGCAGAACCATGCGCGAACAGGCGGAGCTGTCGCTTATTCTTATGGACATAGATTACTTCAAGCAGTTTAACGACCGGTACGGACACCTTGCGGGCGATGACTGTCTGAAACAGGTTGCGGTCACGCTGAAAAAGACGCTCCAGAGGGCCGGCGATTTGGTCGCGCGTTACGGTGGGGAGGAGTTTGCCTGCGTTCTGCCCGAAACAGGGCGGAAGGGGGCCGGCGACGTAGCGCAGAGGATCGCGGATAAAATAGCCGGGCTGAGAATACCCCACGAAGGTTCCGCGGTTGCCGACCACGTCACACTAAGTTTTGGGGTGGCAACAATAGTCCCGGAAAGAGGGCGGGAATGCCTGGACTTGATCAGGATGGCCGACCGGAGCCTCTATTCCGCAAAACAACAAGGACGCAACAGGGTAGTTGCGCTTCCCGACGACTACAACAACAGGGTGGAAAACAATAATGAACGACAAAAATAGGCAGGAAATCTTCCGTGATGAGGTGCTTACGCGCGCAGGCGCCACGAAGACGCTTCCAACGTTGAACGGCATGATGAACGAAGTGTTCAGTATCATGGACGACCCCAATTCTTCGTTCACACAGCTTTTCGGCGTCATAAGATACGACCAGGCTATTTGTTCAAAAATCATCAGCATCGCCAATTCCACCTACTACAGCAGAGGGGCCTCGGTA
>JBEKJU010000192.1:0-12546 GCA_050011095.1 Syntrophorhabdales bacterium
GTGAAGGCCCGGACAAAGGGCGTGGGGGCCTTCACGCGGGACGAGGCAATCGAATGGGGCTGGACAGGGCCGAACCTGCGCGCGTGCGGCCTGGAGTGGGATTTCCGCAAGAAAAGGCCCTATTCCGGCTACGAGCAATTCGAGTTCGATATCCCCACCGCCGATCACGGCGATTGCTACGACCGGGCGAAGGTGCGGGTCGAGGAGATGCGCCAGAGCCTCCGGATCATCGGGCAGTGCGTCGAGAACATGCCGGACGGCCCTTACAAATCCCAGGAGACGCTCGCGACGCCCCCTTTGAAGGAGCGGACCACGCGCGACATCGAGACGCTCATCACCCATTTCCTCGGCGTGAGCTGGGGGCCCGTCGTGCCGCCGGGCGAGGCGGCCGTGGGAATAGAGTCGGCAAAGGGCAACAACACATATTATCTCGTGAGCGATGGGAATACCGTCTCCTACAGGACGCGGATCAGGACGCCATCCTTCGCGCACCTTCAGACGGTTCCGCTCCTCTGCCGGGGGCTGATGGTGTCCGATCTGGTCGCCATTCTGGGGAGCCTGGATTATGTGATGGGGGATTGCGACAGGTGAGAGGGAGGCGCGTGATAAAGCTCATCTGCTTCGTTGCCCCGCGTCCTCGGGGACTCCGACGTACAAAAGTACGCCTCCGTCCCTCGGACTTGGGCGCCTCGCATCTGAGACTTTCTGACGCGCCTCCCTCGCGCCGGGCTCGACTGCAATTATTGGGGCTCAGCGCCCCCTTCATCGGCAAGCCCCACCCGCAAGCGGGTACCCGGCTTTCCCCCTCAACAGAGTTTCTGGCCGATGGGCTCAGCGCCCCCTCCGTCAGCGAAGCTGCCGGAGCCTTTCCCGTCAACGGAGTTGTCGGCCACATCTTTAGTTTGCGACGGAGGCGCGGTGCTGACTGACGAGGAGCGGCGCGAGATCGAAAAGGAGCTTCAGGGCTATCCGCACAGGAGGGCGGGGTGTCTCGACGCGCTGAAAGTGGTCCAGAGGCGGCGGGGATGGGTCGCGGACGAGGATATCGCCGATCTTGCCCGTCTTCTCGACATGACGGTCGATGAGCTTGACGGGGTGGCGACCTTCTACCCCTTCATCTTCCGCAAGCCCGTGGGCCGCCACATCATCTATGTGTGCGACGGCGTTAGCTGCTGGGTCATGGGGTACGATGCGGTCAGGGAGACGTTGATGAGGCAGCTCGGGGTCGGCTGGGGCCGGACGACGGGAGACGGCCGCTTTACGCTCCTGCCTGTCTCGTGTTTGGGCGAGTGCGACCGTGCGCCCGCCATGATCGTGGACGGCGACGTATATGGCGACCTCGTGCCGGACCAAATAGGGACGATCCTCGGCAGGTACGAGTAGGATAGGGCGAAGGACGTGGAAAAGCCGCTTACGGGCATGATGAGAAGCGATGGGAAGCCCCTCGGTATCAGGGAATATGAGGAGAAGGGGGGTTATCAGGCCTTAGGGAAGGCCCTCGGCTCCATGACGCCGAAGGAGGTCATGGAGGCGGTCACTGCGGCCAATCTGAGGGGCCGGGGCGGCGCGGGCTTCCCCACCGGGGTGAAGTGGAGCTTCGTCCCCATGGGCGATAAGGCCCCCCATCCGAAATTTCTCATCTCGAATTCGGACGAGATGGAGCCGGGGGCCTTCAAGGACCGGATTCTCATGGAGCGGAACCCACACCAGGTGATCGAAGGCATGATTATAAGCGCCTACGCCATCGAGGCGGACACGGCGTACATCTTTTTGAGATGGGAATACGGCCGGTCGGCGGCCAACCTTTCCGCCGCCCTCGGCGAGGCCTATGGGGCGGGATATCTGGGAAAGGCAATCAAGGGGTCACGGTTCAGCCTCGATATGCGCATCCACACGAGCGCGGGACGCTACATCTGCGGCGAAGAGACGGCCCTCTTGAACGCCCTCGAAGGGAAGCGGGCCATACCCAGGGCGAAACCGCCATTCCCCCAGTCGAACGGCCTCTGGGGGAAGCCTACGGTCGTCGACAACGTGGAGACCCTGTCGAATGTGCCCCATATCATCAAGAACGGGGCCGACTGGTATAAGGGCCTGAGTCCGGCGGCGGGCGGGGGCACGAAGATCTACGCCGTGAGCGGGAGGGTGAAAAGGCCCGGTTTCTGGGAACTCCCCATGGGGACGACCATCCGGGAGATCATGGAGGAACACGCGGGGGGTATGAAAGAGGGCTATCGCGCGAGGGCGGTGATGCCCGGCGGAGGCTCCACGGAATTCGTGCTCCCCGAGCATTTCGATACGCCCATGGCCTTCGACGTCATGGAAAAGCAGGCCGGGAGCCGTCTCGGCACGGGCACGATGATCGTCCTCGACGACGCGACCTGCCCCGTCGGCATGGTCCATAACCTGGAGCTGTTTTTCGCGCGGGAATCCTGCGGCTGGTGCACGCCCTGCCGCGACGGTCTTCCCTGGGTCGCCCGCATACTCGGGGCCCTGGAAGAGGGCCGGGGGCAACGTGAGGACCTGGACGTGCTCCACGAGCACACGTGGCTCCTCAAGATGCACCATACGTACTGCGCCCTCGCGCCCGGCGCCGTTGAGCCCCTCCAGAGCGCCCTTCAGTTCTTCCGTGAGGATTTCGACCGTCACATAGAGGAAAAGGGATGCCCCTACGGACCGTCACCATCTACATAGACAAAAAACCCGTTGAGGCGCGGGAAGGTGAGAACCTTCTCAAGACCTGCCTCGGCCTCGGCTTAGACCTGCCCTACTTCTGCTGGCATCCGGCGATGCACTCGGTGGGGGCGTGCAGGCAGTGCGCGGTCAAGCGCTTCAAGGACGAAAACGACGCTAAAGGCGGCATCGTGATGGCCTGCATGACACCCGTGGAGGCGGGGATGTATATCTCCATCGACGATGCCGAGGCGCGCCGGTTCCGGGCGGGCGTCATCGAATGGCTCATGACCAATCACCCCCACGACTGCCCGGTATGCGACGAGGGGGGCGAATGCCACCTTCAGGACATGACCGTCATGACGGGCCATTCGTACCGCAGGTATCGCTTCACAAAGCGGACGCACCGCAGCCAGGACCTCGGGCCTTTCGTCACCCATGAGATGAACCGCTGCATCGCCTGCTACCGGTGCACTAGGTTCTACAATGACTACGCCCGCGGGCGGGACTTCGGCGCCTTTGCCTCGCACAACCACGTCTTCTTCGGCCGCGCGGCGCAAGGCGTGCTGGAGAGCCCGTTTTCGGGCAACCTCGTCGAGGTCTGTCCGACCGGCGTCTTCGACGATAAACCCTTCTCCCGGCGCTATTCGCGTCCCTGGGACCTGAGGACGGCCCCGTCCGTCTGCGTCCACTGCGGCCTCGGATGCAACACCATCCCCGGCGAGCGATACGGCACGCTCAGGAGGATACGGAACAGGTACAACGGCCTGGTGAACGGGTATTTCCTCTGCGACAGGGGACGGTACGGCTACGAGTTCGTCAATAGCGACAGGAGGGTCGATGAACCCCGGCTAAGGATGGAGAAAGGCGCCGTCCTCCAGCCCGTGCAAAAGGAGGAGGCGCTCGCGCGCCTCTCGCAGCTTCTCGCATCCAGCCGGGGCGTGATCGGCATCGGGTCTCCCAGGGCGTCGCTGGAAGCGAATTTCGCCCTGAGAACGCTCGTCGGGCCGGACAGGTTCTATGCGGGCGCGCCGGCCTGGCAGCACCGGCTCGTTCGCTCGGCCATCGCCATCCTGAAGGATGGCCCCGCCCTTATCGCGACGCTTCAGGATGTTCGTCTCTGCGACGCGGTGCTCGTGCTCGGAGAGGATATCACGAACACGGCCCCCCTCCTGCACCTCCAGGTGCTCCAGTCCCTCCGTCAGAGGCCGATAGAGACGGCGCGGGCACTGAAGATCCCCTACTGGGACGACAGGGCCGTTAGGGCGGCGACGGCGGACCAGACGGGTCCGCTTTTTGTCGTGGCAACGGGCGCCACGGGCCTCGATGCCCATGCGACCGCCCTGCGGAGGGCAGCGCCTGGGGATATCGCCCGCATCGGTTTCGCCGTGGCCCACGAGATCGACAGCGCCTCCCCCCCGGCGGCCGGCCTCACGGAGGCGGACCAATCGCTCGCGGCCGGGATCGCCTCGTCCCTCATGGCATCGGAGCGCCCCCTCGTCGTATCGGGGGTGAAATGCGCATCGGAGCCCGTCCTCCGGGCGGCGGCGAACGTGGCGCGGGCCCTTGCCGCCAGGGGAAGGGAGGCCCGTCTCTGCCTCGTGATGCCCGAATGCAACAGCCTCGGTCTCGGTCTCATGGCGGACAACGCCCTCGATGACGCCTTTCTGGAGGCGAAGGCGGGGCCGGACACGGCGATCATCCTGGAGAACGACCTCTACCGGCGCGCGGCGCCGCGCGATGTGGATGAATTTCTTGTCGCCCTCCGGCACGTCGTGGTCATCGACCACCTGTCTCACCCGACCGCGCTCAAGGCGGATATGGTGCTGCCCGCGGCGACATTCGCCGAAGAGGACGGGACCCTCGTCAACAACGAAGGCCGGGCGCAGCGCTATTTCCAGGTGTTTCCGGCCCGTGGGCAGGTCCGGGCCGCCTGGCGCTGGCTCCGGGATATCATGGTATCGGGCGGCCGCCCGGATGCGCCGCGCTGGGAAAGCCTCGACGACATCACGGCGTCCATGGCCCGGACGCTCCCGGCCCTCGCCGGCGTGCCCCTCGCGGCGCCCCCGGCGGGGTTCAGGCGAGCGGGAATGAAGATAGCCCGCGAGCACGCGAGGGCAAGCGGAAGGACCGCGATCAACGCGGACAGGACCGTCCACGAGCCGCCGCCCCCAACGGACGTTGACGCGCCTTTCACGTTCTCCATGGAAGGATACGGCGGAAGGCCGCCGTCCGCCCTGATACCGCGCTTCTGGGCGCCGGGCTGGAATTCCGTGCAATCGGTCAACAAGTTCCAGGCCGAGGTGGGTGGCCCCCTCGTTGGCGGCGATCCCGGAAAAAGGCTGATCGAGCCTGCCCAGGGGCAGGAGGCCCGCTATTTCGAGGACGTGCCGGAACCCTTCGCGCCCGGTGAGGCCCTGCTCGTCGTGCCGTCCTACCACGTCTTCGGGTCCGACGAGCTGAGCATGCACTCTTCCGGGATCGCCGGCAGGGCGCCCGGCGCCCACCTCGCCCTCTCCCCGGACGACATGGCGAGACTGGAGGTGGTCGAGGGCGAGGCAATCGTCCTTTCCATCAACGGGCAGGCCTCCAGGCTGGCCGCGCGGAAGGCCCCGGACTTGCCGGCGGGTGTCGCCTCCGTCCCCTGCGGTGTGCCGGGATGTCCGGTAGTCGCCTTTCCCGCCTTCGGGCGGGTGGAAAAGGCGGGTCCCTGATGGCGGCGATCATCTCCCTCGTCATCGTGTTCGCCTTGCTCGCCGTCGTGCTGACAATCGCGGCCTACCTCATCTGGGTGGAGCGGAGACTCCTCGGCCTCTGGCAGGACCGCTACGGGCCGAACAGGGTGGGCCCCTTCGGCCTTCTCCAGGTCCTTGCCGACATGATGAAGATCTTCTTCAAGGAGGACTGGGTCCCGCCCTTCGCCGACAGGTACGTCTTTGTCATCGCCCCGGCCATCATCATCGTGACAATGCTCATGTCCTTCGCGGTCGTGCCCTTCTCGCCCCATATCATGGTGGTCGATCTCAACGTGGGCCTCCTCTATTTTCTCGCCTTCTCATCCCTGGGCGTCTACAGCGTGGCGCTGGCCGGATGGTCGTCGGACAGCAAGTACGCCCTCCTGGGCGGCCTGCGCGGCGTCGCCCAGATGCTCAGCTACGAGGTCTTCATGGGCCTTTCCCTCATGGGGGTGGTGATGCTCGCGGGCTCCTTCGACCTTACGGCGATTGTCATGGCCCAGGATCGCCTCTGGTTCGTCATCCCCCAGTTCGTCGGGTTTCTGACCTTCCTCGTCGGTGGGATCGCGGAGACAAGAAGGCTCCCCCTCGACCTGCCCGAGGCCGAGAGCGAGCTTGTCGCCGGTTACCACACGGAGTACTCCTCGCTCAAGTTCGGCATGTTCTTCGTGGGCGAGTATATGGGCATCACCCTGATCTCGGCCCTCATGACGGTCCTCTTCCTCGGCGGTTGGAAAGGCCCGATCCTTCCCGGCATCGTCTGGTTTTTTATCAAGACCTTCGCCTTTATCTGTTTCTTTATTCTTCTTCGGGCGGCCCTCGCGCGACCCAGGTACGACCAGCTCATGGGCCTCGCCTGGAAGGTCCTGCTGCCGCTTTCCGTCGCCAACCTGCTGGTCACGGCGGCAATCGTGCTTGTCTTTTTTCGGTGAGGGAGTTATGTGGAGCATTCTGGTTACGATCTGGCGCGTCTTCCTTCACGCGTTCTTTCCGCGGCGGACGGTGCTTTACCCCGAGGTCAGGCAGCCCTTGGCCGCCCGCTTCAGGGGGCGGATCATCCTCTCCCGAGACCCCGACGGGCAGGAGCGCTGCGTCGCGTGCTATCTCTGCGCCGTGGCGTGCCCGGTCGGCTGCATCGCCCTTCAGGCGGCGCAGGATGCCTCGGGCCGGCGCTACCCGGAATTCTTCCGCATCAATTTTTCCCGGTGCATCTTCTGCGGCTATTGCGAAGAGGCCTGCCCCACCTGCGCGATCCAGCTCACGCCCGACTTTGAGATGGGGGAATGGAAGCGGCGCAACCTCGTCTACGAGAAGGAGGACCTCCTGATTGCCGGACCCGGCAAGTATCATGACTATAATTTTTATCGCGTCGCGGGGGTGGCCGTCGAGGGCAAGGCGACAGGGGAGGGCATCGAGGATGAGCCGCCCGTGGACGTGAGGAGCCTCCTGCCATGAAAGGCCCGCTCGCACTGACACTATGCGGGGAAGAGGGGAGATACTGATGGGAGCCCCCTTTTACGTGGCCGCCGCCGTCGCGATCATCGCCACCTTCATGACCGTGACGCGCGTCAATGCCATCCACGCCCTCCTCTACCTCGTCGTCTCGCTGCTGGCGGCGGCGACTGTCATGCTCCTTGTGGGCGCGCCCTTTGCCGCGGCGCCGGGGCGCGCCGGCCGCCCGCCGCCGTGGCGCAGGTGACGCCGGCGCAGGTGGGCATCTCCCTGCTCGGCCCGTATCTTTTGGGCGTGGAGCTTGCGTCGATCCTGCTTCTCGTGGGTCTCGTGGGCGCCTTCCACCTGGCATACCGCCTCGGAAGGGGCGATGCATCGACAAGAACGGGAGAAGGGACGTGAGCGCCCAGATTTCCCTCACCCACGGCATGATGCTCGCGGGCATCCTCTTTTTCATCGGCCTCGCGGGTGTCCTCGTGCGGCGGGACACGATTTTCATCCTCCTATCGCTTGAGATCATGCTCAACGCGGCCGGGCTCGCCTTCGTCATCGCCGGCGCCCGCTGGGCCGCGCCCGACGGCCAGGTGATGTTTCTTTTCGTCCTGAGCGTCGCGGCCGCCGAGGTCTCTTTAGGTCTTGCCCTTGCGCTCTGGCTCTATCACTGGCACCGGTCCGTCGATATAGACAGGGCCCGTTCGATGAGGGGCTGACATGCTCGATCTTATCTTGCTCATTCCGGTTCTCCCCTTCGCGGGTTTTCTGGCGCTCCTGCTCTTCGGCAGGAGGGTCCCGGCCGGCGTGGCCGCCGCTATCGGCACGGGCTCGGTCGGCCTCTCCATGGTAGTCGCGCTTTTGGTTCTTGCCGAGTGCAGCCATGCCCCCTCGGGCTTCAGCCACACCCTTACCCTCTGGACATGGCTCCGGGTGGACGGCCTCGCGCCCAGCTTCGGCCTCTACGTGGACGGCCTCTCCCTCGTCATGGTGGTCGTCGTCACCGTCGTCGGCTTTCTCATCCACCTCTACTCTACCCGCTTCATGGAGGGGGATGAGGGCTATGCGCGCTTCTTCGCGTACATGAACCTCTTCGTGGGCTCCATGCTCACCCTCGTGCTCGCCGACAACCTGCTTTTTCTCTACCTCGGATGGGAGGGGGTAGGGCTCTGCTCCTATCTTTTGATCGGCTTCTGGTACCGGGAACCGGCGAACGCCCACGCGGCGATCAAGGCCTTCGTCGTGACCCGCATCGGCGATACGGCGTTCGTCATCGGCCTCTTCCTCCTCTTCACGGCCCTCGGGACCCTCGACATCCAGGAGCTTGCCCTAAGGGCAGGCCGGTCATGGGCGCCGGGATCGCTCGCGGCAACGGCGGCCGCGGCGCTGCTCCTCGCCGGCGCGGTGGGAAAATCGGCCCAGCTTCCGCTCCAGACGTGGCTTCCCGATGCCATGGCCGGTCCCACCCCGGTGAGCGCCCTCATCCATGCGGCGACGATGGTGACGGCGGGGGTTTACCTGATCGCGCGAATGCACGCGCTGTTCAGCCTTGCCCCCCGCGTCCTTTTTCTCGTCGCCGTGATCGGCGCCGTGACTCTCCTCGTCGCCGCCGCGAGCGCCCTCACGCAGAGGGACATCAAGCGCGTCCTCGCCTATTCCACGATGAGCCAGGTCGGCTACATGTTCCTCGCCCTCGGCGTGGGCGCGTGGTCGGCCGCCATCTTTCACTTCATGGTCCACGCCTTCTTCAAGGCGCTCCTCTTTCTGGGGGCCGGGGTCGTGATCCAGGCCCTCGACAACGAGCACGACATTTTCAGGATGGGGGGGCTCAGGAAAGGCCTTCCCGTGGCCTTCTGGACGTTTCTCGCGGGCGCGGCCTCGCTTTCGGCCCTCCCTTTCGTGACCGCGGGCTTCTATAGCAAGGAGATGATCCTTTCTTCCGTCCGGTCGTCCAGTGAGGCCGGCACGTGGCTCTGGACCGCGGGCATCACGGGCGCCTTCCTCACCTCGGTCTACTCGTTTCGCGTGGTATTCGTCGCATTCTTCGGACCCGACAGGGCTGTCCGGAGCAGGTCCGCCCTTCCAATCACTATCCCCCTCGTGATCTTGGCGGTCCTTTCACTCGGCGGAGGATTGCTGCAACTGCCTATCGGCGCGCACACGACGCCCTTCGCCTTTCTGGCCCGCACCGCCCTGCCCGGCGCACCCCTCGCGCCGGCGACAACGTCCGCCCGGATGGGGATCGAGACGGTCGCCTCGCTTGCCTCCCTCCTCGGCATTCTCGTCGCCTATATCCTCTATGTGAGGCGGCCCGCGTATGCGACGGCCCTGACGCGCCGGCCCCCCGGTTCGGTCGTCCATGATTTCTGGTTCTCGGGCTGGGGGTTTGACCGGCTCTACGGGATATGCTTCGTCAGCCCCTTCACGTGGCTCGCGCGCGTCGACAGGTCGGATTTTATCGATCTTTTTTACCGCGGCCTCGCGGGGCTGACCGCCCTGGGGTCGAGGAGGCTCGTCCTGACCCAATCCGGGAAGGTACGGTGGTACGTGATGGGAATAGCCCTCGGCGCCGCAATCTTTGTCGGCATGGTGATCTTCTTATGATCCTCGCGGCCATACTCTTCGTCCCCACCCTCGGCGGCATCGCTGCGTGGCTCGCGGGTTTTTGGAGCCCGCGGCTTCCCCGCTGGGTCTCCCTGGCCGCCCTCGTTCTCGATTTTATCCTCGTCGTCGCCTTGTGGCTCGCCTCCCCCGGCCTCGCGGCCAAGGGGGCCTGGATCGCGTCCTTCCGCGCGCCCTGGATTCCCCCGCTCGGCGCGAGCTTCCACCTCGGGATGGACGGGATCAGCCTAATCCTTTCCGCCCTGGCCGCCTTCCTCGGGTGCATGGCGATTGCCGCCTCCTGGACGGAGATCACCGAGAGGGCAGGTTTCTTTTATCTTTGCCTCACATGGACCATCGCGGGGGTGCTGGGCGTCTTTCTCGCCCTCGACCTCTTTCTTTTCTATTTTGCGTGGGAGTTCATGCTCGTGCCCATGTATTTTCTCATCGCCCTCTGGGGTCACGAGGACCGCTTCCGGGCAGCGGTGAAATTCATTATCTTTACCCAATTGAGCGGTCTTCTCATGCTCGCGTCGATTCTCGGCCTTTACTTCATCCACGGCCGCGCCACGGGAACTTACACGTTCGACTACCCGGCCCTGCTTTATTCGCCCGTTTCACTGCGGGCCGGGCTCCTTCTGCAGGTGGGGTTCCTCGCCGCCTTTCTCGTCAAACTCCCCGCCGTGCCCTTTCATACGTGGCTGCCCGACGCCCATACGCAGGCACCGACCGCGGGAAGCGTCATCCTCGCCGGCCTTCTTCTGAAGACCGGGGCCTATGGGCTGCTCCGTTTTTCGATCCCCCTTTTCCCTGACGCCGCCCGTGGAATAGCCATGCCGCTCGCGATCCTCGGTGTGATCGGCATCCTTTACGGCGCGCTCCTCGCCTTCGGCCAGAGCGACATGAAGCGCCTCGTCGCCTATACGAGCGTCAGCCACATGGGTTTCGTGCTCCTCGGCCTCTTGTCCGGCAGCGGCCTCGCCTTCCAGGGCGCGATAATCCAGATGGTCTCCCACGGCCTCAGCACGGGGGCGCTCTTCATCCTCGTCGGCGCCCTCCAGGACCGCCTTGGCACGCGTGACCTCTCCCGCATGGGCGGTCTTTGGGCGGTCGCGCCCCGCCTAGGGGGCGCATCGATGTTTTTTGTCCTCGCCGGCCTGGGATTGCCGGGGATGGGCAATTTCGTGGGCGAGTTCCTGGTCGTCCTCGGGACCTACCGGATGAACGCGGGCCTCGCCGTGGCCGCCGCCCTGGGCTTTGTGTTTTCCACGGCCTACTCGCTGCGCATGATGGACCGGGTGTTCTTCGGCGAAAACAAGGAGGGGTGGCGGATCGCCGACCTCTCGGTGAGGGAGCTTGCCGTGATGGTGGTGATGATCGTTCCGCTTCTGGGGATAGGCCTCTTTCCGCAACCTCTTCTAGATCAAGTGAGCAGGGGCAATCCGTCCGTCCAGGCGGACGTGAGGGGGAATCATTCGAATAAGGGCTCGGAAGGAAATAAATGAGTCAGATGGCGAAGGATTTTTGGCCGATCGGCGAGGCGCGGAAAGGCCAAATGTACTGGATGTACATGACCTTTTCGCAACGAAGCGGGCGGACATATCATTATCGCGGCCACCATGGTGCTCGTCATGATCGCGCTTACCATCACGCGGAGCCGGAGGGTCACCTTCCTCCTCTCCCTGTCGGGCATCCTCGCGGCCCTCGCCGGTCTCGCCGCCGTGCGTCCCCTCGTTCCGGCGGAGGCGGGGCCCCTCTTTATCGTTGACGGCTTCGCCCTCTTCTACGCCGCCCTCGTGCTCGCCGCCGGATTTGTGGTGGCCGTCCTCTCTTACGACTATCTGGGCGGACGGGAGACGTCCGCCGAAGAGTTCTATCTTCTCCTCCTGGGCGCGCTCGTCGGGGCGCTGGCCCTTGTCAGCTCCCGCCATTTTGTCTCCTTTTTCCTGGGTCTCGAAATCCTGAGCATCTCCCTGTACCCGCTGATCGCCTATCCGGGGGCGCGACCCTCTCATACGGAGGCAGGCATAAAGTACCTGATCGTGTCGGGCGTCTCATCGGCGTTCTTGCTCTTCGGCATGGCGATCCTCTACGGCCTTGGGGGGACCATGGAATTCACCACCCTGGCCGCAAGGATGAACGGCCTCGCGGAAGGCCGCCTCATGGCGGCCGTGGGCATGGTCTTCCTCATCACGGGTGTCGGCTTCAAGCTCGGCGTCGTCCCCTTCCACATGTGGACGCCGGACGTCTACGAAGGGGCGCCCGCCCCAGTGACCGCCTTCATCGCCACGGTCTCGAAGGGCGCCGTGTTCGCCCTTCTCCTCCGGTATTTCACGGACGTGCGGCTCGACAGTCACCCCCCGCTCTTCGTCATCTTCACGGTGGTCGCCATCGCGTCGATGGTCGCGGGGAACCTCCTCGCCCTCTTTCAGACGAATATCAAACGGCTCCTCGCCTATTCCTCGATCGCCCACTTCGGCTATCTCCTGGTGGCGTTCATGTCCGCCGGCCCCCTCGCGGTGACGGCGGTCACCTACTATCTCGTGGCGTATTTCGTGACGACCCTGGGCGCCTTCGGCGTCGTGACGCTTCTCTCCTCGAAGGAGGCGGACGCCGACCGGATCGAGGATTATGAGGGCCTCTTTCAGCGGCGGCCGTGGCTCGCCGGGACATTCACGCTCATGCTCCTGTCGCTCGCGGGAATGCCTCTCACCGCCGGGTTTATCGGGAAGTTTTTTGTCGTGGCCGCGGGCATCGCCTCTTTCCTCTGGCTGCCCGTGGTCATACTGATCGTCACGAGCGCGGTCGGCCTCTTCTACTATCTGAGGGTCATCAGCGCCCTCTTCCGGAGCCCGCGCGAGGGGACCTCGCCCGCCGCGCCATCCCCCCTCAAGGCGAAGATCGTCCTGGCCGTCCTCGTCGTACTGCTCGTCTGGTGGGGCGTCTACCCCGGCCCCCTCGTCACGATCATCGAGCTTAGGGCTCGTCAGAAAATAAATGGGCCATCTGGCTCGTCTTTTTGTCCGCCCGCTTCGTTGCGAAAAGGTCATGTACATCCAGTACATTTGGCCTTTCCGCGCCTCGCCGATCGGCCAAA
>JBEKJU010000193.1:0-7030 GCA_050011095.1 Syntrophorhabdales bacterium
CAATTGGGAACGGACTCTTCCTTGGCATCGAATCCTCCTCGCTGGAGAATATATGCCAAGGATAACAGATGCAGGTGGAAATGTCATTACAATACGTCATCGTATTTATGACATGGAGCACTAAGGAAACGGTAAAGCTCCTCGTTGGACATTTTCTCATAGTCTTCTATGGTCATTGTCTGTCCTTTCGCGTGGATACCCTCTGCCGGGCTCCTGTCATTAGAGCTCTGCTGTACAATACTACAACTCTCGGAGTTCCGACAACGACGAATGTCAGCTTGAATGGCTTTGGCAAGGGAAGTCCGGACCACAGTAATGCCGTACGATTGATTCTATAGGAAGTGGGAAGGACATAAGGAATTTGTTGGCTCGGTCTTCGAGGTAACTTGCAACCGGTCGCCCTATGTGGCACGGGAACAAGCCCACTTGAAACGGGTTGGCGCAATGGAAGGCCGCATTAAGGCGTCCCGACGCTGTAAAAAAGGACATCCCCTTTGCGGCGCATTTCGAATGGTCCCTGCTGGAAAAACGTTTGTAACGCCAGACTGCTCGCGCTTCATTGGCCGGATCACGACAGGGCAACCGGAGAACACTTCCGTATCACCCCGATCAGCTTGCCCTGGACCTCGACGTTGTCGGCCCTTTCGTAAATCGGCATCATATAGGGGTTGCAGGGCTGGAGGCGGATGCGGTCCCGCTCGAAATAGATCTTTTTCAGGGTGACTTCCTGCTGTCGTTTAAGCCAGCAGGCGGCCACATCGCCGTTGCTGATGTCACCGCCGGCCTGCATGATGACGATGTCGCCGTCGCCGATGAGGGCGTCGACCATGGAATTGCCCCTCACGCGGAGGGCGTAGATATCTTCCCTGCCATTGCCGGCGAGAGACTGCACCTCGATCCACTCGGTGGCCGTGCGCCGGCTGCCCGCATCCGGCACGGAGATGGGGTGTCCGGCCGCAATAGTGCCGAGTATCGGTATGGCGCCGCGCTCCTCATTTCCGGCATCGTCGACCAGAAGGGTGATGGACCGAGACTTGTCTTTGCTCCGCCGTATCGCCCCGTCCCGTTCCAGCCGGTCGAGGTGAAACTGGACCGCCGAAGGGCTTTTTATGCCGCACCCCTGGGCGATCTCCCTCAGCGCAGGGGCGTAGCCGTTCTTCTGTCTATAGGTCCGGACGAAGTCAAGGATTTTCTCTCTCGTGATTGTCCCCGGAGCCATTGAACAAATGTATCACGGTAACAGGCTGAATTGCAACATCGATCCACATTTGGAAGAATATATCTTGACCTTATAGTACATATGTTCTATATTACCCTCCATGAGAATAGCGTGCGTTCATTTTTCACATTTTTTCACGCAGGTGGAAGAATTGCGGCGGCCCGGTCTTGTAGGCCGCCCGGTCATCATCGGCGGCGGGCCAAAGGAGCGAGGTAACGTCGTCGACTGCTCGGAAGAGGCCGAGGCCCTGGGGATCCGGCCGGGTATGCTTTTGCGCGAGGCGCTCTACCTTTGCCCCGACGCCCTCCTGATACCCCTTGCCGACGGGTATGGGCGTATCTGGGAGGATATCCTCTTCGCCATCGGGGCCTTCACGTTGAGGATCGAGCCGGAAGCTCCGGGCATCGCCTATCTGGACATGACAAAGGTACTCCGGACCAACGGGGACGAGAAAGGCCTGGCGTCCGCCATCACCCGGGGCATACGTTGCTCGTCCCGTATGAAGATGACGATAGGCGTGGGAAATTCTCGGTTCATCGCAAAGCACGCGGCTCTATGCGCCTTCGACGCCCTCGTGATCGAGCCGGGCGGAGAGAAGGAATTTCTCTCCCTTCTACCCATCGATGCGCTTCCCCTCGGCAAGAAGGAGAAAGAACACCTGCGTTTTCTGGGCCTTTCCACGATAAAGAAGGTGAGTGCCTTCTCGAAGAAGGAGCTGATCTCCCAGTTCGGCCGACAGGGTACCGCCCTTTTTGACGCGGCCCAGGGCGTTGACGAGAAAAGACCCATCCTGCGGAGGCAGAACCCCCTCTGTTTGGAAAAAGAATTCTCGCCCGATGTTTCCCTTGACACATCGGGCGAGATGTTGGCCATCATGGAAGACATGATCCTGGGGCTTTCCGACGAGCTTCGCCGGATGCGCATGACGTGCAGAAAGATGGAGATCACCCTTTTCCTTCAGAGCGGAAATCCCGTGGAAAAGGCCCTGGTAATTAAAAAACCCACCCATGAGGCGAAAGCGATGGCAGCGCGCCTTCTTGGCGTTTTGGAAGGTCTTGCCCTGGAAAGCCCAGTCGTATCGCTCAAGGTGTCAATTCCCGACCCCGCTTTTGCTCAAGGGGACCAGGAAGGGCTCTTCAGGAGAAAATCGCTCTTCCTGGAAAGGCTCGAAGGCGTCAAGGCGTACTTACAGGCGCGCTACGGCCATACATCACTCGTCACGGTCGAGGAAGGGGATAGACACGCGCGCCTGCCGGAGAGGAGGTTCAGATTCGTCGATGTATAGCCCTTACGATCCCGAGCCGGCAGGCATCGTCGACCGGGATGGACGGCCTGTGGCGCTAATAAACAAGGGGAAGCGCCTACGTGTGAGCGGAATCGTCAATACATGGCGCATTGACGAGGAGTGGTGGCGGGAGGAGATTTCCAGGCTCTATTTTCTCATCGAGCTTGAGAACCAAAGGCGCATCGTCGTGTTCCGCGATCTTGTCGGGGGCGGCTGGTTCAGACAGAACTGGGTATAGCGGTATCTTGTACGCCGAGCTTCATGTCCATTCGAATTTTTCGTTGCTCGACGGCGCCTCTTTTCCCGAGGAGCTTATAGAAGCGGCCGCACGAAAAGGCATGCCCGCCCTCGCCCTCACCGACCACGACGGCCTGTATGCCGCGCCCCGGTTCTGCCGCGCAGCTAGGGAGGCAGGCATAAAGCCGATAGTCGGCGCGGAACTTACCGTGCGGAACGGCTCGCACCTGACACTCCTCGTCAAGAACGACGCAGGTTACGCGAACCTGTGCACCCTCATCACGAGGGCACAGCTTGAAGGGATGAAGGGAGAACCCAAGCTCGATCCGTTCCTTTTGGAGCGACATCACGCGGGCCTTATCTGTCTTTCCGGATGCGCCAGGGGAGAGATACCGTCGCTCGTCCGCCAGGGCAGATACGACGACGCTGCGCGCGATGCCGTTATGCGCTGACACCACTCCAGGGCAACCGCATCCATCTGGAACCTGGAATACAACGTCCGTGACACCTTCATCAGGAGAAGCACGTAAATTTCGCAGACAGTTCTCAAACTGCCTGTTGCTTACCGGATGAGCCGGAAGGTGTTTCGTTTGTAACAGCTGCCATCGGCTAGAACTTCCAATCCTTCTTTATCTTTCTCAGACACTCTTCCACACCTTTCACGTCGATGTCACCTTTATCTTTTACTGTGATGCAGGCTTCCACAACGGGGTCGCCGCCGGCGAGAAGCTTCGTCAAACGAGCGATTTCCTCTCCGAGGGTCTGAACCTCCGACACTGACAGTTGTACCGTGTTGGACCTGCGACGGCCCGACATTGGAGGAGGAGGTGGCGGGGGCGGTGCAGACGTCTTAATGATCAAGGCTATTTTTCCATCATGTTGCAAGGAGGCTACCGGCCCTGTTCCTGTCACCCGGTGGATGAAGCCTTGCGCAATTGCCGAATTCAATGCATTCAGAAACTCTCTTTCCGGCCACGGCCTGCCTTTCAGCGTCTTGATCTCCGCATAGACTTTTTCGATCTCCGTTTTTGGTTCGGACTCGGTACTCCATACACCGGGAAGAGACGAAGGCAGAAAATCGATGCTTGCCACCGGCTGCGGGGGCCGGTAGAGAACGGCGTCTGCGTCTAGCTGAATAGCAGACGGCTTTTCCTTGAAGACGCTGTCATTACCGAACACGAGCCATAAACTGCCCGCCGTTACTGCGCCGCTGACCGCCTGCTGGACAACCGCGTAGTCTACTGTCGGTATTGGCCTCTCCTCCGCCGGATAGTCAGGATGCATCTGCTCTTCAAACGCATGATTCCCGTCAAACCAGGAATACAGCTCGGAAAGCTTCACCCCCCGATCGTCTTCGGGCCAGAGACCCTTGAGGGAATTGGGTATGACGGCGGATTGGGAAAGATTCTCTAGTTTTGCCTTTTCCGGCAGCCAGGCTTCCGCGACCTCATCCCAGTTTGTCATGTCAATCGGGCTTCTCCAATACCATTGAACAGATCCATCCGAACGTGTGCACCGTAGCGCAAGTACTCCGCGTCTTACTGCGTCTTCTATGGTTGTAAGTACTACCTGCCGGTTGAGCAGCTTGGGTAATTTGCCCTGGCGGCCGAAAGCCTGGTAGAAGTCTTTCACAGGGATATTAACATCACCGGGTGGCCAGACAGACCAAGGACCTCCCGGTAGGATTGCCGTAGCATCGATCTTTTCCTTGTAGAGACGAAGGTCCTTTTCCGATAGAAGGGTTCTTATCAATGACTCGGCGCCGATGGTGATCTTCTTTGCCTGAATTGAGCCATCCGCATGCAGGTAAAGAACAATTTCGTACGCATTCTTCACCGCCCCTTGCGCTTGCTGGAGAGACTCCCTTTCCCGCTTTTTCACGGTCTCCTGCTGGAAGGAATCTAAGTCCTTGAACTGCTGTGATTTCCGAATTTCCACCCAGGCCATCCGGTCGGCAATCTGTTGCTCTGCCTGGCTGAGACCTGTCACGCTGGGCGTGACGGCGAGGACTATGTTCTGGTATGTCCGTTGTTGGGTGGCAGAGGCATGGGTGCGGATGAAATCGGCCGCCTTGGGCTTCGGAGGATCGCCGACAATACCGGCATAATCCGCACCGAGCACGACGAGCCGGAACTGGCCGTCATCCTCTACCTCTGAAGGCGATGAAGGGAGTTTGTGCGGCCTGACGCTTTCTTCGATGCAACCGGCGAAGAGCGGAGGGCATTTCGTCTTGGCAAGTTCGTCGAATTCAGATTTCACATGGTTCAAGGCCTGCCGCTTATAGCTGTCGTGGATCTGATTGAGATTCGGTTTGGGACCCAACCTCCAGAAACGTGGAACGCCGGAACCTGCTTCTGTCGTTTCACATTCCTCCAGATACCAGGAAACCTTGGACCATGCGATCAGGCCCGCATTCAGGACGGCCGAGATATCACAGGTTGCCGCGAGAAGCCAACGAAGCTCCCCCAGTTCTGCTTGTTCCCCCAGGGGCTGCGAAAAAATGAACGACGCGATGCAGGCCGCTTCTATCTCTCTGCCCGTAAGTGTCGGGGCTTCCGTCTTCTGAGCACTCCGGACCCGGGGCAGCTCGGTTTTTAAGTTCTCGGGCCATGGTGGCGACTTCGGTCCTGGCACCGAATCCTTCGCCTCCTGCGCGAGGGGCACGGTGTTGGCACCTGAACTCTTTCTCAATGCCCGAGGGCAACCCATGACCCGTTCCGGCTTTGAATACATCCTGGACAAGCACGTCAAGGCTGCCAAAGAGCGCTGCCCCTCTCTGGCAACGAAACGGATCTCGCCCCATGTGCTGCGACACAGCTGTGCCCTCACGGTGCTGCAGGCTACCAATGATCTGAGAAAAGTCTCGCTCTGGCTCGGTCACGCGAGCATGCAAACCACTGAAATCTACACGCGTGCCGACCCTTCGGTCAAGCTCGAGACCTTAGAGTCCATCGTCGCACCAAAGTTACGATCGGGACGTTTCAAGGCGACCGACGAACTGATTGCCTCACTCCAGCCAGGCAATTTTATGCGGAGTAAAAAAACGCCAGAATAACGTGTCAGCGGGGCTCGCGAGAAGCGGGCCCCGCATAAACATAAAGTCTGCATTTTCGCGCTTATGCAGTTCAGCGCATAAACGGGAGATCGTCGCCGGGGAACATGCCTGTTATCGGCTCCTGGCGTTTATTACACTGAAGATGGAGTTGAGCTGGCGGACTACATAAGGTAGGGAAGGTACGGCCCAATTTACCGCTCTACAAACTCACACAAAAGACTTGACACTTCCTTAGGCGTCCTCCGCCAAATATTGCGGGACGGTCGTGAATGACTACCCCGCCGCAAGCAGCGGGGTATCAAAAGACATCGCAAGCGGCTGCCTTGTCGCCCCAAGGGGCGGGGAATACAACCCGAAGAGATTAAAAGCCTGCTATTGCCCTATCATCTCCATTCCATTTCAAAGGAGTGGCAGTACTTCAAATGGTCAGCTGGGAAAGGGTCTGTCCATTCTTTCAATAACATCTTGCAGGGAACCTCTGAATGGACCGGCTGATTCCAGCTTGATCGATGTCAGCGCCGCGGCAAACCGGAGAGAGTCTTCAACGGGATGATCCAGCCTGCGGGCCAGGTACGCCCCGGAAAAGGTATCGCCACGGCCCATCCTTCGCTGGGTGCTCCTGTTGGTGAATTTCGCGAACGTGTTTTTTCCCTTGTTCCGAACCAGCACCCCGCCTGAATACGTTATTACAGTCTCAGAACTTCCCCAGTCTGCCAACATGTCCGCTTGGTCCTCTAGAACGTCGGGCCGCCCCACTTTGTAAACGGGTATCCCTCGAAAGGAACAACCGTACCCCCGCCCAAAAGACCCATAAACACAATATCGTAACGATTCATCTCGGCCCCGCCTCATGGAACAAGTAGCCGATTGGTTTTAGCCCGCCGACTCGAGACATTCCGTTGGTTTGTGTCCATATCAGCTATCTCCTGCCGAAGAGAAAGGCCGCTTTGTGTCATAGCGGCGTCTGTTCACCTGGCAGACACTCCACGAAGATGTTCGTGTGCGGAGGGGGAACCTTTTGATCCCCCCTCCGTCTTAACGATTCAGGTAACGAGGCGGTCTGCGGCGACAGTCCCTTTTTCCAATGCCGCCGTTTCTTTGCGGGGCTTCAGCACGAAGCTCAGGATCAAGCCCGCCACGCAAGCCAGGGAGATCATTGTGAAGGTGAGTCTGAAGCTCCCCGTCGCGGCGATACTTTTTCCTCCGAGGTAAAGCCCCAAGGCGCCGCCGAATG
>JBEKJU010000194.1:0-11071 GCA_050011095.1 Syntrophorhabdales bacterium
CCGAGACGGGGCGGGAAGCGGACAAAGCGCGCGACGCAAGGCAATGTTCCCGGCGCTGGAGACGAAAGTAGTCTTTCCCGGAGAGAAAGAGGGCCGTAGGTTCCAAATGCGTTTGCCCTGCCGCAAATGCTCTCTTTTGTTGACATTTCCCTTATGAGCCGTTAATATTAAAGCATGTTGGAAGATGTGGCTAGAAAGTATGGGTTACTGGCCCTCCTTTTTGCCCTGTTGTTCGTCATCTGTTTTTCGGAAAACGGTGTTGCCGACTACATAAAATTGAAGCGGCGGATCGAGGCGTTGGATGTCTCCATAACGAGGCTCCGGAATGAGAACATCGTGTTGAAGAGCCAGGTGGAGCGCCTCCAGAACGATGACGGCTACCTGGAGGACGTTGCGCGGAAAAGATTCGGCTTCATACGGGAAGGCGAGAAGGTATACAGGATTGAAAAATGAAGTACGAAGGTATGATCTACCGGCCTCCGAGCGAGGCCTACAGTCTTATTCTACAGGTCAGCGTCGGCTGCTCGCACAATAAGTGCGCCTTCTGCGGCTCCTTCAAGGACAAAAAATTCAGGATCAAGAGCCTTGAGGAGATCAAGGAGGACGTGGAGGAGGCGAAGGCGTACGAGAGGTACATAAAGAAGGTCTTTCTGGCCGACGGTGACTCCCTCATTATCCCACAAAAGCGGCTGATGCCCATTATGGAGCTGATAAAGAAGAGTTTTCCGAAGCTTGAGCGCGTCGGTATATATGGGAACGCGAAATCGATCCTCAAGAAATCGGTGGACGACCTCGTTGCGCTCAGGGAGATGGGCCTCGGGATTGTCTATTTGGGAGTGGAGTCGGGCGATCAGGTGACCCTGGACAGGGTAAACAAGGGCACGACCCTCGACAAGGTGGCGGAGGCTGCCGCCAGGGTGAAGGAAGCGGGGATAACCCTTTCGGTCACCGTTCTCCTCGGTCTGGGCGGTGTTGAGCGGAGCGAGATACACGCGGAGGAGACGGGCAAATTCCTAAGCAGGATAGACCCCGAATACGTGGGCGCCCTGAGCCTCATCGTCGTTCCCGGTACACCGCTGGCCGACGAGATAGAGAAAGGCACGTTCGTCGTCCCCGACCCTTATCAGATGCTGAAAGAGCTTGCCATAATGATAAAGAACACGAACGTAACCCATACCTTTTTTGCCTCGAACCATGCCTCCAACTACCTCCCCATAAAGGTCTGGCTGCCTGAAGATAAGAGCCGGGCATTACGGGCGATCATGCACGTCCTGAACCAGAAGGACCCGTCCATGCTGAGGCCCGAGTCTTCGAGGGCCCTGTAATGGAAATGGACTGCATCGATGTGCCCCTGCGCGTGCGGTACGCCGACACGGACATGATGGGCATCGTCTATTACGGCGCGTATCCCGTCTACTTCGAAGTCGCCCGGAGCGAGTACATGCGGGAAAAGGGTTTTTCGTACCGGAAATTCGAGGACATGGGATACCGCCTCGTGGTCTCGGCCATCGAGATAAAATACTATAACCCCGCGCTATACGACGATCTTCTCCAGGTGAGGACGACCGTCTCCGATATTCAGTCGAGGGGTCTGGCCTTCACGTATCACATCCTGAAGGACGGGATTACCGTGGCTCGGGGGAAGACGAGACATATTTGCGTGAACAGCGACAGGAAACCGACCAGAATCCCCCCGTCTCTTTTGCAAGTCCTCAAAAATGACGGTCTGCAGTAATATCCTGGTGATCAGGCTCAGCTCACTGGGAGACGTGCTCTTGACCATGCCTGCCGTGGCGGCCATCAAGGCGGCGGCACCGGAGACGGCCGTCACGTGGCTCGTCGAAGGCTCCCCCGCGGAGTTGCTCCGTCATCAGGGCTTCATCGACCGGGTTATCGAGTTCCCGCGGCGCACGATTGCCGGCGACCTGCGAGGGGGTCGCGTTCTTGGCGCCCTCCGCAGCTGCGCGGCCTTCCGAATGATGCTCCGCGAGGAGGCATACGACCTGGTCGTCGATTTCCACGGGATCATGAAGAGCGCGCTCCTCGCAAAGGCGGCCCGCAGCAAAAAACGGATCGGCTTCGACAGGTCGGTGGCAAAGGAGGCAAGCTGGCTCGTCTATGACGAGAAGCGCTCCGGGGTGGAAAAGCGCCTCCACAAGACCGCGCGGAACCTGCTCCTCGCCTCCTCCCTCGGCGTCCGGGACATCCCCGAGATAGACCTCGCCGTGCCGGCCGACGCAGCGGCCTACATCGATGACTTTCTTGCGCGCCGGAGGATTACGCGGCCGGTCTTCGCCGTTAATCCCTTCTGCAGCAAGGGGAGCGAGTTCAAGAGGTGGGACATTGCCCGATACGGGGAGGTTGCAAGACGGGTAGGGGACGCCACGGGCGCAACCATGCTGATCCTCTGGGGGCCCGGAGAAGAGGAGGAGGCTCGAAGGCTCGCGGAGGCGGCAGGCGGGCGCGCCCTCCTCGCGTGCGCCACGACGGTCCCGCAGCTTCTTGCCCTGCTGAAAAGGACGGACCTCTATATAGGGGGCGATAGCGGTGTGATGCATCTCGCCGCCTTTGCCCGCGTCCCTGTAGTCGCCATCTTCGGCCCTACCGATCATCTGGTCAACGGTCCTTACGGGAACGGCCATACGGTGGTGAGAAAGGAACTGCCCTGCAGCCCTTGCAGGGATAAGGAGTGCGGGAGGCGGGAGTGCCTAAGGTCGATCACGGTCGATGAGGTATGCCGCGAGGTGCTGGCTGCCTGGTCGCGCGCCGGAGGCCGGTGATGCGCGTCCTCTTCATCTATCCGAACCTGAATGCCCAGATCGGTTTCAACTACGGCATCTCGTACATCTCGGGCCTCCTCAAGTCCCACGGCATCGAAACCTTCCTTTTGAACATCAACGGGGAACTGGGGTACGGCCTCGATCCCGACCGCATTAAGGGGGACGTGATGAGGATCGCCCCCGACGTCATCGGTTTTTCGGTGGTCACGAATCAATACAAGTATGCCCTGGAGATCGCGGCCCGCGTGCGGGACTACTATAAAGGTCCCGTGGTCTTCGGGGGCATCCACCCCACCATGGACCCGCAGGGGACCCTTGCCGAGCCCGCCATCGACGCGATCTGCGTGGGGGAAGGGGAAGAGGCGTTCCTGGAATCGATCCTGCAAGGCAGCCCGGCCGGCGTGCGGAACATGGGCTACAGGGACGCCGGACGGATGGTGCTTCAGCCGCTGAGGCCCTATACGGACATCAGGCGTCTCCCGCCGAAGGATTACGGGATTTTTGACTTTCAGCGCATGATCGACGCGAAGGACGGGTGGGTCGGCCTCCTCGCCTCCAGGGGCTGTCCCTTCAGGTGCACCTATTGTCTGAACCACAAGATAATCGAGCTGTACAAGAATTCGGGGTGTCTCCCGAGACAGTATATGAGACGCCACACCGTCGACCAGGTCATAGGCGAGATCGATTACCTTCTCTCCCATTACGACAGGATCAGGATGTTCATCTTCGATGATGACCTCTTCACCTTCGACAAGGCCTGGCTCCGGGAATTTTCGGAAAAATACCGGAGTGTGACCAAGCTGGGGTTCGTGTGCAACACCCACGTCAGGATGTTCGACGACGAGGCGGCCCTCTATCTCGCGCAGGCTGGGTGCAGGATAGTGAAGTTCGGCGTCGAGAGCGGAAGCGAGAGGATACGCCGGGGCGTCCTCTCCCGGTACATGACGAACAGCGATATCGAGGAGGCCTTCAGGGCGGCCCACAAATTTGGTCTTCACACATCGGCCTTTGTTATGATAGGTTTACCGAAGGAAGGGAAGGAGGACGTGCGGGAGACCGTCAAGCTCCTGTCGCGTGTTTCGCCGGGACGGTTCCGCTGGACCCTCTTTTTCCCCTATGTGGGTACACGAGCCTTCGAGATCGCCCAGGAGGAAGGGGCCATAGACTCAGGCAGGATGGCGGCCCTCGATAACTTCACCGATGAGACATGCATGGACCTCGGGCGAGACGTGAATCTTTACGTGGATAAGGTCAAGCACTTCTTCTGCGCCTTCGTGAACGGATACGCGGGGATTCCCGAATACGCACGGATCGTCTCGACGATAGATGCGTGCGACGCGGAGGGATGGCAGGCGCAAAAGGAGGGGATTGCCGCCGAGATCGAGCGGATCGACGAAAATATGCGCAACACGGGGCAGCGGCATTACGAGGTAAAGTACAACCGTTTTATGGGCGTGAGGAGTGACTGGGAAGACGATCATATACCTGCCTAACTGGATTGGCGACATGGTGATGGCCACCCCTTTTCTCCAATCGCTCCGGGATTCCCTTGACGGGGAGATGTGGGGCGTGGGGAAGCCTTCCGCCATGCACCTGTACAACGGCCTCAATCTCTTCAATCGCTTCATCCCCTATGACGGCAAAAGTGTGGTCGGCTTCCTTGACCTCGTGAGCACGATCGCGGGTGGCCGCTTTGAAAGGGGCATCGTCCTCCCCCATTCCTTCCGGTCGGCCCTTCTCTTTTTCCTCGGCTCGGTGAAAAAGAGGATAGGCTATAGCCGGAACAGCAGACGCCTTATGCTGCACACGGTGGTGGAGGAGCACGCAGGCGGGCCGGAGCCCACGGTGGAGCACTATTTGAGGATCCTCGACGCGCTCCCGGCCAAAAGAACCGTCGAGACCCCCCTGCTTCGTGTGACGGACGACGAGGACCGCAAGTTCGACGAGCGATTCACGGATGTGGCGGGCGGCTACGTCGTTTTCATCGTCGGCGCCCAGTACGGGCCGGCCAAGCGATGGCCCGAGACGCATTTCTCGAGCCTCGCCGATATGCTCGCGGAGCGGTTCGCCTTTCGGGTCTATCTGCTCCCCGGAAAGGGCGAGGAAGAGATCGCGAGGCGCGTCTACGACGGCGTGAGGAACAAGGAGCGGGTCGAGTTGAAGCTCATGGACGTGAGGGAGTTGAAGGTGTGCCTTGCCAGGGCATCGGTGGTCGTCAGCAATGATACGGGTCCCCGCCACATGGCGGCGGCGCTATGCGTGCCGACGGTGGTCATCCTCGGTCCCATGGATGAGCGATATACGTTCTACCCGACCCGCTTCAGCCATGTGCTGTATAAGGATGTGCCGTGCAGGCCGTGCAACAACAAACGCTGCGACCGTGACCACGAATGCCTGAAGGGCGTAAGTCCCGAAGGGGTCTTTCGCGAAATCGAGGAGGTTCTGGGTGGGCGTCGGGCAGCTGATAGACCGGTTCAAGGATAAGCGCATCTGCGTGGTCGGTGACGTGATCGCCGACATATATATTTACGGAAAGCCGCACAAGCTCTCGCGTGAAGCGCCGGTCGTGGTGATCAAGTATGAGGAGGAGAGGATATATCCGGGTAGCGCGGGCAATACGATAAACAACCTCCTGGCCCTGGGCGCCCATGTCTTTCCCATCGGCTGCATGGGCCGTGACGAGGCGGGCGACAGGCTGGTCGAGCATTTTTCCGCGCATGCCAAGGTTGACCTGCGGGGGTTCGTGAGGCACGACGGGAGGACCGTGACGAAGACGAGGATCCTCGCGGGCGATACGCACACGTCGAAGCAGCAGGTGATCAGGGTCGACCGCGAGCAGGAGGAGCCGATCCCCGAGGCCGTGAGGGAGAGTCTGAGGCGGAAATTCGCGGAGATCGCCTCGCAGGTGGATGGCATCGTCCTGTCCGACTACGAATACGGCCTCATAGACCGGAAGATGCGCTCACTAGCGGCGGACATGGCCCGCACGAAGGTCGTTGTCGGCGATTCGCGATGCAACCTGAAGATGTTCACGGGGATCACCATGATCACGCCCAACGAATCGGAGGCATACGCCCTTTCCGGCCTCTCCCGGGACCGCGACGTGGATGAGGTGGGCAGGTCGATCATGGGCTCGATGGCGGTGGAGGCGCTTCTCATTACGAGGGGCAACAAGGGGATGAGCCTTTTTCTGAAGGACGGGCAAGTCCACCACATACCGATCTCGGGCGGCGACGGACCCGCGGATGTGACAGGCGCTGGAGATACGGTGGCGGCGGCCGTCACCCTTGCCCTTGCCTCGGGGGCCGATTTCTACACGGCATCGAGGGTTGCGAACTGCGCGGCGGGGATCGTGGTCATGAAGAGGGGTACGGCCGTTGCGACGGCCGACGAGCTGAAAAAGGTGATCGAGGAAAATGGGTCATTGGATTGGTGACCTCGACAGGCTGAAGGCCATAGTCGAGGCCGAGAGGCGGAAGGGAAAGAGAATCGTATTCGGCAACGGCTGCTTCGATCTCCTCCATGTGGGCCATATACGGTACCTGCGGGCGGCCAGGGCCCTGGGGGACCTCCTCATCGTAGCGGTCAACGACGATGAATCCGTGGTGGCCCAAGGCAAGAGAAGCAGCGTCATCACGCCCCTCGAAGAGCGGATCGAGATCCTCGTCGCCCTCAGTTGCGTTGATTACGTGATCGCCTTCAAGGAGCCCACGGTCGAACGCCTGCTTCGGGAACTGAAGCCCGACATCCATGCCAAGGGGACCGACTATACGCAGGAAACGGTCCCCGAGAGGGAGATCGTCCGCGCATACGGGGGAGACGTCGCCATCGTCGGAGACCCGAAGAACCACTCGACCACGGATATCATCGAGATGGTGAAGCAGCTGGAGCCGGAATGATACTTACTTCCCGGCAATTCTTTGAGTTTCCGGTTCTTCCTTTTTATGAAGGGGAGCGCCACCCGCAGGTTACAGGCCTTACCTCTCATTGGAACTCTGAGGCTGCGGGTACCCGGCAAGAACAGGTGGCACGAAAGGAGGGGGCGACGCAAGCCCCGGTAATTGCATGATTCCCCTTTCCGTCTACATGATCACCTACAACAACGCCGCGACCATCGAAAAGGCCCTGATGAGCGTCAAGGACTGGGCGACGGAGATCGTGGTGGTCGATTCGGAGAGCACGGACGGCGCGCCCGGCATCGTAAAGCGGTATACAGAGCGGCTCGTTTGTGGTGCGGCGCAAGAACATTTACCTGGGGAGGCTCATCGAACACGGCGGGTGGTACCCCGATCACGAGATCCGTCTATACCGGAAGGAAAAAGGCCGCTGGGCCGGAGGCATCCACGCTAAGGTGCGCGTCGACGGCAGGGTGGGCCGCCTGAAGAACTACTACCTCCACACGCCCTATGCCGACATATCGCACCAGATCCGCACGGTCGACAGGTATTCGGGGGCCTTTGCGGAGGACATGGCCGCATCTAACCGCTCGTTCCACCTTTTCAACATGCTCGGCCGGCCCCTCTACCGTTTTTTCAGGGATTACATAGTCAAAAGGGGTTTCTCCGACGGGATTCCGGGCCTTATCATCGTGGCGTCCACCATGTACTACGTCTTCATGAAGCACGCAAGACTCTGGGAACTGGAGAGAAGGAATGGAAGGGTTCAGGGATAAGGAAGTCCTCGTGACGGGCGGCCTGGGGTTCATCGGAAGCAACCTCGCCATAGAGCTCGTGCGTCTCGGCGCACACGTGACGATCATTGATAACATGCTGCCCCGGCAGGGCGGCAACCTCTTCAATATAAGGGAGATAGAGGACCGGGTGAGGGTCAACGTCTCGGACGTGCGAAACGGGCTCTCCATGAACCATCTTGTCAAGGGGAAGGATTATATCTTCCACCTTGCGGGACAGGTGAATCACGTGGACAGCATGAGGAACCCCCTCCAGGACCTGGACATCAACTGCAGGGGCACCCTCGTGCTCCTGGAAGCGCTCAAGATGAACAACCGGAACGGACGGGTGATCTTCGCGGGCACGAGGGGCGAGTATGGCTCATCCGTCAAGCTGCCGGTCGACGAAGACCATCCGACGAACCCCAAGGGCATTTACGCGGTCACGAACCTGACCGCCGAGAAGATGATCCTCGTGTATGACGACGTCTTCGGGATCAGGGGGACTTGCTTGCGGATCACGAATACCTTCGGCCCCCGCCACCAGATGGCCCACGACGAATACGGCGTCTTCAACTGGTTCATCCGCAAGGCCCTCGATGACGATGTCATACCGGTCTTCGGCGACGGCCGCATACTTCGCGATTTTCTCTATGTGGAGGACCTCGTCGCATGTCTCCTCATGGTGGCCCTTGAGGATGCCGCCTACGGGGAGGTCTTCAACGTGGGCGCAGGTTTCCCCGTCTCGTTTTACGACCTCGCCCGGAAGATCGCGGAGGTCGTCGGCTCGGGCAAGGTGAGCTTCACGGAATTCACTAGGGAACGCAAGGAGGTCGAGCCGGGCGACTACTACGCCGATATAGGGAAGATAAGGCGGCAGGTCGGCTGGGCGCCGAAGACAGCCCTGGAGGAGGGCATCCGCAGGACGGCCGATTTCTACAGGACGCACAGGAAGGAGTACTGGTAGCGATGGTAAAGATTTTCGACCTGCAAAGGGAATACGAGGGGCTTAAAGGGGAGTTGGCCGCACTTTTCGACAGGGTCTGTGGAAGCGGCGAGTTCATCCTCAGCAGGGAGGTGGCGGCCTTCGAGGAGGCCTTTGCCCGCTACATGGGTGTCCATTTCGCCGCGGGGGTGGGCTCGGGGACCGACGCGATACGGATCGGCGGGCTGGCGCTCGGACTGAAAACGGGCGACAAGATCGTCACGACGCCCAACACCTATGTCGCTACGGTCATGGCCCTCTCCATCCATGGCATTGTGCCGGTCTTCTGTGACATAGACCCGGAGACTTTTACCATGGACGCCCGCGCCCTGAAAGAGGTGCTCAGGCGCGAGAAGGGCGTGAAGGTCTGCATCCCCGTCCACCTCTATGGTCATCCCTGCAATATGGATGAGATCGCCGATGTCTGCGGCCGCTTCGGGGTGACGATCTTCGAAGACGCCTGCCAGGCGCACGGCGCGCTCTACAGGGGCCGGAAGGTCGGCACCTTTGGCGTTGCTTCCGCCTTCAGCTTTTACCCGACAAAGAACCTAGGGGCCTACGGCGACGCAGGGGGCATCATTACGGCGGAGCGCGCCGTCTACGACGCGATCTGCGCGCTCCGGAACTACGGCCAGAAAGGAAAGCATCTCCACCATGTCGACGGGTTCAATTCGCGCCTCGACGAGTTGCAGGCTGCCATACTGAGCCTCAAGCTCCCGAGACTCGACGCGAGTAATGAAAGGCGGCGCCACCTCGCCACCATCTATCGCCTGGACCTTGAGGACGAGACGCCCCTGGTGCTCCCCTCGGAGAAGCCGTGGGCCTATCACGTCTACCATCTCTACGTGGTCAGGGCGCCCGACCGGGAAGAACTCTCCGCGCACCTGTTGGCCCGCGGCATCGGGAGTCTCGTCCACTACCCCACGCCGATCCACCTCCAGGAGGCGTACAACGGCCTGGGGTATAAGAGAGGCGCCTTTCCCGAGGCCGAGAAGGCGGCCTCCGAGATCCTCTCCCTCCCCCTCTATCCCGGTCTCACGGACGAAGAGGCCGTCGAGGTCTCCTCGGCAATAAAGGCGTTTTACGCGCGATGAAATGGGCAGCAATTAACTGGGGCTCGCGTCGCCCCCTCGGCTGGCAAAGCCAGCCGAGCCTCCCCTTCATGAAAAGGAAGGACCGGAGGCGAAAAAATGCCGGGGCTCGCGTCGCCCCCTTCATCGGCTTTGCCGATGAAGCTTCCCCCTCAAAAAAAGGAAGGACCTAATGCGAGAGAGATACGTCCGCGTCGGCTCCCCGGCTGGTGCCTTTGAGGGCAGGCCGGTATGAAATGCCTCCATCTTTTCAGCGACTGGAAGTGGACCGGCCCGGCGGAGCCGGTTGTCTCGTTATGCGAGGCCCTGGAAAGGCAGGGGGTGGATGTCCGCCTCGCCTTCCGGAAGGCCCCCCCTGATTTCGCGGAGCGCACCGTGGGAAAGGAGATCGTCAGGCGGGGCGTCTCCTCCTACGACGGTTTCAGGCTGAACAGGTATTTCTCGACCCGTGACTGGCTTTTCGATTTCCGCGCCATCCGCCGATACGCGGTCGAAAATCGGTTCGATATCATCCACGCCCACCTCACGCACGATCACAGCCTGGCCGCCCTGTCGCTGTTCGGGTGCGCGGCAAGACCGCTCCTCGTGAGGACCGACCACAAGAGGGACGGCCTGGATCGGGGTTTTGCCATGAAAATGCTCCTGGGGAGGACCGACGGCCTCGCCGCCTACGCCGAAACGATACGGGCGCGCGACGTGAAGCACCTTGTCTATCCGGAGGAGAGAACCGTTGTTCTGCCGCCGGGTGTCCACGTGTACGGAGGTCCCACGGAGGATTTGAGGGCATCCCTGGGCATCGGGAAAGAGGAAAAGATCATCGGAGTCATCGGCCGCCTCAAGCCGGATCGGGGCTACGACGTCGTCCTGCGGGCCTTCAAGGGGCTTAAGGAAAGGATGGACGGAGTGAAGCTCGTGATCGTCGGCCGAAGCTCTCAGATAGAGGAGAGCGTCAAGAAGCCCCTTGCGGCCCTGGGGCTCGATAGGGACGTCATCCTCGCGGGGTATCGCAGGGACGACTATTTTTCCATGATCGCCACCTTCGATCTCTTTGTCATGATGAGGGCGGGAAGCGACGGCACCGCGAGGGCCCTCAGGGAGGTCATGGGTATGGGCAAACCGGCTATCGTCTCTGACCGCGGCATGCTGCCCGAGCTTGTGCGAGACGGGCATAACGGGTATGTGGTCAGTGATGAGCATGAGCTGGCGGCACGCATGGAGCAGGTACTCGCCGATGAGGGCTTGAGGGAACGCCTCGGGGCTGAGGCGCGCAAGACCGCCGCCCGTGAGTGGGACTACGGGCTCCAGGCGACAAAACTGGCGGGCTTCTATGAGGCCCTTCTGACCAGGGGCAGGCGGGCCGGGTAGGGCGAATGGGCAAGGACAGGAAAGATCGCCCCCTGATACCGGGGCGCTTAAGCCCGTCGGTCAAAAACTCCGTTGAGGGGGAAGGCTCCGGCAGCTTTGCTGCCGGAGGGGGCGCTGAGCCATCGGCAGAAAACTCCGTTGAGGGGGAAGGCTCCGGCAGCTTTGCTGCCGGAGGGGGCGC
>JBEKJU010000195.1:0-6940 GCA_050011095.1 Syntrophorhabdales bacterium
GCACCCTGTTGGCACTCTCGCAAGGGTACTGAGGAATTCAGCATTTTTGTCTCATACTAGAATTGCGACACAAGGTGGATTGGGCATATGCTATTTGTTAGGAGGTGAATATGGGTGTTCTCAGTTTGTTCCGTAGTCTGTTCGTCCGAAGCCCCGCACTGCGACGTTGCGAAACCTGCTCACGCCCGATGCAGATCCTTGAGTTCAGGGGCAGTGGCAGTGTCATGCTCTCAAGAGACGAGTTTACCACTGGTATTGGTGGAGCGGAGCAGTGCTGGGAGTGCGGCAGAGTCTATTGCGACAGGTGCTACCCAGCACGCGAGCGCAACACCTGCGCTTGCGGTTGGGGTCGAGACACAGTCAGACACGTGGGCGGGACGGTCTACAGAGGTTCGCTACGACTTGTTAAAGTCCGCTACACGGTGTAAATGGTCCGAGAAGTGCGTGGAGAAATGAAGCTGGAGATCACCTTTTGAGAGTATCTGTTCCCCAGCTCGGGAAGTCCTTCGAAGTTCCACAGAAGGAACTTCACCCCTACACCTCGGCAGAACAGAGTAAGGCTCTCCACAAGCTCACCGGACGGTCGATCTTCATCGGGTTCCAAAACGACATCGACGGTCCGCAGACCGCAACGAGGCTGATCCGTGAGACACTAGAGGGATTCGGAGTTGCGTGGGTTGAAACAGTCGATCGAGCGGAAGCGGTAATCTGGATACAGGCTGGCTCCGCTCCAATGAGATTCGCATTCGTCGTAGCCCATCCAACAGACGCGGGAAAGTTCGTTGCCGCCGAGTGCGGTCCAAGAGAGCTGACGGCAACCATCATGACGGGTGTGGGCGAGTTCTTCAGCTCACATCGGGCTAATGGTCCTGAAGGAGAGGTGTCACAACTCATCGCGTGCGTGAACGAACTCAATCGGGCGATCACGGGTGCCTCCATCACTCAGGATTGGGTGAAGGCACGCAAACTCATGAATGATCTCAGGGTGGCCGTTGAGAAGCTCGGCTCCATGGGTCGAGCCGAAGCTGTCAAACCTGTAATTGATGCGCTCGCAGACTCGGCTGACTCTCACGCGAACACAGGGTTCCCGGAGGCGGCGTCCCTTCGAGAAGCCTCAATCGTGGCTCTTGCGAGCATCGGCAAGAAATCCATCCCTTGGATCAAGAAGGGCCTCACCCATTCAAGCCCTGCAGTGAGAGAGGCATGCGACCGCGCTTTGAAGGCTTGCGGAGAGAAGCCATGGTGGCAGTTCTGGTAGGCAAAGGTCTTAACAACAGCATCAGTCTGTTATTAGGACAATGGAGAATTTAAGAATACCAGCACCGATTTCAAAATTTATGGCACAGTTTTCGTGTTGTATTATTGGGGTCGCTTTTGGTGCAGCAATGGATCAAAAATTGTGGGTTGTCAAAATGAGAGCAAGTTGAACATCGAGAGGGGGGAGCCTACTACCCTTTGAGAGTTCCTTTCGGGCAACCTGCGCTATATTCCCTGAAGACTCGGGCCCGTCTGATGAAAGAAGCCGAGAGTCTGAGGCTCTTGAGAGATCAACCAGGGCGAGCGTGTCGCCCGGTACCAGAACCACGCAAAGGGTGTCCGATAGTTGTGTTAGAGTTTCTCACACTGTTCTTTTTGCCTTTTCTGTGCCTTTGTGGTAGGATTCCCGCACGGGCACTGGAGAGAAAAGGGTTCGAATCCCTCTCTCTCCGCCACTACATCTCTAATAATATCAATTTGGTACTTAATGACTACCCCGCCGCAAGCAGCGGGGTATCAAAAGACATCGCAAGCGGCTGCCTTGTCGCCCCAAGGGGCGGGGAATACAACCCGAAGAGATTTAAAGACCCCGATTTTTTCGTCACCAATCCGTCACCAGTTGCATGGAACCAACGGCCCATCGATTTGTTGTTGGGTAAGTGCTCACGAATTCCCCCACTCCTTTTGGCAGCAAGATGCCCGAGAGGTCTATTGGGGTTCGCTGCCAGCAAAGGAAGGAGATGCAACAAAATATTGATTTCGGGTGTTAATCGATGATTTCTCCCAAACTCCATTTTTATGGTGTAGGAGGTGAACGCATTGAGCAGGGGGTCCAGGACATCTTCAATCGAGCATTCCGACATTTTCCTTGAAGTGGAAAGATGAAAGATGGTAATGATTGAGAGCCGCGAGGCGAAGGGGATGCCGATGTTTATGCAACGCATGAAACAACGGCGTCGATGGCCATCCCAGGACCCGTCAGGGCCTTAATGAAGATAAAATGGCAAGACTCCCGGCTTGCCTTTCTCGTAGCCTATGCGACCGGCTTGAGTGAGAGGTTCGCGATCAAGATGATCGATAAGCTCATGAGTCTTCTCATGATGTTGGAAGGCCAGGAAACAAAATCAGAAACAATGGAACAAAATATGCCACGGCGGTATCCGTTCAACAACCTGATGCTCAAAGGCGGTGGGGTAAAATGTATGGCTCGGCCTGAATGGGTCTTCACAATACTTGCCCTTGCAGTGGGTCTGTACATGGTCTTCGTGACGGGTCCCTTTCAGGCGCCTGACGAGGTTAATCACTTTTTTCGCGCCTATCAGATAGGAGAGGGGCGGCTGTTGTCGACCCGCGTCGGGCAGCGGGTGGGCGGATGGCTGCCCAAGGACGTCGCATGCACGGCTGTCTCGTTCGACGATGTGCCTTTCCACCCCGACCGGAGGATAGACACGGCCCTGCTGGCGGCACTCCTTGTCAAGAGACCCCTGGATGGTGGTGAGAGGATCTTCGTCGATTTCGCGAACACCGCCCGGTACGTCCCGATAGTTTACCTGCCGCAAGCAGCGGGAATAGCAATTGGGAGGTGTTTCGGGCTGTCTGTCCTTGCCGGGACGTACGTTGGAAGGCTGCTTTGTCTTTTTTGCTGGATGTGCCTGGTCTGGATTGCAATAAGGATGACGCCTGTATTCAAGTGGGTGATAGTTCTTGTGGCCCTTATGCCCATGTCGCTCTTTCTCGCCGCTTCGCTCTCCGCGGATCCGCTCATCAATGGGACTTCCATATTGCTCACGGCATTAGTACTGCGCGGTGCAATGGGTGAAGGGGAGCGTGTAGACTTAGGGACATGCATTGCAATTGCGGGTCTTTGCATCATCCTCTCGTCCGCAAAACTTGTCTACGCGCCACTTTCGGCACTGGTTGCGATAATTCCGTCACGTAGACTTGGCGGGCACACGTGTAAAGCGGCGTACTGCGGGGGCGTGCTCGCGGCCGGGCTGGCGGCGGCCGTGTTATGGGGACTTGAAACAAGAAAGATATATGTGGATCTCTATGGCTCCGACGCCACTCTCCAATTGATGCTCATCCGGACCTCGCCGGGTACATTCGCTAAGGCCCTTTTGAATGCGCTCAGCCTTTACTGGTGGGCCATGGTAAAAGAGTTCGTCGGGCTGTTGGGCTGGCAAGACACAAGACTTCCCACATGGATTTGGAAAACCTACCCCTGGGCACTGTTCATGACCGCGTTTTTGGACTCCGGGGAAGGCCGCCCTGTGGGGACTTGGCAGAAGGCATGGCTATGGGGAATCTGTCTGCTCGGCTTTCTCTTGATCGCTACGGCAATTTACCTTACCTGCACACAGCCGGGCGCCCCGGTCGTAGAGGGCATAGTAGGACGATATCTTATCCCTTTCGCCGTGCCGGCCCTGCTGCTGTTCGATAACCGCAGATTTGCGCTTAAGAACAGATTGCCTCTCGGGGCGGCGCTCACCGTCTACTCGGCGGCGGTCCTTGGCACCACCTGCCTAAAGCTGTATGTGCGATATTACGGATAGGGATATCAGATGCGGGAAGGTCTTTTTCGGCTCTTCGCTGGCGGCTTAGACGACACGATTATCCTGTTCTTCCGGTACGATTGGGGAAGGACGCACCTTTGCCACAACGTTGGGGCCTCACAAATATAACTCTTGCAACCACGGTTTGCGGCGGATCGCCATGGGCTCACGCCGAGGCCGGGCGTTACCTGCTTTCCATCCGTACTGTTGAACCACCACCTGCTTACCTATTTCTAGCCTTCTACCCAAAAGGGCGTCCATAAGACCTTTAATGGGCAGGTGACGTCGTGACATCCGCTGCCTGATCGACATTGCCTTGTCGTCACTTTCGGGATGTGTGCGGCCGTCAGAAATGAGGGCGGATTGAGCGTCGCACGGAAGGGCGCTCTGAACTTCTCATTACCGTTTCACAGCCGAATCCAGGCCCGCAACCTGGGCTTTCAGGTCTGCCAGGTGCTTTTCGATGGTGCCACTGGTTACGAGCACGCCGAAGTCGACGGGCACCCTGACGCTGCCGTCGTTGAACATGCGGGCGAGCATCAACCGGCCCACGTTCATCCTGTAATGCGTGTTGTCGTAATAGTAGTAGTTGTTCGTGGTAACGGAGTTCAAGCCGGCGAAGTCGTAAAAGCTGGTGATTCTGCTCAATTCTTCCTCAAAGAGAAGGAGCTTTTCCAGATCCGTGGCGAGGTAGGCCGCTTTGTAGATGGGGTTCATGAAGACGATCAGCCGTATTCTGCGCGCTTGCAGCAGATTCACCGTCTCCCTGATCTCGTCCAGGGCAGGCCCCATCCTGTCCCTTTGCACTATCGCGACCTGCTTGAATCTCGGGTCTTTCGCGTGTTTTGCCGGGTCTGCCTCAATCATCCTCTCGGCCTCAGGCGACGGCATCAGAAGACCCGTACCGTAATGATCGTAGGGGAACGGCTGCCTTTTGCCCATGAATCCTTGGAGCGCTTCCTTCATGTTCCTCGACGAATAACGAATAAGGTACTTTAAATAAAACAGACATAGGCTCCGATGCACCGCAGGCGGATAGGGATATCTCATGTAATCGGTGAAGTGCTCCGCCGGGTCTTTTTGATAGGAAAATTCGTCCAGGCCTATCAGGACCATTCTGGGCCGGACCCCTCTTGCCACGAGGTAGCGAAGGTTATCCAGGTGATTCCGGGGCAGACCGTCAGGGTAAAACATGTTGTAGCAGGTCGCGTCCTTCACCTGTCTCCCATCGATTCCGCCCACCCGTGAGGATCCGAGGATAAGGCAGTCGTACTTCTTCGGATTAAGGGCCACATAGCGGGTCTTCACGAAGCTCATGCTCGGGATGATAAACTGATGCGAAACGTCGTGGCGCCAAGCCCCGTATCTGAACACGCCGTAGGGGTCGACGATGTAGTTCAGAAGCGCTACGGAGCCAAGCTCGGCCGCCATTACGATGAGGCCGGCAAGGAACCACTTTCTCCATCGCTTCATGGCAGCCTCAAAAGAATCGATAGATAAACTCTTGCAGTTCGGCCATGTGCAACATGGAATAGACCCCGGCCGTCAACACAACGAGCCATTTCCAGTCAGGTGTGAATCTCTCCGCCATCTCGTGGGAGTTCTTGAAAAAAAGACAGATGACCAGCGCCCCGAAAATGAAGGCCCAGGCATCCCTGCTTCCCTCCATGACGCGTTCCTCCGGCGCGAACCGTATCCCGTAACGCCCGAGAGCCTGAAGGATTGTTGCCCATCGGTCCGGAAGGGTAATGCCCATCAGCCCCAGCATGCCCCTGAGGACCCTCATCGCAGCGCCCCAACTCTTCGCCCGGAAGAACACCCACGCGATATTGACGAAGGTGAATGTCACTATCCAGGCGATGATCCGGGGCAGCCGTAAACCGATTTTTTTCCATGCCTGGTAGATTATGAGACCCGCCCCATGGAGAAAACCCCAAAAAAGAAATGTCCAGCCGGCCCCGTGCCAAAGGCCTCCGATGAGGAAGGTGGCCATGAGGTTGCAGTAAAGACGCGCCTCGGGCACCCTGTTTCCGCCAAGGGGTATATAAATGTAGTCCCTTAGGAATCTCGTGAGCGTGATATGCCAGCGGCGCCAGAAGTCCTGTATATCGGACGCCTTATAAGGACTGTTGAAGTTGATCGGAAGCCTGATGTTAAAGAATAGCGCCGTTCCTATGGCCATGTCGGTATAGCCGGAGAAATCAAAATATATCTGGAAGGTGTAGGAAAGGGAGGTCGCCCACGCGAGGAGAAAGTTAAGGTTGCCCGACCCGTCGAACCCGGCCGAGGCCCAGTCGGAAAAGCGGTCGGCAATCTCCACCTTTTTAAACAGCCCTATGGCGAAGAGATAGAGCCCCAACGAGAGATTCCTGTAGTTGAGCGTCTTGTCCTTCAGGCTCTTCAGTTGAGGCACGATCTCGTCGTAGCGGATGATGGGGCCGGCCAAAAGACGGGGAAAGAACGAGATGAACAGCGCGTAGTTGAGGAGACCCGTGCGCCTTTCGGGATCGTGGTACACGTCCACGAGGTAGGCGATCTCGGTGAAGGTAAAGAAGCTTATGCCCGCGGGTAAGAGCGTCTTCCCCACCGGCACGCGCAGGCCGAGCAGTCCGTTCAGGTTATCGATCACGAAACCGGTGTACTTGTAATAGACGAGCAAAGCCGCGCAGACGGCTATTCCAAGAACAAGAAAGGTCTTACGCCCGGTCTCCCCGATCCGGGAAGGGCGGCCGGTTATAGTCAGGCCGATACAGTAAGTAAAGAGTATCGAAAAAGCGAGGAGCAAGCCCGACTTCATTCCGCTAAAGCAGCAAAAGACAAAGGAGCAGAAGATCAGCCAAATCGTCGAGCCAACTATCAGGTGCCACCTGGTGAGCAGGAGATAGACGATAAAGGTGCCGGGGAGGAACAAGAAAATAAATTCGTGCGAGTTGAAGGTCATCTATGCCCGCCAATCCGTTGCCTTATATCACACGGTCGCCGGTTTTGTCCATAAGTTATGGGACAGCGGGCAGGGCAAACGCATTTGGAACCTACGGCCCTCTTTCTCTCCGGGAAAGACTACTTTCGTCTCCAGCGCCGGGAACATTGCCTTGCGTCGCGCGCTTTGTCCGCTTCCCGCCCCGTCTCGG
>JBEKJU010000196.1:0-6893 GCA_050011095.1 Syntrophorhabdales bacterium
GAAGGATTTTTGGCCGATCGGCGAGGCGCGGAAAGGCCAAATATACTGGATGTACATGACCTTTTCGCAACGAAGCGGGCGGACAAAAAGACGAGCCAGATGGCCCATTTATTTTCTGACAAGCCCTAAACAGGTTAAAAATGAACGCCGGGCGATTCAGCGGCAGGCGGGGTCTCGGCCGGCTGTGCGGGTTGCGTGCCTGTTTGCTGCTGCTGGCCCTCCTGTTTCTGCACATCCTGTTTCTCGCCCGTGCCCTGCGGCTGGCCCGTAAGCAGGTCCTTGGTGCTCACCCCGGTCGATTCAGCAGGCGGGGCCGCGGCCGGCTGTGCGGGTTGCGTGCCTGCTTGCTGCTGCTGGCCCTCCTGTTTCTGCACATCCTGTTTCTCGCCCGTGCCCTGCGGCTCCGCCTGCCGCGGCGGACGGGGGCGCGGTCCACCGGGCGGCCTGACCTGGCCTGCCGGTTGCGGCGCGGCCGCCTCGGGCGGCACATTGCTACTGGCTTCGGACTGGGAAGCGGTGACCGGACTGCCCACCGTGCCGGAAGGGTTGGCCCTGGCCCTCTCGATCTTGCCCACTACGGCGAGCACAGGCAGCCCGTCCTTTCCCTGCCCGATCAGGACGTAATTGTAACCCCTCATCATCTTGGCGAGCGCCTGGGGAAGGGTGAGGTTCGAGAAATGAAGGGTGAGCGGTTCGCCCCCCGGTACATTGCCGCCGTTTAGCTGGAAGAGCCTTCGCTCCGCCATCATGCGAAGGATGACGTCGAGCGGCTTGTTGTCGACGTTCATGTTGATCCTCCGCTCCTTCGTCACCATAAGCGACGGTTGGCCCGCATGTGCGAGGACCGGCGAGATTGCCATGGCTATGGCAAGAACCGCAAGAAAAAGAAAGCTGCGACCTTCCCGGTGATTCATCATAATTCCCCTTCCGTCACGAGGCCGTGGGATACCTGGCGCACCCTACTCCGCGACACGTGCTGCGCCGCCCTCGCCTCGTTTTTCAGCCGGCCTTTCCGCGGCGCCCCTGGTTCGACCGGGCCAAAGCCTTCAGCCCTTTGCCGAATATCAGGCGATCAGCCGGTCGTGCGCTTAAAGCGCGCCCTCCCATGAGGGAGGTCCGGCATGGAAGACATAAGTTTTAGTAAATTATTTCTAGCGCTGTCAAGTTTTTCTGTGTCGACTTGAAGGGAGGGATGGGGTGTGCGCCTCTTTTTGCCCCGAAAGTGCTATTATTTTTTTTGGAAATGCCCGAGCGCCACGTTCTCCACAACCGCAAAATCACCCGCGTGATTCATGACCGCCCAGGCCGTATGCGTGTCAGGGTCAAACCCGTAGGCACCCAAACCGCAAGACGGGGTCCACGGACCGGATACGAACCTTTTCGTCCCGCCCGCGTTTTTGTCCACGGCGTTGATCCATCTTGCGCCGGCGTCCCTAGTGGCGAGGCGGATTGCCACACCGTGCCTCCCGTGCGCCCCGTGCGCGGCCTTCCCCCTGTACGTCATGGAGAGGGTGAAGACGTCCGTCTTTTCATTTTCGACGACGCCCGCCATACCCCATAGTGTCACAATGTGGCTCATGGTGCCCGACGTCCCCGGAACCCAGCCGGTCGTGACCGCTTTCGTCAGGGGGCGGCCGCTCCCGTCTTTCGCCGTGTCCTTGTTCAGGCCGCTCAGTATCCGCGCCGTCGTGCCGGAAAAGCTGTCCTGAACGCCCGTGTAAGATTCGCCCTGCGCTACGAGGAACTCCTTGCCGTTCAGACTGTAGCCGAAGGTTTCCCGCCTCGTGAACCGAAGGGGCGGCGTCATGGAAATCGTGCGCGCTTCGGTTTCGGCCGTGGTCTTCACGGGCGCGGAATAGTAATCGACCGTCACCTTCGGGCCGTTGACGGTGACGATGTAATAGCCGATGCTATCGAGTTCCTGTGAAAAGGGTATCTGGCGCGTGTGGCCGAAGGCCGGCGCATCATACCGGTCATCGTTCGACGGCCTTGCAGGGATATAGAACTTCGAGCTTGCCGAGGCGCTGACGATCTGGGTCACGGACGCAGCCCTGCCGTCCGTCGTTGTCACCCTGGACCGGTCGTGCATGTGATCGTGGCCGCATATGTAGTACCGCACGCCGTGTGCGGCAAGGGCCAGGATGAAGGCATCCTGGTCTGCCGGGTGGGAGGCGGGGGTGCCGCCAAAGAGCGTGTCCCCGTGGCTCTCGGTGAGAAGGCCCTTGTGGCCGAAAACGAAGGCGTGATGGTCCGTTGCTTTGCGTTGCAGCACCTCATTGATCCAGCCCTGCTGTCCGCCGACGGTGTTCGGCGATTTGTCGGGAGGGATGAACTGATCGAGCATCACGAACGTCGCGTTTCGATAGCTGAAGGCATAGCTTAAGCCCCGGAGGCTGGATGAGGGGCTCGAAAAACCGGAACCCATCGCAAAGGGAGGTCCCCCCTTCGCGACCGGGTGGGTCTGTCCGTCGTCGGACGTCCTGACGAAGGCATCAATTGGGGTGCTGTTCATGAGGCCGTCTTGTGTCTGCGGAAAAATCCGCCGAAACTCGGAGGCGGCGGCCGCCGAGTCTTCGTGATTTCCCCGGAACGGAAAAAAACCTATGTGCGCGTTGTACAGGGCCTGCGCATAGGTGGCGCGGGTGTCGAGCGCAAGTTTGCCTATTGCCTGGTCGGTGCTCTTGTCCGCGAGATCGCCGACGGCAATGACAAACTTGACCTTCTTGTCGATAAACTGCCTGTTGATCCGGTTTATAATGTCCACGGCGCAGGAGTACGGATTCCTGCCGTCATCCGCGCCGGTCCACTGGGTATCGCCGATGATGCCGAATTTCCACTCTTCCGCCCGGACCGTAGCGGCAAGGACACACACGACGACGAGGGCGGTGATTACCGCGATGCGTGACAATTTTCTCATTGCCTGTCTTCCTCCTTGAAGGTCGCCGTTCGGACCGTTCTTCAGATCGTCCCCGGCGGCGGCATCAACTTGCGGATTCCCTGCAGCTTGCTGCAGGGAGAATCTTTTTCCGCTTCGCTCCGCCGGCAATTATTGGGGCTCAGCACCCCCTCCGTGAGCAAAGCTCACGGAGCCTACTGCTGCTCAAAGACTCGCTCCGCTCGTTGTCTTGGATACCCTGTTGCTTGCAGCAGGGTCATTCCCTCGCGGTCTTCCTCAATCGCACGAGCCCTGCCTCAATCCGCGTAAAGATCAGGCCTTTCCGCTGAAAGGCCTGCAAATCTATCCCGTATTTTTGGGCGAGCTTCACGACTACAGGCAGGGGCTCGGGATCGGCCTTCTTCCAGCAAGGGCGAAGCTCGCGGAGAAAAATATTCACCGTGACAGGGCCCACTCCGTAGAAGAGGAGAAGCCGTCTTTCGAGGTCCCGCTCGTTTTCGGCCTCGTCGTGGAGCCTCGTGAGGCTCCCTGCATAGTCCGAGAGCAGCATCTCGCAGTTCCTCAGAACCTCGCGCGACGTCTTCTCGTCATACCGGACATAGCCCCCCTCCCTCATTATGGGATTGACGAGGAAATCCCAGCCCGCCTCGAGAATCGCCGGGGGCGTCACGCGGTCGTATTTTTCAAAGGTCTTATAGGTTCTTTTCGCCACCGTCTCCGAAATCCTCGCGCCGAAGATCGCGCTCGCGAGGAACCATTTGAAAAGCTCTCCATCGGCCGCTGTTTTGAGGCTGATGCCCAGTTCCTCGGAATAGAGGGGGCTTCTCTTCAACTCATCGAGCATCTTGTCCATACGCGCCTCCTTTGAAGGAAACCGTCCTTTGCGCCCCTTGTCTCACTTTTATCTATTATAGCAAAACAGGCCCGCCCCAACACCAGCGAACTTCGATCCGCAACGGCCGCGCCTTCCTTCTTCCACACGTACCCCCGTCCGCACCCGCCTTGACAATCCCCCATGCCCCGAATAGATTTGATAAGGATGGGCGCGGAAAGCGGCCAGGAGGAGGTACGCTGGACTACACGATCAAGATAGGCGGCGAGGCGGGCCAGGGCATACAGACCATCGGCGAGAGCCTCGGGAGGGTCTTCGCGCGGTCGGGTTATCACGTCTTCATCCATCAGGATTATGAGTCCCGCATCAGGGGAGGTCACAACCTCTTCCAGATACGGGTCTCGGATAGGCCCGTCACCTGTTCGCGCGATGAGGTCGATATCTGCATCGCCCTCGACAGGCCGAGCATCGGGGAGAACGAAAAGAGACTCACCCGGCAGGGCGTGATCGTCTACGATCCCGCGATCCTGAAGGAGAAACATGAGGGCCCCCCGTTTCTCGAAGTCCCCTTCATCGAGCTTGCGACAAGGGACGGGGGGAGCGGGATCATGGCAAACACGGTTGCGACCGGGTGTGTCCTGGGCATCCTCCGCATGAAGCTCGACATATTCCTCGACGTCATCGGCGAGATCATGGGGAAAAAGGGACCGAAGACCGTCGAGGAGAACCGGCGGGCCGCCCGGAGGGGCTCCGCCTTCGCCCTGGAGCACTGCGAAAGATGCGCCTTCGAGGCACCCCCGCTCGGTCCCCCCCTCATGTTGATCGGCGGAAACGCGGCGCTCGGTCTCGGGGCGATCCTCTCGGGGTGCACCTTTTACGCGGGATATCCCATGACGCCCTCAACGGGCATCCTCGTCTTCATGGGGGACCGATCAGAGGAATGCGGTGTCGTGGTGGAGCAGACGGAAGATGAGATAGCCGCGGTGAATATGGCCATCGGGGCCTCCTTTGCGGGGGCCCGGTCGATGACGGCGACGGCGGGCGGGGGCTTCGCCCTGATGGTCGAGGGCGTTTCTCTGGCCGCCATGACGGAAACACCCCTGGTGATCGCCGTGGGGCAGCGACCCGCCCCTGCTACCGGGCTTCCCACAAGGACCGAGCAGGCAGACCTCCTCTTCGTCGTCCACGCGGGCCACGGGGAATTCCCTAGGGTCGTCTTTGCGCCGGGCTCACCCGAACAGGCGCTTTACCTCACCAACAAGGCCTTCGATCTGGCCGAGAAATATCAGATACCCGCCATCGTTCTCACCGATCAGTACCTCGCCGATTCACAGTGGACGCATGAAGGGTTCGATCTCTCAAAAATTGTGTACAGGGACTACCGTTTGTCGGGCAAGGCCCTTGACGAGGCGACGGATTACAGGAGGTACGCCTTCACGGAGTCCGGCGTCTCTCCTTTGGCCGTGCCCGGTCGCTCGAAACATCTCGTCGTCGAGGACAGTGACGAGCATGACGAGGAAGGACATCTGACGGAAGATGCCGGGATCAGGACGAGGATGGTGCAGAAGAGACTGCTCCGCAAACTCCCGTCCATCCGGGCGGAGATAGCGCCTCCGGCCCTGTACGGCGACAGCCGGCCGGAGACCGTCATAGTCGGCTGGGGAAGCACGTACGGCATCCTGAAGGAGGCGGTCGACCGTCTCTCGGGCCGTGGAAAAACAGCCCTTCTCCACTTCAGCGAACTTTACCCCTTTCCCCGGACCGACAGGTTCGATTACCTGGGCCTTCTTAAGTCGGCCAAGAGGACGATCTGCGTCGAACAGAACGCGACTTCCCAGTTCGCCAGACTGCTGAAGGCGGAGACAGGCTACTCCTTCGGGGCCACCGTCAATAGGTACGACGGGCGGCCGTACCTTTTGGAGACGATTCTGGGAGAACTCGATGGCCGACTTGCATGACTACGAAGGCCGGGTGCCTGCCTGGTGTCCCGGATGCGGGAATTTCGGCATACTCCGGGCGTTTAACCAGGCGGTCTCCGAGTTGGGGCTTGCGCCCCATCAGTTCACGATCGTATCGGGAATCGGACAGGCAGGGAAATTCCCGCACTATACGAGGTGCAACACCTTCAACGGCCTGCACGGCAGGACGCTTCCCGTGGCGACCGGCATCAGGCTGGTCAACCGGACAATGCCCGTGATCGCGGTCGCGGGCGACGGCGATGGATACGGCGAGGGCGGGAACCATTTGATCCACGCCATCCGGAAGAACATCGATGTCGCGATGTTCGTCCACGATAACCAGGTCTACGCCCTGACAAAAGGACAGGCATCGCCTACAACCATGAAGGGCATGAAGACCAAGGCGCAGCCCGGCGGCACGGTCGACGAGGCCCTCAACCCCCTTGCCCTTGCGGTCGCCCTCAATTGTAGTTTCGTCGCGAGGGGCTACGCCGGGGATCAGGAGCACCTTAAGGAAACCATGAAGAAGGCGATAAATCATGCGGGCTTCGCCCTGCTCGATATCCTGCAGCCCTGCGTCACCTACAACCACGTCGCTACCTACCAGTGGTTCGCCGGTAGGGTCTACCATCTCGAGGCGTCGTACGATCCCACGGACAGGGCCGGGGCGTTCGCAAAGGCCCTCGAATTCGGGGACAGGATACCCCTCGGTGTGATCTATTGCAACGACCGGCCGCCCTTCAACGGAAAAGCCCCTGTGATGCGGGATGCGACCGGCGGCGAAAGGCCCTTCGATCCGGCCCGGCTCAAAGGGCTCCTGAAAGGGTTTTATTGAAGGATCGCCCGGGCGTGGCACGCCTTGCTTTTGTCCGCCCGTTCCCCTATAGTTTCTATTGCCCGCACCGCCTGCAGCCTTTATCCGAAAACAACGGGGATAAGCGATGAAGGGGCGGACGCGAGGGTCGCCAAACAAAACGGCCCGACCTGCATCCGAGGGGTCCGGGCAAGCGAAAACCGACGACGAGGACAAGGAGGAAGCGATGGCACAGTACGAATGCCTGGTATGCGGATATGTCTATAACCCCGAAGAAGGCGATTCCGCATCAGGAATCGCGCCCGGTACCGCCTTCGAGGACCTGCCCGATTCATGGGTATGCCCCGTATGCGGAGCCCCGAAGACAGAGTTCAAAAAGGTGGGATAGGAACG
>JBEKJU010000197.1:0-6801 GCA_050011095.1 Syntrophorhabdales bacterium
ATGGTAATGATCGTATTGTTGAAGCTCGACTGTATATGCACCTCTCCGATGGGGATATTCTTCTTCACCTTCTTCTTGCCGGTCTTTCGCACCTTCGCCATTTCGCCCCCTTACTTCTTTCTCTTCATTGAAGTCTTGCGCGGTCCCTTCCGCGTCCTCGAATTCGTCCTCGTCCTCTGGCCCCTCACCGGCAAACCCCTTCTGTGCCTCAAGCCGCGATAGCAGCCTATGTCCATGAGCCTCTTTATGTTTATGTTGATCTCTTTCCGGAGGTCGCCTTCTATCTTGTGATCCTGCTCGATAATATCCCTGATCTTCGCGACCTCTTCCTCGGTCAGCGTATTCGTCCGCTTGTTCGGATCGATGCCGGCCTGGGAAAGTATCCCGTTCGACAGGGACCTGCCGATCCCATAGAGGTAGGTAAGGGCGATCTCTATCCGCTTTTCTCTCGGGATATCAACGCCAGCAATTCGTGCCACTGTAACCTCCTTAACCCTGTCTCTGCTTATGTTTAGGGTTTTCGCATATAACCCTTATAATGCCCTTTCTCTTGATTATCTTGCACTTGTCGCAACGTTTCTGCACGGAAGGCCTCACCTTCATGGAAAACCTCCTACTTCGCCCTGTAGATTATCCTACCTCTCGTCAGATCGTACGGCGAGAGTTCGACGATAACCTTGTCACCCGGCAAAATCTTTATATAGTTCATCCGCATTTTTCCGGACACATGGGCAAGCACCCTGTGGCCGTTCGGCAGCTCCACCCTGAACATGGCGTTCGGCAATGGCTCCACCACCGTTCCCTCTACCTCTATCCCTTCACCTTTAGGCATACACCCTCGTATTGCGGCTCAAAATCTCCGTACCTTTCTCCGTGAGGGCAACAGTATGCTCGAAATGGGCCGAAAGCTTCCCGTCCCTCGTCGCCGCGGTCCATCCGTTTTCCCTGATTATTATGTCGCTCTCACCCTCGTTTATCATCGGCTCAATGGCCAGCACCATGCCCTTCCGGAGCCGCACGCCCGTACCCCTTGCACCAAAATTAGGTATCTGCGGCTCCTCGTGCAGGCGCCTTCCGATGCCATGGCCCACGAACTCCCTGACCACGGAGAACCCCTCAGCCTCGACAAAGGACTGAATGGCATGGGACACATCATGAAGCCTGTTTCCCTCCCGTGCCTCGTCTATCCCCTTGTAGAGCGACTTCTCCGTCACTTCCAGGAGCCTCCTGGCGCCTTCCGATATCTTTCCCACCGGATACGTCAGGGCTGCATCGCCGTAAAACCCCTGATAGATCGTCCCGAAGTCCAGACTGACTATGTCACCTTCCTTCAGAACCCGCTCGTCCGACGGCATCCCATGGACGACCTCGTCGTTAACGGAAACGCACAGGCAGTACGGAAAACCGTTGTACCCCTTGAAGGCCGCCTTTATGTTCTCCCGCCTCCGTATCATCTCCTCGCACGCCGCTTCGAGCTCCGAGGTCCTGACGCCCTCCCTTACATACTCCCCCAACTCCAGCAGCACCTCCATGGAGTACCTGCCGGCGGCTCTCATCCTGCTTATCTCTTCCGCGTTTTTCAGCACTATCATCCGTCAGTGCCCCGTGCCCTTCGAACAGAGCCATACACCCTATCTTCTCCCCTTCATCTTTGCTGTTTTCTTTACCAGACCATCGTAATGACGCAGAATAAGATGAGACTCGATCTGCTGGATGGTGTCGAGGCCGACGCCCACGACGATAAGGAGGGCCGTGCCGCCAAAATAGAAAGGGGCGTTGAACTTCTGGACCAGTATGGTAGGCAGCACGCAGACAAAGGATATGTATACAGCTCCGGTCAGGGTGATTCTGGAGAGTATCCTCTCGATGTATTCGGAGGTCTTCCTCCCCGGGCGTATTCCCGGAATATACCCCCCGTATTTCTTCATGTTGTCGGCAACGTTGTCGGGGTTGAAGACGATCGCCGTGTAGAAGAAACAGAAGAAAACAATGAAGCCGACGTACAATAGCTCATGGGGGATACTCCCCGGCGTCAAAAGCTGGGCAAACCGCTTCATGTAGGGGTGCTGGATGAAATTGGCGATCGTCGCGGGAAACATGATGATGGATGACGCGAATATGGGCGGAATAACACCGGCCTGGTTGATCTTCAAAGGCAGGTGCGTCGATTGGCCTCCGTACATCTTCCTGCCCACCACGCGCTTCGCGTACTGGACCGGAATCCGCCTCTGGGCCGTTTCCATGTAGATGATGAAGGCGACGACGACGAACATCATCGCAATGAGGAGCGCTACGACGAACCAGTTCATCTCGCCCGTGTTCACGAGGCTCGCCGTGCTCGCCAGCGCGTTCGGCATCCGCGCGACGATGCCTGAGAATATGATGAGGGAGATGCCGTTCCCGATGCCCTTTTCCGTGATCTGCTCGCCAAGCCACATGAGAAAGGACGTCCCGGCGCAAAGCGTCAGCATGGTCATCAGTCTGAAGGCCCAGCCGGCGTGATAGACGACAAGCTCGCCGCCCGCCCCGCGCATCTGCTCGAGTCCGACGGCAATGCCGAAACCCTGGATCAGGCTTATGACGACGGTGCCGTACCTCGTATACTGGGTGATCTTCCTTCTCCCCGACTCCCCTTCCTTCGAGAGCTTCTCCAGGGTCGGCACGACCACCGTAAGGAGCTGGAGTATGATCGATGCGCTGATATACGGCATTATGCCGAGGGCGAAGACCGACAGCTTCTCCAGTCCGCCTCCGGCGAACATATCGAAGAAGCCGAGGAGCGTCCCCCTCGCGCGCTCGAAGATACTCGCGAGCACCGTGCCGTCGATGCCCGGTGTCGGGATGTGGACACCGATGCGATAGACGGCGAGGAGCGCAAGGGTCATGATGATCCTGCGCTTCAGCTCGGGAATCCTTCCGATGTTCTGGAAGCCGCTCATTATTGAAGCACCTCTACTTCACCGCCCTGAGCCCTTATTTTTTCGATCGCCTTTTGCGATGCCTTGTGCACCTTTACCTTAAGGGGAAAATCGATATCGCCGTTCGCAAGGAGCTTCACGCCGTCCCTAAGCTTGCCGACGAGCCCGCCCCTGATGAAGTCCTCAAGGCCGGCCTCCGCCTTCCCCTTGAAGGCTTCGAGGTCCCCGACCTTCACGATGGCGTATTCCTTTCTGAAGGGGTTCTTGAAGCCCCTCTTCGGAATCCTCCGGGTAAGGGGCATCTGGCCGCCTTCGAAGCCCTTTCCCTTCGAGGCCCCTGCGCGCGCCTTTTGTCCCTTGTTTCCCATGGTTGCCGTCTTGCCATGACCGGAACCCGGACCCCTTCCGATCCGCTTCCTTGCCTTTCTCGAGCCCTCATGGCCCCTCAAGTCCTCAAGCTTCATTTATCTCACATCCTCCAGCACTTTTACCAAGTGCATCACCTTCTTGACCATGCCCCTGATCTCGGGCGAGTTCTTCACCACCCGCTCCTCGTAGAGCCTCTTGAAGCCAAGACTTTTCACCGTGCTCCTCTGGTCTTCGGTGCACGAGATCGTGCTCCTCATCCACTTTATCTTAAGGTGCGCCACGTTATGCCTCCTCTCGCTTCGCCTTCCCTGTCTCCTTCGTGCCCGCGCTCCGCGACTTCAGCATGGCGAAACCCTGGATGGTGGCCTTGACGACGTTGTGCGGATTCCTTGACCCATAGCATTTCGTGTAGATATTCTTTATACCGGCTACCTCCACGACGGCCCGTACCGCCCCTCCGGCGATAACGCCCGTCCCCTCGGAGGCCGGTTTTATAAAGACCTGGCTTGACCCGTACACCCCGGTGATCTCGTAAGGCACGGTGCCCCGGTCGATCGGCACCTCCACAATGCCCTTCTTGGCCCTTTCCACGGCCTTCCTGATGGCATCGGGAACCTCGTTGGCCTTTCCCAGCCCGTAACCTACGTGACCGTTCCCGTCTCCCACCACCACGATGGCGCTGAAACTGAACCTTCTCCCGCCTTTCACGACCTTTGCCACGCGGTTTATGTGCACGACCCTGTCCACCAGCTCAAGCCCCGCCGGGTCAATCCGCCTTTTCTCAATCAAGCAAACCCTCCTCTAAAAGATTAATCCACCCTCCCGGGCACCGTCCGCGAGCGCCTTGATCCTGCCGTGATACTTGAACCCGTTCCGATCAAAGAGGATCTCCTTTATGCCAATGCTGAGCGCCTTTTTCGCCACTGCCTCGCCCACCTTCTTCGCGCTTCCGGCGTTCCCGCCGTAGGTGATCTCTCCCTTCAGGTCCGCCGTCAGCGTGGAGATACCCGTGATCACCCTGCCCGTCGCGTCATCGACCAGCTGGGCGTAAATGTTCTTCAGACTCTTGTAGACGCAGAGCCTCGGCCGCTCGGCGGTTCCCGCAATCTTCTTTCTTATCCTCTTCTTCCTCTTTAATCTCGCCGCTATCTTCTCTCTTCTGTCCATTTCCGCCTGCCCCTTATTTGCCGGTCTTGCCTGCCTTCTTCTTCAGCACCTCACCGGCATACTTCACGCCCTTTCCCTTATAGGGATCGGGCTTTCTCAGGTCTCTTATCTTCGCGGCCGTCTGCCCGACGAGCTCCTTGTCTATCCCCTTGATGGTGACGAGCGTCTGTTTCTCCACCTCCGCCGATATACCGGCGGGAAGGGGAAAATCGATGGGATGCGAATAGCCTAAATAAAGGGCGAGGTTTCCCCCCTTCATCTCCGACCGGTAGCCGATGCCCACGATTTCGAGCTTCTTTTCAAAACCCTTGGAGACCCCTTCGACCATGTTCGCGACGAGGGTCCTCATGAGGCCGTGATAGCTTCTCGACCGCTTGTCATCAGCCGTCCTTCTGAGGTTGACCACCTTCTCGCCCACGTCCACCTCGACGCCTTCCAGCATCGGCCTATGGAGCGCGCCCTTCTGTCCCGTCACCGCTACCCGCCCATCCTTCACCTCGACCTTTACGCCGGCGGGAAGCTCAATCGGTTTCTTTCCTATCCTTGACATCTCACACCTCACCAGACCCGAAACAGGAGTTCTCCCCCTACCCGGTTCCCGATCGCCTGTTTATCGGTCATAAGGCCCCTGGACGTCGATACCACGGCGCATCCGAGCTTGCCCCTGCCCCGCCCGATCTCCAGGGCCTTCACATAGACCCGCCTGCCGGGCTTGCTGATCCTCGTCAAGCCCGAGATGAGACTCCTGCTATGTTCGTCGTAACCAATATATACCTTGATGAATTTCATCCTTGATTCATCGACAAACACCTTGTAATTCCTGAGGTAGCCCTCTTCCTTCAGAAGCTTGGCTATGGAAAACTTCACCGTCGAATAAGGCATGTCGACCCACTCATGGCGAACCATGATGGCATTTCTTATCCGCGTCAGCATGTCGGAAATGGGATCTGTTGTGACCATTCGTCCTCCTACCAGCTCGATTTGATGACCCCGGGCAACTCCCCTCTCAGGGCCAGTGACCTAAAACAGATCCTGCACATCTCGAACTTGCCGATAAACGCGCGGGGTCTCCCGCATATACTGCACCTGTTTCTCGATCTTACCCGGAACTTCGGCGTCCGTTTCGCCTTTTCAATCATGCCCTTTCTCGCCATCGATCCTCCCCTAGCTTCTGAAAGGCATGCCCATGAGCTTGAGCAGCTCAAAGGCCTCTTCATCAGTCTCAGCAGTCGTCGTAATCGTAATATTCATTCCCCGCACCCGATCGACCTTGTCGTAGTCGATCTCGGGAAAAATGATCTGTTCCTTCAGCCCCAGTGTATAGTTTCCCCTCCCGTCGAAGGCCTTCGGCGAGATACCCTTGAAATCCCTCACCCTCGGAAGGACGATTGTCACCAGCTTCTGATAGAACTCGTACATCCGCTCCCGTCTCAGGGTCACCATGCACCCTATGGGCATACCCTTTCTCAGTTTGAAGGAGGCGATCGATTTACTCGCCTTCGTGATGACCGGCTTCTGCCCCGCGATCAGGGCAACGTCGTTCGACGCCGCGTCCAGGGCCTTTATATTCTGGATGGCCTCTCCGAGGCCCACGTTTATGACGATCTTTGTCAGCTTCGGCACCTGCATGACGTTCTTGTACTTGAACTTCCTCACGAGGGCCGGTCTTATTTCCTTTTCATACTGTTCCATGAACGCCGTTTTCACCACTCCTCCTACTTGTCCAGGACCTCGTCACATTTCCTGCAATATCTCGATTTCTTGCCGTCTTCAAGTATTCTCGTCCCTACCCTCACGGCCTTTCCGCACTTATCACAGTAGATCATAACGTTCGATACGTGGATGGCGCTCTCCCGCTCCATGATGCCGCCCTTCGTCTTCTGACTCGGCCGCACGTGGCGCTTGATGATGTTCACCTTTTCGACGATGATCCGGTCGTTCTTGCGGTTGATGCGGAGCACCTTTCCGGTCTTCCCCTTGTCTTTCCCCGTCATGACCATGACTGTGTCATTCTTCCTGACGTGATATGCCTTTTCCATGATACCTCACACTACCTCAGGCGCAAGGGAGACGATCTTCATGAAACGTTTCGCCCGAAGCTCTCTCGCCACGGGTCCGAAGATCCTGGTCCCCACCGGCTCGTTATACTGGTTTATGATGACGGCCGAATTATCGTCGAAGCGAACGTAGGACCCGTCGATCCTCCTGATCTCCTTTTTGGTGCGGACGATGACCGCCTTGACGACCTCCCCCTTCTTTACCTTGCTGTTGGGGAGCACCTCCTTGACGGAGCAGACGATAATGTCACCCACCGTGCCGTACCTCTTTCTGGAGCCGCCCAGGATCC
>JBEKJU010000198.1:0-6745 GCA_050011095.1 Syntrophorhabdales bacterium
CTTCATCGGTGTGCCTCCTCATAAGATCCGTATCATTTGGTCGTGACACGTCATTTTATAGGAGGTACGCCCTTTTTTCACTCCTTTTTCAATTCACACAGAAGAGTTTACCCTACCCTTCTCATCTTGTATTCTTCCTTTTAAGTTTTTTCTTATTGCATTTAGAGCCTCGACTACTCACCAAGCCGTTCCCCTCAAGCCTGGATCACGCGCATTACTGTGCTCGGGTGCAAATACATTTTCTTGCTCAGATGACCGAGAGTGAGCCTCTCGGATTGTGAGATGTTTTGAGCGCCCAAAGTTGGGGACCTGTTATTCCAAAACTACTCGAACCTTCATAAGGATAGTCCTCAATGGCCTTGAAAATCTTTCGCAGAGACCGAGCCGTTTCAGAGATCTCCTCGGTTTTGCCGACACGTGACACCCGTCTTCACCCGATGTAGTTTCTATACAATATTTTTGTATACAAAATATTATCTGATTGAAATATCACCACTCATCGCTTATATGTCAAGGTGTGCATCTGCGGCCGCTTAAGGCGCCGCAGCCAGGGCATCGTTGACGATATCTTGCGCTTCCTCGAGGATGCGGTGCAGATGATCCGCTCCCCGGAAGCTCTCCGCGTAGATCTTGTAGATATCTTCCGTCCCCGACGGACGGGCCGCGAACCATCCGTTTTCCGCTATTACTTTCAGCCCGCCGATGGACGCGCCGTTGCCCGGCGCGTGGGTGAGGATGGTCTGGATTTTTTCGCCCGCGAGGTCCTTGGTTTGGACTTGCTGCGGCGATAGTTTCTCCAGCATTGCCTTTTGTTCCGGGGTTGCAGGCGCCTCAACCCGGTCATAGACCGGCTCTCCGAATTCGCGTGTGAGATCGCGATAGATTTCGCCGGGGTCCCGGCCCATCCGGGCCGTGATCTCCGCCGCGAGCAAAGCCGGGACGATCCCATCTTTGTCCGTCGTCCAGACGCTGCCGTCCCGGCGGACAAAAGAAGCTCCCGCGCTCTCCTCCCCTCCGAAGCCAAGCGAGCCGTCGAGGAGGCCATCCACGAACCACTTGAAGCCGACCGGCACCTCGTAGAGCTTCCGTCCAAGCTTCGCGGTGACGCGATCGATCATCTGACTGCTCACCACCGTCTTGCCGACCGCCGCTTCCGTGCGCCACTCCGGCCGGTGTTGGAAGAGGTAGAAGATGGCGGCGGCAAGGTAATGATTGGGCGGCAGCAGCCCCGTGCCTTTGGTGACAATCCCGTGCCGGTCGTGGTCGGTGTCGCAGGCGAAGGCGATCTCGAAGCGATCCTTCAGACCGATCAACCTTTGCATGGCGTAAGGCGAGGATGGGTCCATGCGGATCTGGCCGTCCCAATCGACCGTCATGAACCGGAAGGTCGGATCGACGGCATCGTTGACGACGGTGAGGTTCAACCCGTAGCGCTTGGCAATCGGCGCCCAGTAATGGACCCCGGCGCCGCCGAGGGGATCCACCCCCAGGCTGATCTTCGCGCCGCGAATGGCGTCCATGTCGATCACATTGGCGAGATCGGTAACGTACGCATCGAGGTAGTCGTGCCGGTGCGTCGTGGAGGCGCGAAGAGCCTTTTCGAGGGGCATCCTTTTCACGCCCTGAAGGCCGTTCTCAAGAAACTCGTTTGCCTTCGCTTCAATCCAATCCGTGATAACCCGCTCCGCCGGCCCGCCGTTTGGGGGGTTGTACTTGAAGCCACCATCATGGGGCGGATTGTGCGAAGGTGTGATGACGATGCCGTCGGCGAGTCCTGTCTTGCGTCCGCGGTTGTAAGCGAGGATCGCGTGGGAGATAACAGGGGTCGGCGTATAGTCATCCTTCTGTGCGATCATGACATTCACCCCGTTGGCCGCCAGCACCTCCAGCGCGGTGACATGGGCCGGAACCGAAAGGGCGTGCGTGTCCATACCGAGAAACAGCGGGCCATCGATCTTTTGCTGCCCGCGATACAGGCAAATGGCCTGACTGATAGCGAGAATATGCGATTCGTTGAAAGATGTCCGGAAAGCCGATCCGCGATGCCCTGATGTGCCGAAAGAGACCCGTTGCTCCGGCACCGTTGGATCAGGCACCTCCGTATAGTAGGCCGTAATCAGCTTGGGCACATCGACGAGCATCGATACTTCGGCCGGCTTTCCCGCAAAAGGGCTCACTTTCATTCTCCTATCTCCTTCCCCGGTTTGTGATGCGGGGCTTTCATGATCACGCTCCCTTCAATCTGCGGTAGCGCTTGATGAGTGAGTTGGTCGAGCTGTCATGCTGGACCGGGGGCTTTCCGGCGTCTTCCAATTCGGGAATAATGCGGTTCGCCAGCACCTTGCCAAGCTCGACGCCCCACTGGTCGAATGAATCGATGTGCCAGACCGCCCCTTGCGTGAATACACTATGCTCGTAAAGCGCGACGAGCTTGCCGAGGGACTCTGGCGTCAGCCTTTCTGCGAGAATCGTGTTCGTCGGACGATTGCCTTCACACACGCGGTGCGGCGCTAGCCCCTCCGGCGTGCCCTCGCTTTTCACCTCATCCTCTGTCTTACCGAAGGCCAGCGCTTCCGTCTGGGCAAAGAGGTTCGCCATGAGCAGGTCGTGGTGATGGCTGAGCGGGTTCAACGTCCGGCAGAAGCCGATGAAATCGCAGGGAACCAGTCTGGTTCCCTGGTGGATAAGCTGGTAGAAGGAGTGCTGGCCGTTGGTGCCCGGCTCGCCCCAATAGATGGGTCCCGTCTGATAGTGGACGACCGCGCCATCCAGGGTCACGTGCTTGCCGTTGCTCTCCATGGTCAACTGCTGGAGGTAAGCGGGAAAGCGCTTCAGGTAGTGCGCGTAGGGCAGGACCGCAACCGTCTGTGCGCCGAGGAAGTTGTTATTCCAGATCGAGAGCAGCCCCAGGATTACTGGCAGGTTCTTGTCGAATGGAGCGGTGCGGAAGTGCTCGTCCATCGAGTGGAAACCGCCGAGCATCGCGCGAAAGTTCTCGGGACCGATAGCGACCATGGTCGAGAGACCGATAGCCGAGCACATCGAATAGCGGCCCCCTACCCAATCCCAGAACCCGAACATGTTCGCCTTGTCGATGCCGAACTTCCCTACCTCTTCGATGTTGGTCGAGACGGCGACAAAGTGCCGGGCGACAGCCTCTTCATAGTGCAGCGCTTTCAATGCCCACGTGCGGGCGGTGTGGGCATTGGTCATCGTTTCGAGGGTCGTGAAGGTCTTCGAAGAGATGATAAAAAGCGTTTCTTCGGGGTCAAGATCGCGCGTGGCCTCTTCGAAGTCGGCGCCGTCCGCGTTCGAGACGAAACGGAAGGTCATTTCACGGCTGCTGTAGTGCCTCAGCGCTTCATAGGCCATGACGGGGCCAAGATCGGAGCCGCCGATGCCGATGTTCACAATGTTGCGGATGCGCTTTCCGCTGTATCCCCGCCACTGGCCGCTGCGGACCTGCTCCGAGAAAACGGCCATCCTCTCGAGTACGGCGTGCACCTCGGGCACGACGTCGACGCCGTCAACAAGAATCTTTTCGCTCCTGGGGGCGCGCAGGGCGATGTGAAGCACGGCCCGATTCTCGGTGATGTTGATCTTCTCCCCACGGAACATGGCCTCTATGCGTTCGCGGAGACCGCACTCCCCGGCGAGATTGACGAGGAGACGGATCGTCTCGTCGGTAATGCGATTCTTCGAGTAGTCGAGGTAGACGCCGGCGGCTTCGGCTGCCAAGCGCTCGCCCCGAAGTGGATCGTCGGCGAAGAGCGACCGCAGATGCACGTCGCGGATCTTATGGTAATGCTCGTCCAGCGCCTTCCAGGCCGGTCGCTCCATCAGGGCCTCGGTCTTCGGCGTTGCGGTCGTTGTCTTCATCGTTTTCCTCCCGCCTGAGTGGTCTTCCCAAGCACATGGCCCTTTGATGCAATGGTATCCATCAGCTCGTTCCAGGACTTGTCGAAAGATTGGGCGCCTTCCGTCTGCAGCTCTGCGCCGAGCGCCGCATTATCCACACCAACATGTGCGAATCTGGCGAGTATTTCTTCGGCATCCCCGCCATCAACCGGCAACACGCGATCTATTTCCCCGTGATCGGCGAAGGCGACTAACGTCTCCTCGGGCATGGTGTTAATAGTGTCTGGAGTTGCCAACGCCTCGATGTACAGGATATCCGAGGCCTTGGGGTCTTTCGTTCCGGTGCTGGCCCACAGGAGGCGCTGCGGCTGTGCCCCTGCTTCGGCAAGTTTCTGCCACCGGGGGGAGGCAAGCAGGTCCCGGTAGGCAATGTATGTCCGTGTGGCGATGGCAATACCGAGACGGTTCCGAAGCTCCTCGGGAACCTTTCCCATAATCGCTTTGTCCCAGCGGCTGATGAAGAGTGATGCCACGGAGCCGACTCTCGGGCTGAGGCCGGCTGCGATCCGCCGCTCGATCCCTCGCATGTATGCAACGGCAGCGGCGATGTACTGCTCCCGCGAGAACAGGAGCGTGACATTGACCGGCACGCCTGCGAAAACCGTCTCCTCAATCGCCGGGAGTCCCTCGCGCGTGCCCGGAATCTTGATGAAGAGGTTGGGCCGTTTCGCTCTGCCGTGCAGTTCGGTAGCCTCTTTGATGCTCCCGGCGGTATCGTGTGCGAGAAGCGGGGAGACCTCCAGGGAGACCCAGCCGTCAACCCCGTCCGTCGCATCGTAGGTCGGCCGAAAGAGATCGGCAGCCCAGGTCAGATCCTCCAGGGCAAGCTCGAAGAATAACTCTTCCCCCGACTTCCCCTCCCGTACTTTTTGGCGGATGGGGTCGTCGTAGAAGTCGGTATTTTTGATGGCGTGATCGAATATCGTGGGGTTCGAGGTGAGCCCCGTCACCGAAAGTTCGGTCATATAATGACGGAGAGTCCCCTTTGTCAGGAGCCCACGGGTAATGTTGTCGAGCCAAAGGCTCTGACCGAGATCATGCAGTTGTTGTGTCGCTTTCATGGTTCCTCCTGTTGCGCTTGGCCGGTTTTGAAGGCGCCGAGTAATGCAGGCAGGCCGTAGTCCACAAGGTCGCGAATGCGTTCAATAGTGAGGTCAGCCGGTGGATACGCGGCGATGGCTTTCGAGTCGAGGGCGTAATGTCCTTGGCGCGGCCATACGGTCGTCACCCGGTCGCCCCAGGTCCTTTTGATCGCTGTCAGAATGCGCAGCTTGTCGTCTACCATAATATAATGCCGGGCAGGATAGTGACGCTCCACGTCAGCCAGCATCTGTTCCTTGTGAACGTAGATGAGAACGCGGCCTTCAACCGCGTCCCACAGGCCCGACCGTTCGACTTTGCGAGGTTGGAAGACCACGTCTCCGTCGGACAGGATGACCGTTTCTCCCCATGGGCGAACGTGGTCAAGGGTGGCGAGTGCGCCAGGATATAACCGGTCGGCAAACGGATAGTCCACCAAAAAAGAAGACATCATCAGCAGTCGCGGATCGCACTGGTCCTCGAGCCGGTAGCGCTGCAAGGCACCCAGGTAGTCGGTATAACCAAGCTCGGCGTACAACGCTTCCAAGATAGCGAAATAGCGGTCCCGAGTCTCGGCTCCGAACTCGCGCTCAAGATGGTTCCTGAGGTCATCCTGCACGCGGTCGTTGTCGAGCAGGGTGTTGTCCACGTCAAATAGGAAGATAACCTTTTGGAGTGATGTCATTAGGTCGCCCTCTTGGGGTTGTGCCAGCCGCCATCGCATGCAATTATTCGGGCCGGCTTCCGCCGGTCCCCGGGCACTCGGCTCGTACTCATGGACGGGGTGTTACGTTTCCAGAGATCCTAACTCCCGATGGATGCCGAACGAAGGGAGGCTCTTGATCCGGACTTGTTTTCGAAAGCTCTCCATCATTTTGTACCTCCGAAGTTTTTGCCAAAGACTTTCCTGAAGTGGAACCCGTAGACCATATACATTATTGCCGTGGGTAAGAGCAGGGGGCGTCGGAACAAAGACCAGGCAACGAGCTTCCAGTAATAGAGTCGCGCCCTGTCTTTTATCCCCAGGATGACCAAAGTTTTGAAAGGCGCGTCAAGGTAGTGGAGATTGTACCGGATGGACCGGAGATGAAAGCACCGTCTCCTCTTTTCCAAGGGTTTATATTCTTTGAGAAACGCCTTCACGCGCTCGTAGTATATTTGCGGTGAATAGATACCGGCGAGTATTTCTTTGTAACCCTCGACAAGCCTTTCGTAGCCCATCCTGGGAACAATGTTCGTTGAAAAGTCTGTGTTATCACCGGAAACATCCCTCACTAGCCGGCCTTCCTTAGAGAGCCGTTCATAGAGCCTGCTGCCGCTTGGTGCATTGAGCATTCCTACCATGGCTGTCACAATTCTGCTTTCCTGAATAAATCGGATCTGTCTTTCAAATGTTTCGGGAGAATCATTGTCGAACCCCACGATAAAACCGCCCCGAACACACAACCCGAGCTGCTGGATCCGTTTCACACTGGCGAGGAGGTCGCGGTTTGTATTTTGGAATTTATTGCATTCCTTCAGAGACTTGTCGTCCGGCGTTTCAATCCCCACAAAGACGCCCTCAAACCCTGCCCGTATCATCTGTCTGATCAGGTCCTCATCGTCGGCGAGATTGATGGACGCCTCGGTTGACAGATCAAAAGGGTATCTTCTTTTCTTCATCCAGTCGATCATGGCTGGCAAGACGCTGTTCTTGAGCTTCGTTGTGTTGCCTATGAAATTATCGTCAACAAGAAAGACACTCCCC
>JBEKJU010000199.1:0-6740 GCA_050011095.1 Syntrophorhabdales bacterium
TAGATACGGGCCTGTTCGGAGTCGGGGGCCGCCTCTATCGTCGTCTTCCCTCTCAGTTCGCTCTGCGTCACCGTAACCGATCTCGGCACGTATTCCATGACCTGTGTATTGGTGCGCTCCACAAAATCATCGACGATTTCCCTGGCATAGGGCGTGTTGATGGAATTCGCGATAACGCCGCCAAGAAGCGCGCCGCCGGACTTCGAGTATTTAGCGATGCCCCTGAAAAGATTGTTTGCCGCGTAAATAGACATAAAATCGGCGGACGATACTGTAAAGACGTGCTTCGCGATACCCTCCCTGATAGGCATGGCGAAGCCCTCGCAGACCACGTCGCCAAGGACGTCGTAGATCACGACGTCGAGATCGAGGTCATCGAAAGCCCGTAGCTGCCTAAGGAGCTGCACGGCGGTGATGATGCCGCGGCCCGCGCAGCCGACGCCGGGCGCCGGTCCGCCCGCCTCGACACAGAGAACCCCCGAGAAGCCGGTATAGACGACCTCGTCCAGTTTGAAGACCTTCTTTTCCCTGAGCGTTTCGAGGACCGTGGGGATGTATTTTCCGTCCCTGAGCGTGTTCGTTGAGTCGCTTTTCGGATCGCAGCCCACCTGCATCACCTTATAGCCGGCCTTTCCCAGGGCGGCGCTGATGTTCGATGTGGTCGTCGATTTGCCGATGCCGCCCTTGCCGTAGATTGCAATCTGTTTGATTTCCTTCTTTGACATGGTGTGACACTCCTTTTGCCCAAATTCATCAACCTGTGACACAGGATCAGGTCCGGGAACCGCTCGTGCACGAGCCTGAGCGACGCAAGGGCATGGTCCGTCGCGAGGGGATCTCCCGGCCCGGTAATGCCGACGACCGTCAGCTCCGGGCACACCCGTCTGGCCCGCTCGACTATTCTGGGGGGTCTCTTCCGGTTTTAGTAGTGATGCGGCGACCCCAGGCCTCACCTCCCATTTAATAAATGACCCTGCTGCTTGCAGCAGGGTATCCAAGACAACGAGCGGAGCGAGTCTTTGAGCAGCGGGAGTCTAGGGGGCACCCGCTTGCGGGTCGTGGCTTTGCCCGTAGAGGGGGCGACCGCGGGGTACCCACACAGTGGGTCGCGCGAAAGTGGGTGTCCCAATAATTGCTGGCGGAGCAAAGCGGAAAAAGATTCTCCCTGCAGCAAGCTGCAGGGAATCCGCAAGTTGAAACTCCGCTTGCAGAAGCGGCACTGGATGTTGCACGCGGGGCTGACGGGCAGATGGATGCGGGCAAACGTGTTGTGCGCCGCCTCGCTGAAGCAGGGGTGACGCTCCAGCCCTCTTGGCACCGTGCCGCTGCCATTAGCTTTCACGCGGGTGCTCATATTCCTCCAGGGGCGTCCGCCCTATCGTGCCGCCACGATTGCACCGAGCAGGTCTTCCACGAGATGCAGGCCCCCCCGGTAACCCGCATAGCCACGGTCGAGAATGGCCCGGTTCACCACAGGGAAACTGACGCTCAAATGGGCCGCGCCGATGGATGCCGCAAGCTCCCGGTCGAGGGAACTCCCCACCACAAAGGCCGGGCTGAAGGCGTGGTAGTACCGCTCACCCGCCGGTCTCGGCCATCGGTCGTTCAGGTGGCGTATGATCTCACTCGTGTCGGTGTCAAAGACGAAAGACGGCCGCAGCCCCGATTCCAGGGTGCTGAACCGGCCGGCTATGATCGTCGCCAACTCCTCCTTCGGCTCGTCCGTGCACACGGCAATCTCCGGTATCCAGCCCAAATCGTCCGAGAGAAACCTGGTCAGACTGTAGGAATAATTGCAGTCACCGACCACAACGGCGTAGCGCTGCATGTCGAAATCGTTATAAGGATCAGTAAGGGGATCGAGATATCCGTAATAGGCTGCATTTTCCTTCTCTATGATCCCGGAGATCACCGAACCCCCGATGGAGAGCGCCTCCCCCACCTTCCGCAAGAAGCTGTCCGTTCCGCTCGGGCCGATAGGCAGAGGGTGCGTGATAAACGGGGTGCCGTGCTCTTCCTCGAAGACGCGGGCCGCCTCCACGCCGTACACATCCGATACGACGATGTTCAGCTCGGAGGCCGAGGACGCCCGTATGTGATCGAGGCTCTCATCTGCGCCGAAGAATGTGGTGACGTCAAGGCCGAGCCGCCCAAGAAGATAGGCCAGGGCCTCAATATTTCCCCTCCAGAAGACATCCAGCATGGGCGCGATGCCCCACAGGTTCACCCTGTTTTTGACTTTTCTCCCGCCTTTTTTCAGGAAATCACGAAAAAGGCTTTGGAGGACCGCATCGTAGCCGAAATAGGAGTTGCCCCTGAACCCCGCTGTCTCCGCCGCGATCACCGGACGCTGAGGGCTCGTCACTTCCGAGATCACGGCCCGTACATCGTCGCCAATCATCTCCGTCACACAACTGGTGAGGACCACGTAAAGATCCCCGTCCATCACGTCGAAGGTGTTCTCTATCTGTTCCTTGAGCCGGTCCGCGCCGCCGAAGACGACCTCTGATTCCTGGACATTGGAGCTGGGGACCGTAAGGCCGCCGCACTGGCCGCCTATCTGGAGCCCCGAGCCGCCGCCCTGGGCCCAGGCGAAATTGCCCGCGCAGCCGGATGCGGCGTGCATGATGGGGATGACGCCGGGTAAGGCGCTGACCGTTGCGAGGGCGCCGCCGAGGGCGCACGAATAACGGGGTCTTTCGATGAAATCACGCACTGGCTTCACCTCCGGCTTGCCTGATGTAGGTGAACGGGTCTTTCCCGTACCAACCTTCCGAGTAGGGAAGACGGACGTGGGCGCTCAATTTCCGGTTGTACGCCGTGTTCGTCAGTTGCTTGTAGAGCCGCCTGGCCACCTCATAAACCCCTTTGTACCCGATGAAATTGAGGCCCGTATTGTAAATGACCGAGGCGGGGATGCCGAGCTTCGCCGCGGTTCCGTTACCGTTCCAGTGGCCGAGGAAGATATCGGGCTTCAGCTTCCTGAGAAGGTTCGCCTCCTCGAAGGGCTGGGCATTGGCGATGCCTACCACGTAGTCCTTCTCTGCTTTTGCGGCAAGCTTTTCGTATTCCTTATCGGCATACTCGTCGTGGTGGAAGGAACGGATTCCGGCGATCTCGAAGCCGAGCTCCAAAAGAAGGCCGGCCGTCACAAAGGCCCTGATCTCGCCCGAGCTCACGAACGCCCGTTTGCCCGCGAATAGTGGCCTGAATTGCCCGAGGGCACCCTCCAGTTCCGCCACCTCCCCCCTGATGAAGCGTTCGGCCTGTTTTTCGAGGCCGAAGAAGGCGGCAAGGTCCCTGATCCATTGAGTCGTGCTCTCGATGCCTATCGGCATGGTGCTGATGATAAAGGGAACGTGGTATTTCTCCTGTAGATGATAAAGGAGATAGTCGTCGTGGGTGGGGCACGTGCTTATCGACACGGCCGCCCGGGTGACCTTGTACATCTCCTCCGGCCTGGCAAAGACGGGGAAAAAATTGGCCACAAGGCCGAGACCTTCCAGGATTCGCTGCAATTCAAGCTCATCCACCCGGCCCATTGACGAGACGGTCATGACATTCACCGTGCGCCGGCGGATGTACTCATCCTTCAGGCCGGCAAGCTCATCCCTGGTAAAAAACGGCTGCTCCTCTTCCCGATCGAGAAGACCCCTGCCCACCGCATGGTACACGGAATCGTAGGCGGTAGCCCATATCTTGGTCTTGAACCCCTCACAGTGGACAGGGTGAAGACGGGCGGTGACCTGCGGTTGGAGGTTCACGATCAGGCCATCGATATCGTCGCCCGTGAGGGCAGGTACACAGGTGGCGACAACGAAGATGTTGCCCGGCCTGTAACGACGGTCGATCTCCCGTATGGCCGCTTCGAGCTTTGTCTCCCCTCCGCTGATGACATCGGACTCGTCCAGGGCGGTGCTGAACCACAGCCCGTCCTTCGCGGGTCTGCCCCGTGCGGCATTGCCGGCCTTCACGACGGCATTCTGGGAAAGGGCGCACGAGCCGCACCCTACCGCGCCGTGGAGAAGGATCGCGCTGTCCGCAAAACTGTTCATAATCGCGAGTGCCGGAAGGAGCTGGCAGATCGAGCCCTGGGTGAAGAGCCGGTCTCCGTCGTTCATGCATTTGCAGTTCTTTCTGTTTGCAAGACTGCAAATCGTGCTTCCGTGGGCGATGGCCGCATGCAATCGGTCTTCCCGCCTGGGCGGTTCTTTCTGGTCAAAGTAGCTCATCTAGTGTTGGCCTCCTTATAGCTTGGCAATTGCTGGGACACCCACTTCGCGCGACCCACTGTGTGGGTACCCCGCGGTCGCCCGCTCCAACGGCGAAGCACGACCCACTGCGTGGGTGCCCCGAGCCACCCCCTCATAAAGAGGAAGAAGCGTAAGACTTCTCACGATTGATCGACCCCCTTTCCGCAGTAGCTTGCCGGGGCCGAGAAAAAGGCCCTTATATTCTGAAGCGGCACGCTCGGCGGTATGTCGCATCCCGGCATGAGGATGAAATTCGAGTCGTCTCCGGCATCACTGATGCACCGGTGTGACGCCGCAATCACGTCTTCCGGCGTCCCCTGTTGCAGGACGTCGGCGGGGTTCACGTTGCCGGCGAAAGCGATCCTTGTCCCGATTGCCGATCGCACCTTTTTAAGGTCCACCTTGTAATCGACGGAGAGCGCATCGACGCCCATTGGAGGGATAAGGTCAAGCCGGTTGGTTATGTTGCCGCAGATGTGGAGGAGATTGTACACGGCCGGACCCTTCAGCCGATCGAGGAACTCTTTCACGACGGGGGCCACGAAGGTCTCGAAGTGCCTCCGGGAAATCATATCCCCCGATGCAATCGGCTCGGCGATGGAGATGATCTCCGCCCCATTTTCCATGAAGCCCCGGTAGTAACACGATGAGGCATCGACGGAAAAATCGAGCACCCTCCGCACGGAGGCGGGGTCTTTATATATGCCGGACATCAGCTTCTCCGTGCCGTACATCTGTCCGGCCAATGTGAAGGGGCCCCACCCGCACGCGCCGATCATGGTCTGACTGCCGAGGGCCTTTTTCACCCTTGCGGTCGTTTCCCACAGGCTCCGCACATGCGGGTCGAGGGCGATCCGGTCGGCATCTATCGCGACAAGGTCGGACGCGTCCGCAAAGGCCGTTCGGGTTACGCGGGGTGTCCCCTGTCTCGGATAGACAATCTCGCCCCCAAGGATCCTGACGGGGAGATTGTTAAAGCCCGACCCTACCCATACCGCGTCTGACGGCGCCTTGGTGAGAAAGGTCTGGGAGATCGCCGTCGCCATCACGTCGGCATTTCCGATCACGGCCTCCAGCGGTAACCCCAGGGAGTTGAATGTCCACGCCCCCGCCGAAAAGAGGACAACAGGCACGCGGTCTGTTTTCCTGCCCAAAAGCCTGTCAATCAGTGTCTGCCTGCCGGTCATATCCGCTCCTCATGTCGATGTAGCATCAGAGATAGTAATCAACGGTCAGCTCCCTCGCGAAATGGAGTATTTCAAGTATCTTCGAGCGGAGTATCAGGAAATCGGGGAGGTTCCTTTCCCTCGGCCTTCCCATGGTTACCGGGACGGTGGTCTCAATCCTGCCGGGTCGTGGCGACATGATGACGATATAGTCGCTCAAATAGATCGCTTCATCAATATCGTGGGTCACGAAGAGCATCGTTGTATCGTGGGTCTTCCATACGCGGAGGATTTCCGCCTGCATCTGCATTCTGGTGAATGCATCGAGGGCGCCCAGGGGCTCGTCGAGAAGAAGCACCTTGGGCCGGTTTATCAGCGCCCTCGCAAGGGCCACCCGCTGCGCCATGCCGCCCGAAAGCTGGTGGGGGTAGGCGTGGGCAAAGCCGTTTAGGCCGAAAAGCCCCACGAATTCGTCGACCTCGTGGTCGCTTTTCCAGTCTATTCCACACGCGTCGAGGCCCAGGGCGATATTTCTTCTCACCGTCAGCCAGGGATAGAGGGTGGGGTCCTGAAAGACCATGCCCCGGAGGTAGTGGGGTCCGCTGATCACCTCGCTGTCGAGACTGATCGTGCCGCCGGTGACGGGTTCGAGCCCCGCAATCAGCTTCAGGAGCGTCGATTTTCCGCATCCGCTCGGACCGAGGATAGCGACAAAATCCCCCGGCCGGACTACGAGGTGAACCGCCTCCAGCGCCTTTATCTCCCCGCCGAAGGCATCGACGTAGGTTTTACTCACGCCATCGACCACAATCGATCCTGCCTCGGCGTGCGTTTTCCCGTGTTCTACCATCGTATCAACCCCCGCTGCCAGACAAGGACCCTGTCCTTGATCGTGAAAAGGAGCGTAATGATGCCGGAGAAGAGCAATCCCATAACGATCAGCGCCGCATAGACCTTGTTGTACTCCGCCCAGCCCTGGGCCCAACTGATGTACCATCCCAGGCCCGCCTTAACGCCGAGCAACTCCCCTACGACGAGCGTGACAAAGGCAACGCCGAGGCCCATGAAGAGCCCTACGAATATCCCCGGCAGCGCGGCAGGTATGGCACCTTTCGTATGAGATAGAACTGGGACGCCCCGAGGGTCCGACCTATCTCATAGTACGATTTGTTGACATTCGCGACCCCCGACCAGGTCATCACGGTGATCGGGAAAAAGGCCGCGAGGGCGAGGAGAAACAGGCTCGCCATGAAGCTCGTCGGGAAGATGGCCATGGCCACGGGTATCCAGGCGGTGGCCGGGATAGGTCCGATAAACCGGA
>JBEKJU010000200.1:0-6734 GCA_050011095.1 Syntrophorhabdales bacterium
CCCTGTCAGGGCCGACGTCTGTTAACAGGCCAAAAAGGCTCGGCGGGGAGTACTATCTACAGCATCATCCGCAAGGGACCAACACCGCCGTTTTTGGTACCCGTTTGAGCGGCGCCAACAGTTTTTTCTCTCCATTCTACTTTACTATCCCATAAAAGAGCAAAAAGGGCGAGGCACAATCTCATCCATACGTCACCTGCTTACCTTCCCTCTTCCTTCATCTGATAAGCCGTCACGATTCAAGCTTACAAAAAGACTTGTTCCTCACAAAGTCTATGTGCGATAGATACGTAAACAAATTGAATATAGTTGTAGGCTGGACATCCCTCATGCACGCGTAAAAGCCCCCATCAATGTGAAACATTACACCTTTTACGAAGTCGTACTCCTTCAAGATTCCCTGTTTTTCCAATACTTCACTCGGGTCTTCAGGCTCGACGAGATTAGTTCCCATTTCTCCAAACAAAACGTGCCAAAGACAACCTTTAGCCTGCCAGATATATCGTTTTCGCTTTAGTTCTGCTTCGACAGATGACAAATACTTCATGTGATCGGTCATCGATAGATTCTGCGCATTCTCAAACACTTCAGTGTTATCCCAATATTCGCCCACATATCGTTCTTGCAATGACTGTTCTGGCTTCTCAGGAAGTGGGAGTTGATCCGAAAAGTCTATCAACAAAACCGTATCTCCCAGGGAAAATTGCTCTTTCTTGATATTCTGCCTTATTTTGTCGATTAGAGTCTCGACCACCAGCTTTCGAGACGAAGGATCATACGGTTTGCCAGAACTCAGGTATGGTTCATCCACTCTGGCATCAGAAACAATGATATTGCCTTGGGTCTTCTGTGCCTTTCTCGCCTCGGCAAGTTTAGCCTCTAATCTCGCTTTTCCCTCAAAAGCACTTTCCATTATGTTCTTATGTTTCAATGGGCCGTCAGCCATATTCAAAGATTTCATTTCGATGTAAATCGTGTTACTTTCAAACGTTGTTTTGAAGTCAGGCGATTTACTACTGCTTTCCAATACTTTCTCGATGTTCAATACTGAATTCAGCTTCGAGAATATTATTGCTTCCGAATAGGTGTTCTTCAATTCCGTAAAGCTGCCGTAATCGTCGTACTTAGAAAGGCATTTGTCGACGAGCGTATGTAGAGTCGTAACATAGGGAGAGAATGTGCCAATTCCATGAAGGCTGTCTAACTCCATCTTTTCGACAAAACCCAATTGTACATAAAGTAATGGGTGATTGTGGCCCAAGGAGTTGATCTCCTGTTTCAGTTTAAGAAGTTTATCGACAAGCCTTTGGGCTTCTGGCATTTTCTCTGTTCTTTTTGCTTTCGACACTTTGTGACCCTCCTCTGGGAGTTCTTGAAGGACAGTGCCGAGCCAGGCGTTAATGCTTTGCCCTGTCCTCTTTGCCGCCACGTATATCTTGCGGTGAACATCCGGAGACACCCTTACCACAAACTTCCCTGAAAATGGTTTCTCCGGCTCTTCGCCTCTTGAACCACACATGTCAAGGTAATCGTCTACAGAGTCGTGAAAAGCCTTCTCCAATTCATCAACCGTCAGGCCTTGAAATGTCACTACGTCACGTATGCCTATCACTTCACCGTGAAATATCCTGGCCTCGTCGTCAAATTCGACCTTGGCGCTATAGCCCTTATAGGTCATCTTCACTCACTCCTGCTTCCTGCAAAAATCGGCGCATCGATCCGACCGCGCCCTTATCAGCTTCCTTTTCGGGATGGGGTCTGTGAAATACCGCGCGAACTCCTCTCAATGCTATTCGTACCCGCGAGCCGCGCCCCTCGCTTACTTCCGCCTTTAGCGCAACGAGCATCGCCTCTATGTCAGACCAGACGAGGTCCGAGCGCGTCGGGTTTTCGAATATGGCCTGTAGCGTTCGCTTATGTTTTTTTCCCATGCCGGTATTATGATATCACATTATGATACTATAGTCAATGGGACACAGGCCTTGGCCGTCTGTACACACCCTCTGCATTACGTGAATGCCGCTTGAACTTCTCACCATTTGTGGAAGGTGCTTACGTTAAGGAGTTCAGTCAACTATATTTTTTTCCTCCCCTCGGGTTCGAACTGTCTTTCGTTTACCAGCATGGAAAACATTACCCTAACCAGCTTATGGGCCGTGGCAAGAACAGCCATTTTGTAGACGAGCCCGTCTTTCCTCCTTTTGAAGTAGTAGGCGCGGAAGACCTCGTTGGAGATGATGACCTTCGACGCCATGAGCCAGATGGCCCTCCGGAGATGGCGGTTCCCCCTCTTGCTGATCCTGCTCTGCCCCTTGTATTTGCCTGACTCGTGGGTGCTGGGATCGAGCCCTGCAGCCGCGATGAGCCTCTTGTCGTTCTCGAAGGCCTTGATATCTCCCCCAAGCTCAATGAGAAAGCTGAACGCCGTCTTGTCTCCAATACCCTTCATGGACGTCAGGATCTCAGCGTCTTGTTTCATCTTTTCATTTGCAAGACACGCTATGACTTTCGCGATCTCTTCGGCCTGCTCTTGAACATGGAGAAGGAGAGCGGCTTCCTGTTTGAGGATCAGGTCTTTCGCCGGGCTTGCGACGCCAACTGACGCAGCGGCCGTGTCCACAATCGTCTCAACCGACGCGGCGGATTTCCTTCCTCTTGAAAGGCCGATGGCGTTGGCAACGGCTTCATGGCCTGCCTCCCGTATCGCGTGGGCCGAAGGGAACTGGGCAAGAAGACGAAGGGTGGATTTGGTAAAAATGCCGGTGATGGTTTCCAGCTCCGGGAAGGTCACCGAGAGAATCCTCAGCATGTCGTTCTTCAGGGCCGTCACCTGGTCGGCGAGCCTTTCCCGTCTTCTCGACAGGTCTTTGAGCTCTGCAAGCCGGGGAGGCTCCATCGCCAGGGCCTCGTTCTTGAGGAGCAGGAATTGCGCGATGGTAATCGTGGCTATCTTGTCCGTCTTCGTTTTTCTCAAGGAAAGCTTGGCGAAGTTCGCGATGAGCAGGGGATTGATGATGGCGACCCGGTACCCTTGCGCGGAAAGGTAAGAAAAGAGGGCGATGTGGTAACTGGCCGTCGATTCCATACCGAGCAGAAGAGGGCCCTCCTTCGGCAGCTGGAGGATGAGCTCCTCGAATCCCTTTCGATTCATGGGGCAGCAAACGGAGAAGGCCTTCTTGCCGTCATCGCCGATACCGCAGGCATCGAACTTCTCCTTCGACACATCGATCCCCACAAAGAGCGCCATATGCGTACCTCCTCCAGAGTAGCAGAAAAGCAGGGATTGCCTCCGGCCAATCCTCCTTAAGTCACAAGGGCTCATAAGGCCCAATCAACTTATCATGGCTCAAAGAGGCAGGGGACAGACTGTAGTGAGGGCTCGGCGGCCCAGGAAGTCAAAAGTCCCCCTGCCTTCCTTGAGGCTAATCTTACTGCCTCTCACATCCTACTTATACAGGAATTCTTGGTAGGAGGAAGTTTACCTTATCCCCGCCTTCTCGCCACGACCTCAAGATTACACCCAAGGTCTCGCCCGTTTCCGATTTAGCCATTGGTCGTGACAATCGTCGCAAGGACGCCTTTCTCGAAGACGCAGGGCGCACCTGCAGGCACTCACATCACCTGGACCTGCCAGGCAGAGGAAACGTCAACGAGTCGCTGTTGAGGCGGGAGATACCAGCCTGATCCCGGGGAAATACGTTTGATATCTTGAAGTATCCCTCGTGATCAAGGTCATTCTTGCCACTGCCGCGTGAGCCCCTATGAAAAAGTCAAGGAGAGGGGAAGTTTTCTTTCCTCCCGATTGGCGGTACTTCAGAAAGCACTTGCCGGCCAGGAAGGCGGCATCCCACGGCAGAGGATCGCGACGGAACAATTCCCGGCTGACGGCCGCGTCCAGGTCTTCGATTCTTTCGAAGCCTGTCGATATCTCGGCGTAGATGACGGGATTGATAACCAGCGCGCCGTTCCAGTCCTCGATCACCCTGGTCGACCAGGACGCCCAGCGCTTATCTTCCGTCACGATATCAAGAATAACGTTGCTGTCGACGAGGGCCTCCACTCATCCCCTCGTTAGCTTCATGATCTCGTCGGTGCTCAATCTCGTGGTGGCCCTGCCTTTCATCTTCCTCACGAGGGCGCGGCGCCGATCAGATCTGTCCACTTTCGTGAGGCATACCTTTCCATCCGCCAGGAGCTCAAATTCCACTTCCGAGCTTGCCCCGAGCCCCAGTTTGTCCCTGATCTCAAGGGGAATTGTCACCTGCCCCTTCGACGTGACCCTCATCGTCAACCTCCAAAGTATTACTCTTACTTGATAAGTAATATAGCAGGAACCCGGTCGTTTGTCATCACATTGGCGGCAATGGGCGGCGGGGAGTGAGGGGGGTCATGCAAAGGGACCCGTTCGAGTATGCAAGACGACCTCCTCGGTCACTGTTCTCCGAATTTGTTGACAAGGAAGCCGGAGAGCGAGACAATATTACCGTACACGATGAAGAACCGGGCGAACGAATACGAACTCCAAAAACTGAACGCCGACTTCAACAAGGATCTCGGCCGCCTCGGCGATGGATACAGGCGCAAGGCGGACGAGATCCTCTACGCGGACCGCTTCGGCCTTGACATGCAAAAAAGAAGGAATCGTCTCTGGGCGTGGTTTGACCGGAAAACCAGATACCAGATCGTGCCTAAAATCGTGATAATCTCCTTTCTGCTGATTCTTGGTCTGTTCTCCGTTGTGATCCTGCTTGGCTTCCGTTACGATATGGATACTTTTCTCTCAATAAACCTGCATGGAGCATTTATTCTTCTTGGTCTCATGCTGGGAGGAAATCTCCTCGTGCTCTTAGCGACCCTTGAAGAGTTGACGGGATATCGCCCTTGTAGAAATGTGACCAAGGACATAGTAACTAATCCGGCTTGGAAGGGCCTAAAGTGCAACGTCTGGCACCGCGAAACGGACGAGTAGATCGGCTGTCAGTTCTGGTCCACAGTCTCCGCCTCCTCACTTTCCTCTCAATTCTTACTCTGGACAAACTTGTAAGCGCCTCTTGCCTCTACAAGATCATCTCTTGGGATTTCTACCGAAAGAATTGGCTCCCACAGGTATTCCGCACTGTCCGCCTCGTAGAAGGTGATGAGGTTATTGTCGATGACAAACTCCAGCATGAACTCCGGGATGGGGACAATGAGCTCACCGATGCGTACCTCCAGACCGTAGCTCTTAACAGAAATGAAGACACCGCTGCCTGACGACCGCTTCAGCGCTTCCGGTTCCACATTGTACACTGGAACGATGATGCCGCCCTGCACTTTGAGACAATTATGCACTAACTCCATGCGATCTCCATTTCGGCACTGTCTATTCCGGATATCTCGTTTCCACCGATGTCGGCCTCAGAGTGGTCTTCGGCTTCGCCGGCGATGGCAGCGTCACGCCGTAGTTCCCTGCACTATGGGCCGCTTTTTCATTCCGCACCGCGTTTACCTTCCTAAAGTGTTCCTCGAATTGCTCCATATCCTTCGAAGTAGGGCTGCCGCCAGCTGTTTCTACCTCTCCCTTAGAACCCAAGAACGCATCCACTGCGCTCTTGGTCTGGCTATACATCCCCGCTCCTTTCTCGGCCCCAGCAGTTATCCAGAGAGCGTCCTCCTGCCACCCCTTCACCTGCGACTTGTCATCCGCCAGGACGCCGCCCCCTACCGTGAATCTCGCCTCGGACTGTTCGTCCAGCACGAGTTTGTTCACCTGCGCCATGTCCTGTCCTCCCCTTCCCACCTCATAGAGCCTGAGGCCGCTGCCCGCATCGACCTTCATTTCCGAGACGAATTTTCCATCGCCTCTTACCACTTCCTGGTTGCTCAGGGACCGAAAATCCTTCACGACATAGGATCCGCCCTTGTCGAGCTCCATCGTGCCGGTGACCCATTGAGGCGCCTTGATCGACCTGCCGGTCTCGGGGTCCTTTCTCCCTGTGTCTATATATTCCACCCCGGTGAATTGCCCCGTCCTCTTGTTTGTCCAGGTCTCTGCCGCAAGCTCTCCGGTCTTCCTGTCGAAATAGGCCTCTCTGAAACCGGCGCCGTAAATCGGCTTCCCAGCCGCGTCTTTGCCCATCTCGACCAAACCAGTACCCATCGTTCTCTTGTAGTTAAATGAGGTGTCCATGAACCCGTGCTCTCCCCTGAAGCCCGTGGTCTGCCGGCTCACGTTCAGGTAATTCGACTCGTATCCCTTTATCTCGGAGGTAATGTCGCTGCTTTCTCTGCTCGCCCCTCTCACTGCAAAAGCCGATACCACGTTCCCCTGCTCGTCGAAGTTCATCCTGATCCTGTCGCCTGCCTTGAAGCGCGTGGAATACCCCATATCCTTCATGCGCTGGTTGAGCACGCTCACTGCTCCGGGATTGCTCAGCGTCAGAGAATCCTCGCCGTGGTGCATCTTGTGGTAGTCGTACATGGACTTGAAGTCGTTATCATCTTTTGCGAGTCCTAGACCCTGCGCGAACTTAGAGAAGACAGCGAACTTGGCCGCCTCGTTGAGGTTCTCGTTGGTCCTCGTCCTTATCTGCCCCTCTTCGCCGGTAACTCCTTTTGCCTTATCGTAGGACGCCGCATTGACGTAATTCTGGCTCGCCGTTATCTCTCCGAGTTCCTCCGCCGCCTGGTGAGGACTGATGCCGCCACGGGCCTGGGCATATTTCATGATCGTATCGGCGTTCGCCACGATGTCC
>JBEKJU010000201.1:0-6726 GCA_050011095.1 Syntrophorhabdales bacterium
TGTTTCCACACTGGCAGTTTGGCGCGCGACCGACGGCTGGATGATGGGAGCCCGGTGAGTCGAGAGACTCACGCCGGGTTCTGAGAGAGCGCAGGGGGGAGGTTCCCCTGCGCCACTCACCCCTTACTCTGATAACTTTGGGAACAGTCTACAGCCAGTGGGCGAAGAGATGCGTAAACCATTCCTTGACTTTGAGAGACAAAGGTCTTTTTTTCCACTCTTGCCATCGGACCTCATCGGACTCGGCTATATCCCCGGCGAACATCTTTTCCATCTCGACACCGAACTCACGGCTCAGAATAACCGCGTTCACCTCGTCATCGCTTGAGAAGCTCCAGAAGTCCATATTGGTGGAGCCCACTGTCGACCAAACGCCGTCAATTACCACGGTTTTTGCATGGAGCAGGGCATTGCGCCGATTGTAAAGCTTCACCCCCGATTTCAGGAGTCTTGAATAAAAGTATTCTCCTGCATACTGGGCCAGTGAAGAATCGGTTGTTCCGGGAAGAATGATCTTCACGTCAACCCCGCGTTTTGCAGCATCGGCGAGGGCTTTTGCCGTCTGGTGGTCGGGGACGAAATAGGCATTCGTCATATGGAGCGAGTTTTCCGCGAACGTGATGGCGGCCACATACATAATGAAGGTTATCCTGTTGGCCTCCCCCTGCGTACTGCCCAATACCCCGACCAGGGCATTTCCCTTTTCCTTGAGATCGGGGAAATAGTTCCGTGCGGAAAGTTTCACCCCTTTCTGCTTCTCCCACGTTTTGAGAAACAGGTTTTGGAACTCGGCCACGGCAGGGCCTTCAATTTGAACGTCCGTGTCGCGCCATGGCACCTGTGCATCCTTCCCCTCTCTTCTTGCGGAAAGGCTGCTCGAATAAACCTGGCTGATGTTGACGCCCCCCGTGAAGGCGACCTTGCCGTCGACAATCATGATCTTGCGGTGATCCAATTTGGCCAGGCGCCATTTCCCCCGCGCCTTAAGCGGGTTTATCGGGTTAAACTCGACGACCTCTATCCCCCCGTCACGCAGGCGCTGAAAGAATGAAGCGGGAGTAGTGTAACTGCCTACACTGTCGTAGATAAGATTTACCTGAACGCCCTCAGCCTGTTTTTGCAGCAACAGATCGGAGAGTTTGCGGCCTGTTTCATCTTCGATATCTTCCATCGTAAAGGTTTCGATGTTGATATGGTCCGTGGCGCTCTCCACCGCTTTGAACATGGCGGCGTAGGTGGCCGGACCGTTGACGAGCAAGGTGACTTTATTTCCCTTAGTCAACGGGCTTTCACTCACCGATTCTATTACGGTGGTATAGCGTTGCAGAATGTCCGTCGCCTTGACGGACCGCTTAAGGCGCTTCATAAGGGCCTTACTCTGTTTAAGGGATAGCGGTCCTTTGGCCGAAACTATTTGAGGAGGTCCCCCGCTGGCCGGCGCCTCACGAATAGTTTCAGAAACGTCCGGCAGGGTTGCACACCCACCGCCGAGGGTCAGGATGCAAAGCAAGACAAAGGGCAGCGAAAAGGATTTGACTCCTATCATGATGACTTCATCGAGAACTATTGCGATTGCCGGACCCATCCATGGTGCGCCCGCCAATCGCGCACGCGAAAACTTTTCCTGCCCCCACCGTCCTTATTTCATTGTCTAAGAACTCTGTTTTTTTCAAGGAGAAAGCGCTACCGGAACGATGAAGTGAGATAAACCACCTTGCCCCTTCAAGCGCCACAGATGGGATTATGAACACATAGTTGACTATTTCAGCACCCCTGGCTTGGGGCAGGATGGGAGGTTAATTCAAGTCTAACCGTCCACGATTTCGTCGCGTATTCCTGGATGAACGGAGATTTGTGCCGCGCCGGCCGTCTCGAAGATGCTCTTGGCCTTGGCCGCCTCGTCCGCTGTGCCGTGAGCGATAACGAGGAACTTGTCAGATTTGATCGCCGTCTCGTACTGCATGACACTGTCCTTGGGAATGCCGATGCTGTACAGCGCGGCGGCCAACGCACTCAGCCCGCCGATCACCAAGGCGCCCTCCAACGCTCCGACAATCCAACCCACTAGCGGGCCGAACACGACGAGGGGACCAATGCCAGGGATAAAGAAAAGGGCCGATCCAAACAGCAAGCCCCAAAAGCCGCCCCAAAAGGCCCCCAGTTTGCCCCATACCTTCATGCGGTCACCGACGTTGTAGTAGCCGACAACGTGCTCCTCTGGGTGATAGTCCTTGCCTACGATGGACAGTTTCTTCATGTCGAACCCCGCCCGCTGGAGTTCTTTAATACTCGTTTCCGCCTTGATGTGAGAGTCGAAGATGCCTACCACTGCGTTACGCTCAGCCATGTTTTACCTCCTTACGATTCCGGGTGATGCGTTGGCCGTTATGGACTGCCCGCGTTAATAACGGTCCGGATTAAGTGGATACCTCAATTACAATGCTTCCCCTCCCTTCGTGTAGAAGAGATGGCCTCACCCCATAAGCCTTTTTCTGATGCGTACGTTTCAGAAGAAAGTTCTCGAACTATGTTGCCACGCGTGGGATCTTAATAGACCTTTCCCTTCTTACAAATGTAATCCCGCAGTTACGGTTATGCAAGTCTTTCCGGCGCCCTGAATGAACACCGCGGGTACCCGGCCCCGTGGGCCGCAGGTCCTTGACAATCCTGAGAAAATAGACGAAATTAGAAGAATTAACCCCCTTCACCCTTCCCCATCAACGGGGAGGAGGGGTGGGGAGTGAAAAATCCTACGGGTTGGGAAGAAGAATTCATTGAAAGCTCTGGTAACCGGAGGCACGGGATTTATCGGAAGCCATTTGACGGAAGCGCTTATTCGAAAAGGGGTGCAAGTCCGCTGTCTTCTTCGAAAAACCAGCGATGGGAAGTGGCTGAAGGATCTTCCTATCGAATTCGTTCCCGGCGATTGTAATGATAAGACCTCGTTAAAAGAGGCCGTGAGGGGTGTCGATTGGGTGTTCCATGTGGCAGGCGCGACCAAGGCGATCAAAAAGGAAACCTATTTTGAGGTAAATGGTTTTGGAACAGAGAATCTGATCCATGCCTGTCTCGAAAATAACCCCCGTCTTCAAAAATTCATCTATATTTCCAGTCAGGCAGCGGCAGGGCCAAGCAGAAACGGCGGCTCCAAAAAGGAGTTAGACCCCTGTGAACCGGTTTCCTCTTATGGCCGGAGCAAGCGCATGGGAGAGGAGTCGGTTCTCGCCCATGCTCATGAACTTCCAGCTCTCATCCTTCGGCCTTCTGCTGTCTACGGGCCAAGGGATAAGGACATCTTTGCCCTGTTCAAATGCCTCTCCAGAAGGATCAAGCCCTGCCTTGCGGGTCGGCGCCAACGTCTTAGCCTCTGTTATGTGCAGGATATTGTCCAAGGAATTCTATTGGCCGTTGAGACTCGGACAAAGAGTGGAGAAATCTTTTTCCTCTCTGATGGCAATGACTACCGGATGGAGGAGATCGGTGATGTTTTTGCACACGCAATGGGGATAACCGCTTTACGCATCCCTGTTCCCGGAAGAATGGTAACGGGTATCGCTTGTTTTTCGCAATTTCTTTCTAAATTGTTTGGGAAGCCCTCCCTCCTCAACAAAGATAAAGCAGAAGAAATACTCCAAAAAGAGTGGGTTTGCGACATCACAAAAGCCAAAACCCTCTTAGGCTTTGAGCCAAGGGTTCCACTCCCGGAGGGGGCCGGATTAACCTTTGAATGGTACAAAAAGGAAAAATGGTTATAACCTAGGAACGAGGTCGTCCATGGATATCTTTGAAAAGTGCGCACAAGCCGCGAAGTATGAATACGGATTGAAGGAAAGCGGCCACTATTTCTTATTTAGGAAGCTCGAATCCCCGCAGGATTCTGAAGTGGTGGTCAACGGGAAGAGAGTGATCATGATCGGTTCCAACAATTACCTTGGACTCACCAACCACCCACGGGTGAAGGAAGCAGCGATCAGAGCCATTGAAAAATATGGTACCGGCTGTGCCGGTTCACGGTTTCTAAATGGGAATCTTGATATTCACGAAGAACTGGAAAAGAAGTTGGCGAGGTTCTTGCGGAAGGAAGCCGCTCTGGTCTTCGCAACCGGCTACCAAACCAATTTGGGGACGATCTCTGCCCTCGTGGGCCGGAACGATGCCGCTATTATCGATATGTACGATCATGCAAGTATCATGGACGGCTGCCGTCTCTCCTTCGGCGAGGTCAAGAAATATCGGCATAACGACATGGACGCCCTCGAAAGGGCTCTCGAAGGAACCAAGGAAAAAGACAGACTGATCATCGTCGATGGCGTCTTCAGCATGGAAGGCGACATTGCCGATCTCCCTGCTATCGTTAAGCTGGCCAGGGCCTATGGCGCGAGGATCATGCTGGATGACGCCCACGCAATCGGCGTCCTTGGAGATGGAGGACGGGGGACGGCGGCGCATTTTGGCCTGGAAAGCGAGGTAGATCTTGTCATGGGAACCCACAGCAAATCCCTTGCCGCGATCGGCGGCTTTGTCGCAGGGCCATCAGATGTGATAAGTTGGATCAAACACATTGCTCGCTCGATGATGTTCAGCGCCAGCCTCCCCCCCTCACTGGTGGCATCGGCGAGCACCGCTTTGGACATCATTGAAGAACAGCCCGAATTAAGAGCGCGGCTTTGGAGAAATACGCACAAGATGCTGAAGGGATATAAAACGCTCGGCTACGATACAGGAACGAGCGAAACCCCGATCATTCCCGTCGTCATTAAAGACACCATGAAAACGTACGAGATGTGCAGACTACTCTTCGAAAACGGGGTCTTTGTCAATGCGGTCATCAGCCCTGCGGTCCCACAAGGGCGGGAACTCCTGAGGACAAGTTACATGGCGACCCATACGGAGGAACAGTTGGACAAGGTCTTGGCTGCCTTCGAAAAGGTGGGAAGACAGGTAGGAGTGATCTGACGGAAACCGACGACATGACGGCATACCGCCGGCATAGGAAAGATGGCCGGTTGTGAACTTAAATGCAACGGACAGAATAACCATACTCTATAATTTCATCCTGGTCGTTTTCGCTTTTATTTTCAGAGTAAAAATCGCGGCGTACGCGTATCATCTCACATTCAATCTCTCGGTTATCCTTATGGTCCTTTTATTAAGCCTCACAAGGAGGAACAGTTTATCGGCGTTTACGGTGAGCCTGTGGTATCCGTTGGTCCTATACGGTCTGCTTTACTATCAGACCGGGCTGATCAACAGGGTTGTCGTGCCCCGGTTCCTTGATGCCTTTTTTATGAATCTGGATGTCCGGATCTTCGGCGAAGTTCCCGCCTTTTTCCTGCATGGGAGACGTGGGAATGCATTTTTCGACGAGTTCTTTCACTTTTTTTATTTTAGTTATTATCTGATAATTCCCCTGACCGGCATCTTGTTATTCCGCAAGGATGTAAAACTCTTCGAGAACTTCGTTTTTCAGCTTTCCTCCCTGTTCTATGTGTGTTTTGTCATCTACATACTCCTGCCGGTTGAGGGACCGATCGCGTTGCGAAACGAATGTTATCATCAAGGTGGCCTGTTTCGGACAATGGTCGATTTTATTTACGCGGGGGGAGAAAATCCTGGCGCAGCCTTTCCAAGTTCCCACGTTGCCGCTACGTTTCTCATCGCGTGGTGGGGGAGCACCCATTTTGAAAGGATGAAAATCTTTTACTGGTTGACCTGTCTGTTCCTGTCTATTGCCACCGTCTATTGCATGTTTCATTATGCCGTCGATGTTATTGGAGGGCTGCTCCTCGGGGTTCTCACAGTACTTACGTTTAGCCGGGTAGGCATAAAACGCCATTACGAGGAGAAGCCCATCGAGGAACGTCCAAGGAGTAAAAGATGACCGCTAGATGCCTGAGTGAAGCGCGAAAGCCTGCTATAAGGGCGGCTACTTCGGCACCATCTTTTCGCGGCGCTCCTCTCCCGTCTGCAGGTCCTTGCCATACACCTCGATATAGTGGACCTTGGGACCCGTCAGCCCTTCGGAGGCGTCGATGTACATCTTCTCCAGGATGGCCGGACGGCCGTCGATGATTGCCTCGGCACGGAAGGCGCCCTTCTCCTTCTTCACGGTGAATTGCCGCTCGGGGGCGGCCACCAGGGTCATTTTATAGCCGTTTACCGACGGGTCCGGCTTGATGGTAAAACCGTAGGCCTTTTTTTTCTCGATCCAGCTGAGTTTCTCCCGGTGACCGTCCCCGGCGAGTAGGACCCAGTAGGCGATCACCGGCTCCGTGGGATCCAGTTTGCCGTCGGCGGTGAGCCGGGCGTCGTAATGCACGACGTTGGCGTTCTTGCTCCGCTCGATGATGAACAGCGGCGTAGTTGTTATCTGGGCCGCGGCCGAAGCGGCCAGCAGCGCCAGACCGGCGAACCACCACATTGCCTTTTTCATGGGACCTCCTTCCCGGATATGGACTTCACTGCAAACCACAACATATTGATCCAGTCTCCCCCCACTTATTGTAGCAGTTCCCGAGTTAGGCTACCCCCTTTTTTTCAGGCCCTCTCGAGGCGTTCCGTAAGAAGGGCCCCATCCCATCGTGTGCGGCGCAAGGGGCTTCTACTGTAGGCGACGGCAAAAATACCCTCATTTCTAACGATCCGCACGCCCGCAAAAGCTTTAAGCAGGTGCAACTCACCCTTTTTCAGGCATCGATTTGAGATTCGGGGAGGGCCTGTCTCACC
>JBEKJU010000202.1:0-6725 GCA_050011095.1 Syntrophorhabdales bacterium
GCTCGGAAGGAAATAAATGAGTCGGATGGCGAAGGATTTTTGGCCGATCGGCGAGGCGCGGAAAGGCCAAATGTACTGGATGTACATGACCTTTTCGCAACGAAGCGGGCGGACAAAAAGACAAGCCAGATGGCCCATTTATTTTCTGACGAGCCCTAATGTGGATGCCGAAGATAAGCAACTCGATATAAATCCCCCACCAATGAGAGGGGGATGGGGGCTTCGACGGGGCGCGGAAGGAGAGGGGGGAGATTTTTTCAGACGGCCGGGGCTGCCTCGGTCGGGACAATAAGGAGGTGGAGTTTTTCCGTACCCCGGATCACGGTGATGGCGACCTGGCTTCCGAAGGGCCACTCCGTGAGGAAGCGATGGAGGTCGTCTATGGTGGCCACCTCCTGCCCGCCAATTCCGATGATGAGGTCTCCTACCCTTATCCCCGCCTTCGCCGCCGGACCCTGCGCATCGACGGAGAATACCTCGACGGCGCTTTCCTTCGCGAGATTGAAGAGCCTCACCAGGCGCTTTTCGAGGGGACGAAGGGTACCGGAAACGCCTAGATAACCCCTACGGACGCGTCCGTGGGATAGAAGCTGGGATACAACCCAACTCGCCGTTTTTGAAGGGATGGCAAAGGCGATCCCCTGGGCCATGGCGATGATCGCCGTGTTGATGCCCATTACCTGGCCATGGGAATTGACGAGAGGCCCCCCCGAGTTTCCCGGGTTCAGGGGCGCCGTGTGCTGTATGATATTCTCGATAAGTCGGCCCTCCGTGGTCCGTAGGCCCCTTCCGAGGGCGCTTACGACGCCGGTGGAGACGGTGGAATCGAAGCCGAGGGGGTTGCCGATGGCGATAACGAGGGTGCCCGGACGGAGCGACGCCGAATCGCCCAGGGGGGCATGGATCAGGCCCGCGGCATTCGCCTGGATCAGGGCAAGATCGGTGGGAGGGTCGATGCCGACAAGCCGCGTCCGCAGGACCTTGCCGTCGGTAAACCGGGCATCCACCTGACGTGCCTGGGCGATCACGTGGTGGTTGGTGAGGATGTATCCGTCAGGGGCGATGACAATCCCCGAGCCGGCGGCGGCGGGAAGGGCGCGGCCCTTCTGAATGCGGACGGCGATGCTGACTACGGCCGGCGCAATCTCTTCAACGACGCGGGTAACCGCCCGGGAATAGGCATCGAGTATCTCGATGTCGGACGCTAATGGCTCTGGTATGCTATTCACAATACATATCCGTCGAAGTGAATCGGGAATCGAACGTATAGAATAAATATAATCCCCTTTTGTCATGGTGTCTCTCCCCCGGACGCCATAATTTCCATGCCTCTCCGGATGACATGTTTCGATGCGGCGGCGTGTCGCGCGATGTCCGAACAGAGAGGCCTCTGCACCGGGCGCCACGCCCGCAGTATCAGGGGGAAAGGGCGAGAGGACGGGCGAAATCCTTTGACATCCCACAGCCGGTGTGGTTAAGATTTTATCCTTCAAGGCCCACGAAAAGGAGCGGCGGATACAGGGGGAATGCAATTAGACTTCATTTACGCCATCTGTCCTCCCGGGGTTTTGGGCCAAATCCTCGTGGGTTTGAGCCGCACGGTCATTCTCTTCATCGTGTCGTCGGGCTTAACCCTCATACTCGGCGTCCTTCGCATCCCCAACGTGGCCCATGGCTCCCTTTACATGATAGGCGCTTTCATGGCCTTCAGCGTTTCGAAGGCGGCCGGCGGCGGCAATCCCGGTTTCTGGCTGGCCCTGGTTGTTGCCCCCCTCGGCGTTGCCCTCTTGAGCCTGATATGTGAGCGGGGCCTGTTTCGCTACCTCTACGAAGGCGAGCACCTGATGCTCCTTTTGCTCACCTTTGCCCTTTCTCTCGTATTCGGTGATCTCGTGAAGCTCGTCTGGGGCGGCGAGTACAGGTCGGTTCCCGTGCCCCCGGTCTTCCAGGGGTTCGTCCCGCTCTTCGGGGGGCTCCCCTTCCCCATATATAATCTGTTTTTGCTCATCCTGGGCCCCTTCGTGGCCATCGGCCTTTGGCTTCTCGTCAGCAGGACGCGGACAGGGAAGATCGCGAGGGCGGCGGCGGTCGACAGGGAGATGGTCCAGGCGGTGGGCATCAACGTGAACCGCGTCAACGCGTCTGTATTCGTTGTCGGCTGCCTCCTCGCCGGCCTCGGGGGCGCCCTCGTCGCGCCCACGGTGAGCGTCACCCTCGGCATGGACAGCACCTTAATCATAGAGGCCTTTCTCATCGTCATCATGGGCGGACTGGGCAACGTGTGGGGTGCGCTTCTCGGCGCCTTGATCTTCGGTCTCACCCAATCGCTCGGCATCCTCCTTTGGCCGCAATTCGGCATCATTTTTCCGTACATCGCGGTGGTCGTCGTGCTCTTCTTCAGGCCTACGGGTCTCCTCAAATCGACGTGGTAAGCGAGTGACAGGGCTGGCTACGCACAGAAAAAACCTTATCGTCGTCGCCGCCGTCATTATGCTCTTCCTCTTCCCGCTTCTCCTGCCCCGTTTTTATGTCTACATGGCCGCAATCGTCCTGATCTACGGCCTCGCGGCGACGAGCCTCAACCTGGCGCTCGGCTTCGGCGGCATATACCAGTTCCACCATGCGGTCTTCTACGGCGCGGGCGCCTACGGGGCGGCCCTCATAATGACGAAAACCGGGCTCTCACCGTGGCTTGGCTTTATTGTCGGACCCCTCGTGGCCGCCATGCTGGGGCTCGTCATGGGCCTCATTTGTATCCGCCTCTCGAAGCTCTATTTCGGCATGCTTCAGATCTCGCTCGGCTCCCTCGTGTGGGCCATCGTCTACCGTTGGTATTCCTTCACGGGCGGGGATGATGGGATCCACGGCATCCCGGTGCCCGACATCATCTCCTCGGGCCCGGCTGCCTACTATTTTACGCTGGTGGTCACACTCGCCTGCATGTATATCATATACAGGATCCTGAATGCGCCCTTCGGCAGCGTCCTGCAGGCGATTCGTGACAACACGGTGAGGAGCGGGATGATCGGGGTGAACGTGAAAAGACACCAGCTCATGGCGCTCGTGATCGCCTCCTTTTTCGCCGGCATCGCCGGCAGCCTTTTCGTCGTGGTCGATAATACCGTTTTCCCCGATATGCTCTTCTGGACCCTTTCGATGGAAATGGTGATCATGTGTCTTCTGGGCGGCTGGCTCACCTTTCCGGGGCCCATGCTCGGGGCTGCCGTGATCGTGGCGCTGCGCACCTTCGTGAGCACCTACACCGTCTACTGGGCGCTCGTCCTCGGCATCATCATGATGCTCGTCATATTCTTTCTGCCCGAGGGGATCCTCGGCTGGCTGATTCAGTACGTCGGCAGACATCACGGGACCGCCTCGAAGGAAGACGGGCAGAAGGCGGCATACGCGGGGACAGGTAAATGCTGAAGATCAGAGGTCTCAGCAAATCGTTTTCAGGGTTCAAGGCGGTCAACGGCGCGAATCTCGACGTCGCGAAGGGGGAGACCGTCGCGGTGATCGGACCGAACGGCGCCGGCAAGACGACGTTCTTCAACCTGGTCACGGGCATCCTGAAACCCGATGCGGGGAGTGTCCTCTTCAAGGGTGAGGATATCACGGGCATGCCTCCCCACGGGGTGTGCAAGAAGGGCCTCTCGCGCTCCTTCCAGGTGGTCAACGTATTTCCACGCCTCACGGTGTTCGAGAATGTCCGCGTCTCGGTGCTCGCGAAAGAGCGCAAGACGTGGAGCATGTTCACGCCGGCAAAGAGGTTGGCCACGGACAAGACGGCGGAAGTTATCGAGAGCGTCGGTCTTTCCGACAAGAAGGACCGGTTGAGCGCGGCCCTCTCCCACGGGGACAGAAAGGTGCTGGAGATTGCCCTCGCGCTCGGCTGCAGTCCCGAGTTCCTCATCCTCGACGAGCCTACCGCGGGAATGTCCCCGGAGGAGACGGCCCGGTGCATCGACCTTATACGGAAGCTCTCACGGGACCTCGGTCTGACCATACTCTTCTGCGAGCATGACATGGAACTCGTCTTCGCGATTGCCAACCGCATCATGGTGATGGTTCGCGGCTCCACCGTCGTGCAGGGCTCCTGCGACGAGGTGCGGCGGAACCAGGCCGTGCAGGAGGCGTATCTCGGCGGGGGTGACGCCTGCTCAACGTGAAGGGGATTCACACCTATTACGGCCTCAGCCACATCCTCTACGACGTGTCGCTTGACGTATCGAAGGGAGAGATCGTCGGGCTCCTCGGGAGGAACGGCGCCGGCAAGAGCACAACCATGAAAAGCATAGGGGGGCTCACGCCGCCGAGGCAGGGAACGATCACCTTCCACGGCGCGCCTGTCGCCGGTAAGCGCGCATACCTTCTCGTGAGGCAGGGCATCGTCTATGTGCCCGATGACCGGAGGGTTTTTGCGGACCTCTCCGTCGATGACAATCTGGAGATCACGTTCCGGCGCACTGCCGAATGGAACAAAGACCGCATATACGGTCTCTTTCCAGCCCTCCGGGATATCAAGGGGCGGCGCGCGGGCAATCTGAGCGGCGGTGAACAGCAGATGCTTGCCATTGGGCGGGCCCTGATGACCGGTCCCGAGCTGCTTTTACTCGATGAGCCGACGGAGGGACTCGCCCCGCTGATCGTGCGCGATCTGGAGGAGCAAATCCTGAAATTGAGAGACGCGGGCATCAGCATCCTGCTCTCGGAACAGAACATAAAGTCCGCGATGAAACTGATCGGGAGGGCGTACGTCATCGACAATGGCCGGATCAGGTTCGCAGGAACCAGTGCCGACCTTGAAGCCAATCAGGATGTAAAGGAAAAGTATCTGATGGTCTAGCCTTGCCCAAGAGCGCCTGGGGCCTCGCTATGCCCAGGGCGGAGGAAAGGTCGGGTGGCGGAATTCGACAAGATAGGGTTCATCCCAGGAGACATCATGACGAAAGATGTCGTCGAGGTCTTCGAGGCTCTCCGCCCTTTTGGACTTGATGCCGAAGGCTTGGGCGAGGCCGGGGAAATCGGGGTCGTGGAGTTCCATCGTCCCTTCGATGGCGTACCGCTTTTTCATGTAGTCCTCAAGCACGCCGAAGGCGCCGTTATTGTAGACGAGGACCACGGCGGGGATATCGTACGCCCTTGCGGTCGCCAGTTCCCCGGCGACCGCGGAAAAACTTCCATCTCCCGTGATGCAGAGGCAGGGATTTCCAGGTTTGCCGAGCTTTGCGCCCAAGGCGGCGGAAAATCCGTAGAAAATCGGTGATATCCCCCTCGGGCTGAGGAAGCTGCGCGGATAATATGCGGGAAAGTAATATTCGGCCCAGTAGGAGATCAGGTTGAGGTCCCAGACGGTAACGGTCTCATCCGGTATGGACCGTCTCAGATGCATCGCGACCTGAAAGCCCGGGTTTTTTTCAAGCAGGGCCTCTTCCCGCTGCCGGCTCCCCTTCAGTCTTTCCATGTCCCACGACGACCTTTTGCCTTTCATGATATGGCTGAGGCCTTCAACGGCGTCTCCCATGCGGCCCGCCACGGCGAGGTCCGCCGGGTAATTCCGTTCGATCCACCGGTCATCGACGTCTATGTGGACCAGGCGGCCGAGTTTCACCCCCCGCCTTTTCGTATCGACGTCCCTGAGCCTCGTCCCGAGGGCGATCGTGACATCGGAGGCCCGCAAGACCTCGCGGGCGATCCCCTTGGCCATCACATTGCCGAGGACGTACCCGTTGTCCTCCCTCACGACGCCCTTGCCCCCCGTGCTCGTGAGAAAGGGGATGGCCGATTCCCTGCACATGGTATCGAGGATGTCTCCCAGGGCGTATCCCTTTAAGCCGCCCCCCGCGATGATGACGGGCCTTTCCGTGCCTTTGAGCGCCCTTTCGAGGGGCTCGGGGTCGAAGGGCGTTTCCTTGCCGGGGCCGCCGCATTCGTGCCCGGCAAGAGGGACCTCTCTCTCGAGGAGGCGATAGGGGATGGATACGAGCACGGGTCCCTGCCTGGGCGACACCGCCGTCCGGAAGGCCGCCTCCAGTGTGAAGAGGAGGTCTCTTTCACCGGAGATGACAAAAATGCCCTTGGTTATGTTCGTGAAGAGTGCTTCCGGCTCCCGCACGCCGTGGAGGATGCCTTTCGCCACGTTCTTTCTATCCACGTCGACAAACAGGATCACCAGGGGCACGTCATCCCCATGGGCCTCCATGCAGGCGGTGACGACATTGCCGAGACCGGGGCCGGGCGTCACGAGTAGAACGGCCGCCTCCCCCGTAACCCTCGCGAAGCCGTCGGCCATAAAGGCCGTGGTCGCCTCGTGTCTCCCCATGAGAACCGTGATTTTTGAGCGAAACAGGGCCGAGTTCAGGGGCAGGGTATGAATACCGGGCAAATGGAAGATATATTTGATGTTCCTGTGTTCCAAAAACTGTACGATTGCCGCGTTTACCAGCATAATTAGACCATTTTAGTGAGTTTAGCATACTGCATCTCAAAGTTAAATAAAAATTCAGTTGACATGATTTTCAAATTGATTTAGTTTAATACAATAAACTTTTGGTGAGCGTTTACTGTTCATGACTAAGGTCGATGGATCGAGCATAGGAGAAAGGATACGCACGATAAGGCAAGCTAAATCCCTTACCCAGGAGGAGCTTGCATCGAGGGCGGGACTGACAAAGGGCTTCATATCCCAGGTCGAGAGAAACATCACGTCCCTTTCTGTCGAGAGT